>DATBBY010000112.1:0-19328 GCA_036270765.1 Candidatus Acidiferrum sp.
AAAGGAATTCGCAGTGCTGAAGGAATTGGTAGTCGCGGACGGGCGGCCCATCTCACATCGCAGACTGCTGCAGTCGGTCTGGGGGCCGGAATATGGCGAAGAGACTGAATCGCTACGGGTGGTGATAAACCAGCTTCGAAAGAAGATTGAACTCAATCCCGCCAAGCCAAAATATATTCACACCGAACCCTGGGTGGGTTACCGCTTCAACCGGCCCGCCGACGCGAGAAGACGAGGGTCGAGAGAGGACTCGTGACAACCGCAGGTTGGCAGAAAGTGAGTGATGGCGACAAAACTGAGACCGGGTTGCACCGGAATCGGACTTGATGGCGGGACGACAGCGCGATCGGGATGCTCCTGTCCGAGATAATAGTTCATGGTCCACACAATGTTTTTTGCAGGCTTGGCAGTGAAACCAAACAACTCATCTTTGAAACCGTTGGTAGCTTCGACCTGGTTGGTGCCGTTCACACGCGCACACCCATATGGTAAAAAGGCAAAAAATCGAACCAGTACGCGCGGGAATAATTTATTTGGTCTTTGGAGTAGTTGCCCTCGATACCGAGAGAGCTTCCCCATTTGCCGAAATCGACGGTTATGCCTTTACCGGCGGGAATTATGTAGGTGCCATAGGCCTGGAAAATGTTGCGATAAATCTGGGGGCGGGGTTCGTTGGCGGGGTTCCCTTGTAGGGTGTCGGTGGCCTGACCGAACTGCAAATCGAGGCGCCCGCCCCAGCGGCGGCCCGCTGCGGCCTCGGGGGGATGGTCAATAACGAGATTGGCCTGATTGAGGCTGAACTCATTGCTGAGCACATCGTAGGCACGCAAAAGATTTACTCGGCCAACCGGATCGTTGAAATTGTAGGCATAGTAGCCATCGAGCGATACGTTGATGGTCGTCTCACGAAGAAAACTGAGCGCCTTGCTGTCCTCGGGCTGCAAGACGGGCTGAACGGTTTCCTGTTTTGGAGCCGGCTGGTTTACTGGCGCAGGTTGTACGGAGGCAGTCACGGGATCGGCCGCATTGTTGGCAACCGCAGGGGGCTGCATGCGAGAAACGATCGCCTTCAGCTGGAGATACTTCGGCTTCGAGCCTGCTGATGCGCGCTAGCATTTCTTGCGGACTTTCGATTGTCAATGGAGGTTGGGCAGTCGAGGGAGATTGTCCGCTGGCGAAAGGACTGAATGCGAAGGCTGCGACGATGACCGCGCAGATTGTTCGCGCGCGACTGACCCAGAATCTTTTGCGAACTGTCGTGCACATTTCCCATATACGTAAAATCGTTTTCATTGTGCGGTTCATACCTTCACCCTCTGGTTCTGAGTCCCACGATTAGAAGATTGCTAAAGGGTATAGAAGTACCACCTTCTTGCAGGCGGGCAAACGATCTTGAAGGGTCACATCCGGGAGTTAAAGAAATCGCGAAGAAGTCGCAAGGATTTCGTAACGCCTGTTAGCAATCCACGACAACGTGATCTAGCAGGGCACATCTCTAAACAGAGTTCAAACTTAGAGATGGGTTTTTATTTTTGTGGCGCGGATTAATCCGGAAAGTTGAGCTGCTTTTGTAGCGCAATGAAGCGAGCGTTAGAGCGCAGCGGATCAAGCTCCGGCTCGACCTTAAGAAAGACGAGGCCGTTCGAGCGATCCGCGAAAGCCTTTTCCATCCAATCCATGGCCGTTTCGGTTTTGCCTAACGCGATGTACACGACGCCGACATAAAACGGGGAAACATACTGCTTTTTTGACTGCGTCATTAAGTGCTGGAGGAGCCGGAGTGCTTCCTCCTGATTGCCGGAGAGCGCTTCAGCATGTGCCAAGGCGGAGATCATCAATGGACTGTTGTGGGAAAGTTCAACGGCCTTTTGCAGTTCGGCGCGGGCGAGATCGAATTCACGCTTTTGCTCGTAGGCCTGACCGAGGATGAAATGAGCCCATTCGTAGGAGGGGTCCAATTCCAGAGTATCACGGAGTTGCGCGATGGAGCGGTCGTACTGACGCGCGAGATATAAGCGCCAACCCAAGCTCGAATTTATGCTGATGGAAAGAGGATCGAGCTCGCGAGCCCTCTTTATTTGTTCGAGGCTTTCGTCACGGCGACCCATGGCGATGGAATAGAGCGAATATCGCTGGTAGGCGGTTGCGTATCTGGGGTCCATCTGGATGGCGCGTTGGAAACCTTGCGCTGCGCCGGCCCAATCCCAGTCATAGTTGAATTTCGCGGTGGCGAGAGAAGTTTCCGCCTCGGCGAGACTAGGATCGATTTCCAGCGCGCGAATCGCGGCAGCTTTAGCTTTCGGCGCAGCCTCGGCGGCCGGCAAACTGCCATATATGGTCGCGCCGATAATTCCGTAACAATCCGCCAGTCCCGCATAGGCCAACGCATATTGCGGGTCTCTGCGAGTGGCGTCTTCAAAGTATCCAATGGCCTTGGTGAATCCATCGCTGGATCTTCTATTCCAGTAATAGCGGCCCTTCAGATAGTCTTCGTAAGCATCGGGGCTGACGGAAGGATTTTTTGCCAGACGCTGTTTGTCTTCGGGACTGAGGTTGATGCGAATTTCGTCCACGATGGCGGATGAAACTCTATTTTGCAGCGCGAGTACGTCGCCAATCTGGCTTTCGTAGGTGTCGGCCCAGAGATGATGATCGGTGGAGACTTGAACGAGTTCGGCGGTGATGCGCACGCGGTTTCCTGCTTTTAATACCGTGCCCTCAACGACAGCGTCGACTTTCAGGTCCTTGGCGATTTCGGAAAGGGGCTTGTGCGTGCCTTTGTAGGCCATAGCGGTTGACCGTGAAATGACTCGCAACGACCGGATCTTGGCCAGATTGGCGGTAAGCTCATCGGTCATGCCGTCGGCAAAATAATCCTGTTCTGCGTCGCCAGACAAATTCTCGAGAGGCAAGACGACCAGCGACATATTGTGTGCAGGATTTATTTTTCCGGACTCCCAGCCTCTCACGAAATGTACGGCTAAGCCGGAAAGTACCGCAAAAACCAACACTGCCGCAGACATCAGGGCAATCCGTGGGAGGGTTAGCCAGTTGCCGGCATTACGGCGACTGACCAGTTGGTTAGGATCAGCGGACAGCTGTGCCGGACCATCGGAAGCGTGTAAAGCGGCGGAGGAATTGGTCTGGGGGTCACCGTCAAAATTTATTCTTGAACCCGGATGGATTTCTTCTATCGGCGCAATGAAGCGGTAGCCGCGTCGCGGCAATGTTTCGATGAAGCGCGGTTTGTCGTGTGAATCGCCGAGCGCTTCGCGCAAACGCATCACGGCATTGTTCAATCCGTGATCGAAATCCACAAAGGTATCGCCCGGCCAAAGACGTTCGCGAAGTTCATCACGGGTGACTACTTCACCAGGTTGTTCCAGGAGTATGGCGAGAATCTGAAAAGGCTGCTCGGCCAGTTTCAGGCGTAGACCGTGCTTGCGCAGCTCGAAGGCCTTGAGATCGATCTCAAACACGCCGCAACGAACTATCTTGGAAGCATGGGAGGTGTGCTGCATTTTCGGCCCAGAGCCGCGTGGGGAGTATAGCGCCGTGAAGCGCGAAGCGTCAAAAAAGCTCGTTATTCTGCGCGCTAAGTCCCGGGTTTTCAGTAGTAAGGCCGGAGATGCAGAAAGGGCTTCGATAGGACGCATTGCGGATTGTGTTAATTCGCGGAAGCACGCAGAGTGTCGCCACTAAATCGCCGCCGCTCGAATGCGATTGGACACTCGCGCACTCATGGACCGCGTGACTCTAACGGTCAACGTTAAGGGTGTGCGAACGGGGAGGGGATATGTCTTTATTATCAAAAAATTCGGTAGTACTGCACCTGCTGCTGGCACTTCTGCTGATCGCGAGTGTCCAGATGAGTTGGGTAACACCCGTCAAAGCGCAGGTCGCCGGTGCCACGCTGTCCGGGTTGGTGACTGACGATCAAGGCGGTCCGGTGGCGAACGCCACGATCAGTGTAAAGAACGCGGGTACCGGGGTTGCACGAGACGTGACCTCCAACGCGGATGGAATTTATTCGGCGCCCAACCTACTGCCGGGCGAATACGAAGTCACTGTGACCGCGACGGGGTTTCAGACTTTGACGGAGAAAGGCATCACGCTTACGGTTGGCGGGGAGCAAGCGCTGAATTTGAAAATGAAGGTTGGTTCGCTCAGTCAAACGGTGGAAGTAAATGCGGCGATCCCCGATATTCAAACGACCTCGTCAACGGTCAGTTCCACCGTGGACTCCACCACCGTTCGAGAATTGCCGCTGAATGGTCGCGATTGGACATCACTGGCGGCCCTGGAGCCGGGCGTCAATAACATTCCGAACCAGGTGGGAACCGGATTCAGCGCTAATAAAGGTAATCGCGGATTCGGCAACCAGTTGAGCAACAGCGGACATCGCGCCAACGAGAATACTTACCGCGTAAACGGCGTCAGCATCAATGACTACTCGAACGGCTCCCCGGGCGGAGCGTCGGGCTTGAACCTCGGCGTGGACGGTATTCAGGAATTTTCCGTACTGACCAGCAACTACACGGCGGAATATGGGCGAACGTCGGGCGCGGTAATTAACGCAATCACCAAGAGCGGCACTAACGATTTGCATGGGACCGCCTTCCTCTTTGATCGTGACAAAGTTTTTGACGCCAAGAATTACTTTGATGCACCAGGACCGATCCCCTCTTTCCGTCGCGTGCAGTTTGGCGCATCTGGCGGCACAGCCATCATCAAAGATAAAACGTTTGTGTACGGAACGTATGAGGGAGTGCGTCAGAACAGGCCCGGCACACAGTTAATTCGCGTACCTTCGAGTGAGGCACGTAGCGGCTTATTGTGCGTGCCCTCAACTCCAGGCGGAGGTGATTGCGCTGCGCTTGCAGCCGTTCCGTTGGATTCGCGAGTCACGCCTTATCTGGCGCTGTGGCCCTGCCCAGCAGTATGCCAAAATGCAACGAATACGGACGCTGTACAGTTCGGGGTAGCTCTGCCGACTATTTCAAATGAAAATTACGCCACCGGAAGAGTGGACCAAAAATTTTCTGATAAAGACAGCCTGACGGTCAGCTACTTTTTCGATTCCGGGCCACAGTCGCAACCGGATCCGCTGCAAAACACGATCCACCAGGTGTTCTCTCGCCGGCAGACGGCCAGCGTGGAAGAGACGCATATTTTCAACCCGGCGTTGATCAATACTATCCGCGTGGGACTCAGTCGAGTCCGCGGAGATATCAATTTGCCAGTTTCCGGCGATGCCGTGGCCACCGACAAGGGTCTAGTGGTCGCGCCGGGCGCGATTGGGCCGCCGCAAATCGGAGTTCCTGGAGTGGTGACGACTGCGATTGGCCTAGGCGGTCTGAATCGCTTCTTGCACCGGTGGACATCAGCGCAAGTTTACGATGATGCTTTCGTCACCAAGGGGACACACTCTATCAAGTTGGGCTTCGCATTCGAACGAATGCTGTACAACGTTCTGGAGCAATTGAGTCCCAACGGCAGAGTGAATAACTTTGGTCAGCCGAATACCGGTCCTTGCTCCGTATTTACCGACGGCGGATTGTGTCTGCTGCTAACGAACACTCCGCAAAGATTAAACGCGCTGGCACCCGGTGGCTCGAATGAAGTGGCGATCCGGGAAAGTCTGTTCGCCGGGTACGTTCAGGATGATTGGCGTTTCCGGCCGAACCTTACATTTAACATCGGCCTGCGCTATGAATTCACAACGTTGCCCAGAGATGCCAACAACAGAATTCAGGAAATTACTACTCTAGTGAATTGCGCCACGCCGGGAGTGCCTCCCAGCCCCAGCAGTCCGTGCGGACCGCAACACGTCGATACGTTTATCAGAAATAATCCCACCACTAAAAATTTCGAACCCCGAATTGGGTTCTCTTGGGATCCATTCAGGGATGGAAAAACTGCCGTGCGTGGCGGATTCGCGATATTTGATGTGCTGCCGCTTCCTTACGAATTCGGGCTAAATACCGCGGCCACAGCTCCGTTTCAGATTGTCGGATTTGACAACCACGCGACACTAGGAAATGGCGTCGATCCAAACATCGGTTTTAGTCCTAATAACATCAGAAATCGATACATCGACCAGAATCCCCATCGCGCTGATGTACTGAATTGGAACTTCAACATCCAACGACAGATCAGCACTGCGTGGACGCTGATAGTCGGCTACGTGGGCTCCCGTTCCGTGCATCTTTCGGTGGCCGCCGATGACATCAACTTAGTTCCGCCAGTGCAGACGGCAGCTGGAATACTCATTCCTTCCAACACGTATCAACTGGATCCCAATTGGGCAGGCGCCAATGGGGGAGTCGTGCCCGGGGCACCGGGCGGAGCAGGAATACGCCCGGTGATTTTTGACGGCGAATCGACCTATCATGGCTTCCAAACGCAACTGAAACGAGAAATGACGCATGGGTTGCAAGGGCAATTGTCCTACACACTCGGGAAATGCCGCGACACAAGCTCCGCGCCAGTAACGGGCGACACCTATGTGAATTCCATCGCGGTGCCGTTGCTTCTCAGCAAGGCGTACAGAATCGGCGCGTGCGATTTCGACGTGCGTAACACGCTGGTGGGCACCATGATTTGGGACCTGCCTGGGCCCAAGAGCGGCGTTGCGTCGTATGTGGCAGGAGGATGGGAAATCGGAACGATTGTTACCGCCACGAGTGGATCCCCATATACTGTGACGTTTGGCGGTGGCGGCGACCCTCTTAATACCGGCTTCAACGGCGATTTTTCAATGGACTTTGCGAACCTGATCGCCGGATGCAACGCCACGCCAGGAGTTAGAAGCAATGCAGCGGGACAGCTATTGGCTTTCAATCCGAATTGCTTTACGGCTGCACCAGCGGTCGCGGGCGGAGTTTTGGTTGGCAATTCAGGCCGTAACCGTTTTTATGGGCCTGGATTGACCACGGTCGACTTTTCCTTGTTCAAGAACTTTTCGTTCAAAGAAAGATTCAGGGTGCAATTTCGTTCAGAGTTCTTCAACATTCTGAATCACCCCAACTTTGCAGCGCCAAATTTTTTGAACGACTCTAACAATTCCTTCGAGACCTCCAACGCGGGAGTTATCGGGTCTACATCCACGTCCTCGCGCCAAATTCAACTAGGGCTCAAACTGGTCTGGTAACGCGCGCACCTGAGCGAGGTTGAGGGGTGGCGTTCGCCTTGCTCAGTGTTTGTCCCTCGCGAGCGGTAGTAGAAACAAAACCGCGTCAGCTGTGTTCGACTCGAATTAGCGACTATTGCCAGATAGCAGGGTTAGGGTTTGTCCCAGATCATGAACTCACCGATTCATTCCAGCGACCGCAAATCCAAAGTGTGGTCGGTGGTGCGCGTCTCCAGCGGAAATTTTCTGGAGATGTACGACTTCATGGTGTTTGGTTATTATGCCGCCGCGATAGGCAATGCGTTTTTTCCGAGCGGTAGTCCCTACGGCTCGTTGATGCTGTCGTTGATGACTTTTGGGGCCGGATTTTTGATGCGTCCATTGGGAGCTTTGGTGTTGGGCGCGTACACGGATCGCAACGGCCGCCGCGCCGGTTTGTTGTTGACGTTGGGGATGATGTCGATCGGGATTTTTTCCATCGCTTTCATGCCTAGCTACGCGATGATCGGTTTGCTCGCGCCGATACTTGTTTTAACTGGACGCCTTCTTCAGGGATTTTCTGCCGGCATGGAACTCGGCGGCGTCTCGGTGTATTTGTCGGAGATCGCTACGCCCGGTCACAAAGGATTTTACGTAAGTTGGCAATCAGGCAGCCAACAAGTCGCGGTAATGTTTGCCGCTTCGGTGGGAGTGGTACTCAATTCATTTCTTTCCACTGAAAAGATGCAGCGCTGGGGATGGCGGGTTCCTTTGCTGCTGGGCTGCTTGATCATTCCATTTCTTTTCAGGCTAAGGAAGTCTTTGGCGGAAACGGACGAGTTTCTAGCTCGTAAACATAGACCCAACACGGCGGAAATTTTTCGTTCGCTGAGAAACAATTGGGTCATCGTGCTGGTGGGCACGTTCCTGGTTACCATGACCACCGTGTCGTTTTACATGATTACCGCATACACGCCGACGTTTGGAAATTCCGTGTTGCATCTGGCGAGCGTCGACAGTCTGATTGTGACTCTGTGCGTTGGCGCTTCGAATCTTTTTTGGTTGCCAATTATGGGGGCGTTGTCGGACCGGATCGGCCGGCGACCGTTGCTATTTGGCTGCACATTGCTGATGCTCGTCACTGCCTATCCGGCCATGCTTTGGCTAATCAGGGAGCCCTCGTTCGCCAGGTTGTTGGGTGTGGAACTGTGGTTGTCCTTTATTTATGGCAGCTACAACGGCGCTATGGTGGTGACGCTCACGGAAATTATGCCGGTGGATGTGAGGACGTCGGGATTTGCGCTGGCTTACAGCCTGGCTACCGCGATTTTCGGGGGATTCACGCCGGCGCTCAGTACGTACCTGATTCATATTTCGGGCAATCGAGCTATTCCAGGCTTGTGGTTGTCTTTCGCGGCGGCATGCGGCTTGGTGGCTACCTTTTTTGCGAAGCCTCAGCGCGAACCGGTTGAAACGCAGCCAGTTCTGGCGCTCCAATCCTGACTCCGCAGCTATTTAGAATTCGGTTCGTGCGCCGGATTTCGAATTCGATAAATGAGATAGACGACTACCGCAACATTGATGATGAGCACCAGAATTTTCGAGGCAGTAGGATGGCGACACAGTTCGTAAATTTCCACGGGTACGAGGGAGCTGGTGATGATTATGGTGAACCACTCGGCCCAACGTTTCATGAGCCACAGTCCGATTCCTTCGGTGAGAAACAAGCCTGCGTAGATAAAGCTGACGATACCGAGGCCCTTTACTTTAGCGTGACTTAATTTAGAGGCCTTCTCAAGGCCTCTCTCCACCCAGTGGTTACCGGGATCGATACCGCTTATAACGATCCAATGTTGCAATGTGACAAACACGTTCCGATGCAGCAGCTTCAGGGCGCCGACACCGATGGCGATGAGAGCTATTGCTTTTAGCAGCTTAAATAATGCAATCAAACGGAGAATAGTACGGTCAGAGAATTTCATGTGGTCGCTTATTGTATCGCCAATCTGCAAAACGCCCTGACGCCGCAACTTTAGCGCATGTTGTCTCGGACTTGGGAAGTAGAGTCGTTACTTCTGGTAATTTGATTACGTGATTCGTGGATTGATTTATTTCTTACGACCTAGGATCAACTCATTTGCCACCGCGTGGAAGAAGCGGCTGCCATAAAGCGCGATGATCAGGAAAGTGCCGAATAAAACGATGGCGTCAATGCTGGCGCGGCCTTCGCGCGCCCAGTACACGTCTTCAAGATTCAGCCACAGTGCGAATTCATCGAGTGTGAGTGCGGCGCCCGCGCCATAGAGAAACGACATTAAGCGGCTCGCGACGAGGGATGAGTCTTCTCCACCAAGGCCGATACCCTGCAACCATCCAAAACCCACGCCGAGCAGTATCAAGATGCCCCACACCAAATGGTGGATGTGTCTGCCGCCGATGTAGATGTCGTGAAAAGGCCCAATCTTGTGAAAATTGACGTAGGCGAGCGTCCTGGCGACGGCGAAGACGACGAAAAATCCGATCGCTGCCAGAAACAGCCGGCGCTTAGGCCGATCCGGAATGTGTTCGTGAAATAACTCAGCGATGTGCGGATGGCGCAGCAGGAGAAGGACGATGCCGGCTGCGATAGGCACGATAAGAAGTAGAAGCCAAGTCTTAATAGACATTTTTTACCCGAATCACTGATCGATCGCTTGCAAGGATTTATGGATGAGCCAAGATCGAAGCCATTCACGAGAGCGGGAACAGTCTAAACTCTTCGCTATTTTTGCCAGGAAATTAGCACTAAGCCATGTCATAAAAGCTATACGTTAAATACCTTAGAGAAAAATTTGTTGGATCTGGCGTTGAACATCCGATGCACGACAGTCATACTTTTATTCGCGTCGACACAGGAAGTGAATTGAAAGTTATTTTCCGAGGAGGAATGATGAAAGCCGGATACCGATACATCAGTTTTATTTTCCTGACTGCCGCGTTAAGCGCACCTGCGGCGATCGTCACGAGAGCCGCATCGCAGGATGAACACCGCGATGAACATCATGACCAAAAACGCGTATATGATCGCGTTCACAAGGATTATCACAATTGGGATGGCGATGAGGATCGCCACTACCATCAATATTTCACCGAGAACCACGGAGAGTATCGTGACTACTCGAAGCTGAACCACAAAGATCAAGACGCTTATTGGACTTGGCGTCACGAACATGGGGACGACCGGCACTAAATCTTTCGTTGCCGGGAAAATACATGGTTGAAACGCACGGGCGGCCTTAGCGGGCTGCCCGTGATGTTTTAAGAGATGGGGTCGCGCTGTTCTCGAAGAGATGTTGGTTAAAACGGTGTTTGGGGTTGGTGTTTAAGACCGCCAATTTTTTGTGGTTCGCATGTTTAGTCGCTGGCGGGTAATGTAGATGTAGCCGGGAGGGCCAAAGATTCATTGAAGGGCGAGTTCCGCATTTTGTTTCTGTACGAGGTTGCCGAGGCAATTCGGCTGGACTTACTGAGGCCCTTGCTTGAGCCAGGTGGTGCGCAGCCCGTCATCGGCCTGACTCCTCCGATCCCACACTATTTGCACTTTGAGAGATCGCCAGTCGTGGAGGCCATCCATCCGATGGTCTTAAAGGCTGGTGAACACATCGAAGGAAAGACTAATTATTACGACTACGGAGTGGTCAGCATTGAACTGGAATTACCGTTCGAATGCGACGATTGGGGTGCTCTGGTGCAGCGATCCAGTCGATGGATCGGTGCGACGGAACTCGAAAGCCGAGCCACAGAATTACTTAGCGCGTCGTTAAAACACGCCACCTCTGCGCTCATCAAACCCTACGATACCTGGCTCAAAGAGGACTATTACGTTGTACAACTCCGGGAAATACGGGGAGTCGACGGCCACAACCTGGCCTCCGAAGAATTGTTGGCGTCGCACGGCCCGGAGATAGCTCAGCTGGTTCGAGGGGAATCTGCACTGTTATCCGATGCGGAGCGGCAGGAAGTGTTGCAATCAAGCATCTCTTACTCCCACACAGATTTGTTGGTGGTGGGCTGGGGCGGGGCGCTGGTTTACGGCAGCTCGGAAGTAGCGGCGACAACCATACAGCTGTTGGAATATGCCAATACCCAGTTGCTGGAATTTCGTTATTACGACACCTTGCTCACTGGCCTCCTTGACGAGGTGTATCGTTCGCTGGAACGCCAGGGCGGCTTGCTTACCGCGTGGCGACTCTCGCGTGAAGCGGCCCGACTGAATACCATCCGCCTAGACGTTATGGAGTTGACGGAGAAGGTTGATAATGCGGTGAAGTTTCTGAGCGATATGTTCTATGCGCGCCTCTACAATTTGATTGCCGCCAAGGTTGGCGTGCCCGATTATCGCGGACTGGTGGATCAAAAACTGCGCACCGCCGGTGAGTTGTACAGATTTATGGTGGATCAGTTCAATCAAACCCGCAGCTTCGTACTGGAGCTGGCAGTGGTGATTATTCTAATTGTTGACCTCGCCTTTTTGTTTCGTGGCAAGTAGCGAGCTCCCGCTAACCCACAGAGAAGAAAGTGCCTTGAAGGAAAGGCGCACCCAATATCAGGCCCGGCTGTATCCAAACACGGGTTAGTATTCGTCAATAATAAGGACTCTCTGCCCCGGTCCCGATTGATGAGAGAGGAATCACTTTGCCTGCTGACCAAAATGAGCATCCAGCTATCGGACTCGAACATCAGTTACCGCCGCCGACGGACGCGCCGCTGAAGCAGCGAAGCGGAGCTGTGCGCGTCATCATGTGGATCGTGATTCTGCTGGTTTTCGGGGTCGGTTTCTGGCTGGTATTGCATCATCAGGAGCAAGCCACGGCAAAAGCACCGAGAGGTGGAGGCGGGCCGGTTACAGTGACGACGGTAACAGCGCAAAAGGGTGACATCGGCTCATACTTGGATGCCATCGGCACGGTGACGCCGGTTTACACCTCATCGATCACCAGCCAGGTGAACGGAATTGTTACGGCGGTGCATTACAAAGAGGGTCAGATCGTGCATAAAGGCGATCCGCTGATTGACATTGATTCCCGTCCTTACCGAGCCACGCTGATGCAGGCCCAAGGCACACTGGAGCGGGACGAAAATGTTTTGGCGCAAGCGAAGATGGACCTACAGCGTTACCACGAAGCGTGGGATCGCAGAGCCATACCAAAGCAACAGTTGGACGATCAAGAAAAAATCGTGCTGCAAAACCAGGGCACAGTGAAGTTGGATGAGGGCGTCGTGCAATTCGATGAGGTACAGGTCAACTACTGTCACATCGTCGCGCCCATCACTGGCAAGGTTGGATTGCGGCTGGTCGATCCAGGAAACGTGGTGCAGTCGTCGGGAACGACCACCCTGGTGGTGATCACGCAGATGTCGCCGATCACCGCGATTTTTACTATTCCGGAAGACAGCCTTGGACCAGTGCAGGAGCGCCTGCGCAATAAAGCGGTGCTAACGGTGGATGCCTTTGACCGCGGCGGGCTACAAAAAATAGCTACTGGAAAGCTGCTAACGCTAGACAACCAGATCGACACGACCACCGGCACGCTAAAAGCGCGCGCTTCCTTCGAGAACAAAGATACCGCGCTCTTTCCAAACCAGTTCGTCAACGTGCGGCTGCTGGTAACTACACTGCACGATGCCACCTTAATTCCCGGTTCGGCAATCCAACATAACGGGCAGACTGCGTTTGTTTATGTTCTGCAGGACAATACCGCACATATGCGCACGATTAAACCGGGTGTAACGGACGGCGGGACTACACAAGTCACAGGTTTGTCGCCGGGGGACGTGCTGGCGAACAGCAGCTTTGATAAGTTGCAGGACAACTCCAAAGTTGTGATCCCCGGTAATCCAGCGGCTCCTGGGACCGCTCCCAGTGCTCCCTCGCCACGAGGGAATGGTTCTGGCGGGAGAAACCCTGGTGCTGCGGGAAATTCCAGTACGCTAGGGAAACCCTCTACCCAGGGAAACACTAACAGCCAGGGGAGCACTCCCCATTGAGTCCGTCACGCCCGTTCATTTTGAGACCGGTTGCGACGGCGCTACTAATGGCCGCCATATTATTGGTGGGCATTGTGAGTTATACGCAGCTGCCGGTTTCCGCGCTGCCGGAAGTCGACTATCCCACTATCCAAGTGCTCACTTTTTATCCGGGCGCTAGTCCCGATGTGGTAGCCACGACGGTGACTGCGCCGTTAGAGCGACAGTTTGGCCAGCTCCAGGGACTGAGCCAGATGACGTCCAGCAGCTCGGGCGGGACCTCCGTCATCGTGTTGCAATTCACATTGAGTCTGAATATTGACGTGGCGGAAGAGGAAGTGCAATCGGCGATCAATGCGTCGCAAAACTTCTTGCCCGCGAATCTTCCTTCGCCGCCGATTTACAGCAAGACAAATCCAGCGGACGCTCCGGTACTGACCTTGGCGGCTACGTCGAGCAGCATTCCACTTTCACAGGTGGAGGACCTGGTGGATACCAGGCTGGCTCCCAAAATTTCGCAATTGAGCGGCGTTGGACTGGTCACCATCAGTGGTGGCCAGAAGCCCGCGGTACGGATCCAAGCGAATCCAGCGGCGCTCTCTTCCTATGGAATAAATATGGAGGACTTGCGTACAGCGGTTACGCAGTCCAGCGTCAATGCCGCGAAGGGGAATTTTGACGGCGCGCGCCAGGATTACCAGATCGATGCCAACGATCAATTGGTGACCAGCAAGGATTACCGGAAGGTGGTGGTCGCGTACCGCAATGGAGCGCCGGTGATGCTCACCGACGTGGCCAATATCGTGGACGGAGTGGAAAACACCAATCAGGCTGCGTGGATGAACAAGACGCCAGCGGTCATAGTCAACGTACAACGGCAGCCCGGTGGCAACACTATCAGTGTGGTGAAGCGCATAAAAGCGTTGCTCCCGCAACTGGAAGCGAATCTTCCCAAAGGAATCGATATCACGACACTCACGGACCTGACTACGCCGATTCAGGCCTCGGTGTCGGACGTAGAGTTTGAATTGATGCTGACGATCGCGCTGGTCGTCATGGTGATCTTTTTATTTTTGCGGAACCTGTACGCCACGATCATTCCCAGCGTAGCGGTGCCGCTTTCGCTGGTGGGCACGTTTGCGGCGATGTACGCGCTGGGCTACAGCCTGGATAACTTGTCACTGATGGCGCTGACGATTTCGACCGGATTCGTTGTGGATGACGCCATTGTCATGGTTGAGAATATTTCACGATATATCGAGGCCGGCGAACCGCCCATGCAGGCGGCGCTCAAAGGGGCCGAGCAGATCGGCTTCACGATTTTATCCCTGACGGTTTCGCTAATTGCGGTATTGATTCCGCTGCTTTTCATGGGAGATGTCGTCGGCCGATTGTTCCGGGAATTCGCAGTAACGCTAGCGGTGACCATTGTAGTGTCGGCGGTAGTTTCTTTGACGCTCACGCCGATGATGGCTTCACGCATCCTGAAGCACAATCCCAAGGAAAAGCAGGGCTGGTTTTATCAGAAGTCGGAGTGCATGTTTGAAAGCATGATCGCCTTTTACGGGCGCACCTTGAAGTTCGTTCTAGGGCACCAAACCATTACTTTGCTGGTGGCGCTGGGAACGCTGATACTCACCATCTTTCTTTATATCGTAATTCCCAAAGGATTTTTTCCGGTGCAGGATACCGGAATTATTCAGGGCATTTCGCAGGCGCCGCCGACGATCGGGCCTAAAGCCATGGCGCAAAAGCAGCAGGAACTCGCCGACGTCATTCTTGCCGATCCCGCGGTCGAAAGCTTGTCATCGTTCATCGGCGCTGATGGCACCAACACCACTACAAACAGTGGAAGGTTATCCATCAATCTGAAGCCGCTGAACCAGCGGGATCTAAACGCCTCGGATGTGATCCGGCGTCTGCAGACCAAGCTCGCTGATGTGCAAGGTATTCAACTGTTCATGCAGCCGGTGCAAAAC
Organism: Candidatus Acidiferrum sp.; assembly: GCA_036270765.1. Taxonomy (GTDB): domain Bacteria; phylum Acidobacteriota; class Terriglobia; order Acidiferrales; family UBA7541; genus Acidiferrum. The sequence continues at coordinate 15,097 of DATBBY010000112.1, forward strand.
ATCACCGTCGATGATCGCGTCAGCCGCACGCAATATCAATACACGCTAGAGGATCCCGACCCAAATGAACTGAATGATTGGACAAATCAATTCGTAGCAAAGCTGAAAAATTTGAAGGAGTTGGAAGATGTGGCTACTGACCAGCAGCCTGGAGGACTTGCCGTCCAGCTGGTGATCGATCGAGCAACGGCTTCGCGGCTGGGAATCGCACCGACCACTATCGACAACACGCTGTACGATGCGTTTGGACAGCGGCAGATCAACACCATGTACACGCAGTTGAATCAATACCACGTCATCCTGGAATCCGAGCCGCAGTTTCAAAACGATCCGGACAAATTGAACAAATTGTATATTCAAGCGAACGCTGCCGCAGGCACAACGGGAGCGGCGGCGAGTTCCAGTGGAAACGGGTCCACGTCGGCCGGTTCGAATGCGCTGACCACCAGCACACTCTACAATCCGACGGCCAGCGCATTGACTCCGCCGGCGAACGCGCTTACCGCGGGTACTTCGAGCGGCACATCAAACAAGATTACTAATTCGGCGGCAGTGACGAGCTCGGCGAAAAGTAACGCCGTGCCGCTCGGCGCATTTTCGCATTTTGAGTTGAAGACCGAACAGCTCTCTATCAACCATCAAGGACAGTTTCCGGCGATCACCGTTTCTTTTAATCTTGCGCCTAACGCGGCGCTCGGCGGAGCCATTTCGTCGATTACAAAAGTCCAGCAAGACATGCATATGCCGGCCAGCTTACAGGCCGATTTCCAGGGAACTGCAGCATCGTTTCGAAATTCTCTCTCGAACATGCCATTGCTGATTCTAGCCGCGCTGGTGACGGTGTACATCGTGCTTGGCGTGTTGTACGAAAGCTTTATCCACCCCGTAACGATTCTTTCCACGCTGCCTTCCGCCGGGGTCGGCGCTTTCCTTGCGCTGATTATTTTTCACCAGGACCTTAGCGTGGTGGCCATCATCGGATTGGTATTGCTGATCGGCATCGTCAAGAAAAACGGAATCATGATGGTTGACTTCGCGCTGGATGCGGAACGCAACCATGGAAAAAATTCCAGCGACGCTATTTACGAGGCCAGCCTGCTGCGCTTTCGACCGATCATGATGACCACCATGGCCGCGCTTCTCGGGGGGCTTCCGCTGGCGTTTGGCACAGGCATTGGTTCGGAACTGCGACGGCCGCTGGGAATCGCCATGGTCGGCGGCTTGCTCGTGAGCCAGGTGCTCACGCTGTACACCACTCCGGTGATTTACATCTTTTTCGATCGCATCGCGCAGCGCGTTTCACGTAAGTCTCCGGCGTGGGGTCCGGGCACCCAGCCACAGACCGCAGGGCATTCATGAACGTCTCGGCTCCCTTTATTTACCGGCCGGTCGCGACAACGCTGCTGACCATTGCCATCGGCATTGCCGGCGCGATTGCTTTCAACGTGCTGCCGGTTTCTCCGTTGCCTCAAGTGGACTTTCCCACCATCTCGGTAAACTCCAGTTTGCCGGGAGCCAGCGCGGAGATTATGGCCTCTTCGGTCGCCACTCCCCTGGAGCGGCAGTTCGGTCACATCTCCGGCGTAACGGAAATGACTTCCACGAGCAGCTTGGGAACAACTAACGTCACTATTCAGTTCGACCTGAGCCGCAATATTGATGGAGCGGCGCGAGACGTCGAAGCAGCCATCAATTCCGCGCGGACTTATCTGCCTGCAAACCTCCCCGCCAACCCAACCTATCGCAAAGTCAACCCAGCGGATGCGCCAATCATGATTGCCGGACTGACTTCAGATAAATATGGTCCGGACAAGCTGTATGACGAAGCGTCAACGGTGATTCAACAAAAACTTTCGCAAATCCAAGGCGTAGGACAGGTAAACGTGGGCGGCGGCGCGTTGCCTTCCGTGCGCGTGGAAGCCAACCCTACGAAGTTAGCCGGCTACGGGCTGACCATGACGGATTTGCAATCGGTGTTGCGGTTGCAAAACTCCGCTCTAGCCAAAGGACAAATTACTAACGGCGATAGCAGCGCCGACATTCTCGCCAACGATCAGATATCCCACGCCGAAGATTACAAGCCGATTATCGTTGGCTATAAGAACGGAGCGGCGGTTCATCTATCGGATGTCGCGAACGTGATCGATTCGGTACAAAATGTGCGCGCCGCGGGCTATTTGAATGGGAAACGCGCGGTGATGCTAATCATCTTTCGCCAGCCGGGCGCCAATATCATTGCCACCGTTGACCGCATTCGCGCCGAGCTGCCTTCCATAGAAGCTTCGATCCCGCAAGGAATCGAGACCACCATTGTTCTGGATCGCACCACCACGATTCGCGCGTCGGTTAGCGATGTGGAACGCACGCTGGGACTTTCCATCGTTTTGGTGATCCTGGTGGTTTTTATTTTTTTGCGGAATGGCCGCGCCACTTTGATTCCGGCGGTAGCCGTTCCTGTTTCGTTGGTGGGAACTTTTTCGGTGATGTATCTCTGCGGTTACAGTATCGACAACTTGTCACTGATGGCGCTGACTATTTCAACGGGATTCGTGGTGGACGACGCAATTGTGGTGATGGAGAACATCAGCCGCCATCTGGAAGCCGGGATGGAGCCGTTCGCCGCCGCGCTCAAGGGAGCAAAGGAAATTGGCTTCACCGTATTTTCCATCAGCATTTCGTTGATCGCGGTTTTCATCCCGCTGTTGCTGATGGGCGGGATTGTCGGTCGTCTATTTCGCGAATTTGCCATCACGCTCTCGACCGCCATTCTCGTTTCGATGGTTATTTCGCTGAGCACCACGCCAATGATGTGCGCTTATCTGCTGCGCGATGAGCGCAAGAAGAAGCACGGGCAGGTGTATATGGTTATGGAGAGATTTTTTGACCGGATGTTGTCGTGGTATCGCCACAGCCTGCACTGGGTTTTGGACAATTCATTTCTTACCTTAACGGTTCTCTTTCTGACAATCGGTTTGAACGTCGCGCTGGTCATGAAAATTCCGAAGGGCTTTTTCCCGCAGCAGGACACCGGGGCCATGGGCGGGTCGGTACAGGGACCGCAAGATTCTTCGTTCCCGGCCATGAACGATGCCATCCAGAAGATTGAAGGGGTGATCAAAAAAGATCCTGCAGTTGCTAACGTGATCGCCTTTACTGGCGGGGGCGGAGCCACAAACACCGGGAGTATTTTCATCGCGCTTAAGCCGCTCAATGAAAGGAAAATTGGCGCGGCGGAGGTAATTGGCCGGATTCGTCCGCAACTAAATCGCATGCCGGTGGCTTCCGCCTTCCTGCAGCCGTCGCAGGATCTGCGTATCGGCGGACGCGGAAGCGCAGCGCTGTATCAATACACCATTCAATCCGACACGGTTTCCGATCTGGCTACCTGGGGGCCACGAGTTTTCGCGGAGATGAAAAAGCTTCCGGGCTTGCAGGATGTTAACTCCGACCAGCAAAACGGAGGGTTGGATATCCGTTTGAACTACGATCGGGTTACCGCCGCAAAGCTGGGGTTAACGGCGCAAGCACTCGATTCCGGAATTTATAGCGCCTTCGGCCAATCCGAAGTTTCCATCATCTATACGCAATTGAACCAATACTACGTGGTTCTGGAAGTCTCGCCGGAGTTTTCGCAAACTCCCGATGGTCTGAAGAATATTTATTTTCATCAAACGGCAAATAGCAATCCTACCGCAACTGGCGATGTGCCACTTATTACCATGGCCACCAGCCAGGCCAATACCACGCCGCTGGCTCTGAATCACACCGGCCTGTTTCCGTCCGTCACGGTGTCTTTCAATCTTTCGCCGGGAGTTTCTCTGAGCGACGCAACGCTGGCCATTGACCAGATGAAGCAGCGCATCGGGGCGCCGAGCACACTGCGTGGCTTTTATGCCGGGACGCTCCAGGCTTATCAACAATCGCTAAGCACGGAACCTATTCTGGTTTTAACCGCGCTGCTGGCGGTGTACATCGTACTTGGCGTTTTGTATGAGAGCCTGGTTCACCCGCTCACTATTATTTCCACGCTGCCTTCGGCCAGCGTGGGCGCCATGCTCGCGCTAATGCTCTTCAAGCAGGACCTTAATGTGATTTCCATTATTGGCATCGTGCTGCTTATCGGCATCGTCAAGAAAAATGCCATTATGATGATCGATTTCGCGCTGCAAGAAGAACGCGAAGGCGGCAAGAGCACCGAAGACTCGATTTTCGAAGCATGCATGCTGCGTTTC
>DATBBY010000113.1:0-2681 GCA_036270765.1 Candidatus Acidiferrum sp.
CATCGCTGATGTTTTGCGGCACGATGGGCTGTATCCGCGGCCGGATGAGCTGGTCACATTTTTCGGGAATCACGACGTGTCACGGTTCGCGAGCGCGAAAGGCAGCTCGACGGCGAAACTGACAATGGCGTTTGCTCTGACACTTACGCTGCGCGGGATTCCCCAGTTTTACTATGGCGATGAAATTGGCATGCCGGGAGGCGACGATCCCGACAACCGGCGAGACTTCCCTGGCGGCTGGCGCGAAGACACGAAGAATACATTTTCGGAGACGGGGCGGACACGCGAGCAGCAGGAAATATTTTTGTATGTTCAGACGCTGCTGCATTTGCGACACAAACACGCGGCCCTGAACGGTGGGCGGCTTTGGCATCTCTTTTCCGATGAGGCTTCTTACGTTTTCCTGCGCGAGTCGGAAGAAGAGCGAGTGTTAGTAATTTTTCACAACTCGGCGCAGCCGAGGGAATTGCGGTTTACATTAGCGGACACACCGGCGCAGAAGGCGGCTCGAGTATCGAGATTATTCGGAGAAGCGAGCGCGGAATTGAGCGGTAAAGAAGTCCACATCCGCGCGCCCGCGGCGTCGGTTTCCATTTTTTCTTTGGAGTAAGGCTCAAAACATCAGCTGTGCGGTCCAGTTCTGTGCGGCGTTGGGCACGGTAAAAACAACCGAATGCCCGGCAGCGTCGTAGCGCCATTCGTGAGTGGGCCGATCGCCAAGGCGTAATTCCTTAGGCTCAGTATTTGCACCGTACACGGTTATTTCCGCCGTGTTCCACCACGGCTGAAACGAGTTTTTCTCCGTTGCAGAAGTAATGGAGACGGAAGCTGGCGAAGCTTGGCAGGAATAGTTCACCCGCAATAACTCGCCTCGCTGGAAGGCGAAGCTGTGGCCATCATCTTGGTAGAGCGAGCCGTGGCAGTTCTCTCCCGCGTATACACGCAATTCAAGAGGCCCAGCAGGTTTGTCGCCGGTATTTTGCACCACCGCCTGAGTGGGGATAATCGCGCCGGCGCGAACATAGAGAGGCATTTCGTCGAGCGCGGGATGCAGGGTAATTTTGGTTTTGCTGCTGAGCCTTTGCGAAGTCCAATAGTCGTACCAGTCTCCGGGCGGGAGTTGCACTTCTTCGGCGTCGACCATCTCCGTGGTTACAGGGGCGACGAAGAGGTCGCTACCGAATAGAAAGTCACGGTTGTTGCCGTAAAAGCCTTCGGCTTGCGGGTAGTCGAGGAAGACCGGGCGCATGGCGGGGAGCCCGGTGCGAGAGGCTTCTTCGATGGTGGTGTAAATGTAGGGAAGCAGATGGTAACGAAGCTCTACGTAGCGGCGGCGAATGGCTTCGTGCTGAGGTCCATGGACCCACGGTTCCTGATCCAAGGTGCCGTAGCCCGTGTGGTCGCGATAAATGGGATTCAGCGCGCCAACCTCGAACCAACGAGTAAGGAGATCGGCGGGAGGCGAGCCCGCGAAACCACCGATATCGTCGCCAGCCATCCAGTAACCGCAAAGCCCCAGGCTGAGCAGCATGGGCGTGCTCATATTAAGGTGATTCCAGGTGCTGCTGTTGTCGCCGGTCCAAGTGGCAGCGTAGCGCTGGGTGCCAGAGTACGCGGCGCGCGTGAGCACGAAAGGCCGCTCGTCGGGTTGCAGCTTGCGCAAGCCGTCGTAAGTGGCGCGAACGTTTTCCATGCCGTAGACGTTGTGAATGGCGCGATGATCGAGCGTGGTGCCGTCATCGAGGCGATGCCGAGTCTCTAGCGGCATAGTTTTGTCGGCGCGCTCGAAAAGCGCCGGCTCATTCATATCGTTCCAAAAACCAGCAACGCCCATGCCGACAAAGTCCTTGTAGAGAGTTCCCCACCAGTCACGTGCGCGGGTAAGAGTGAAATCAGGAAAAACGCTTTGGCCAGGCCAGACGATCCCGACGAACGTAGAGCCGTCGGGATTTTTGATGAACACATCATTTTTGGTGCCGGAGTCGTACGGAGCGTAGCTATGGCTCGGATCTTTCTTGATGTGCAGGTCAGTGATGGTGATCAAGCGGAAGCCCTGCGAGCGCAGGTCCGCGACCATCTGTTCGAAATGCGGGAAATATTCTCGGTTGATGGTGAACGGCGCGTTGCCTTGCTGAAAATCGATGTCAAGATAAATGACATCGGCAGGAATTTTCTTTGCTCGCAGGGTGGAGGCGATTTCGCGGACGCGGGCTTCCGGGTAGTAGCTGTAACGGCTCTGTTGATAGCCAAGACTCCAGAGCGGCGGTAGAGGCGAGCGGCCGACGAGGCCGGTGTACTGCTCGACTACCTTCTTGGGGTCGGGGCCGGCGAAAAAATAGTAGTTGATCTCGCCACCTTCGGCGCCGAAGGAAAAGTAATCGGGCGATTCCTTGCCGAAATCAAAGCTGCTGCGGTAGGTGTTATCAAAAAACACACCCCAGGCGGTGCCATTGTGCAATCCCATGAAAAAAGTGATCGCTTTGTACATGGGGTCGGTGGATTCACCCCATCCGAAAACGTCGGTGTTCCACATGCTGAAAGCGCGATTGCGCCGGTTCATGGGACCGGTCTTGTCGCCCAAACCGTAATAATTTTCGTCGGCAGGCATTTTCTTCCAGACGTGTACGCGGGAACCATCGAAGGCCATTGGAAGAGTGGGCTCGTCGGCGAGTAAGATATTT
>DATBBY010000114.1:0-23644 GCA_036270765.1 Candidatus Acidiferrum sp.
CATTTCTCCGCGATTGTGGCTGATGGCTATAAGTCGTTGAATGACGGCCAAGCGGTTGAATTCGAGGTTACCAAGGGACCAAAGGGCCTGCAGGCCTCCAACGTCCAGCCCCTCTAACCCACTTCGCAAAATCACAATTACTGGCGGCGCGCTTCGGTGCGCCGCTATTTTTTTACCCGTTTTTTCATAAACGCTACTCCCACCGCCTCGCTACCAATCCACCCACTGGTAGTTGTTTGTCACGCCTGAACGCAAGCACCATTGTAGCTTGCGCTACTCTAGCCTCGCCGGGCTATTGCCCCCCGCCAATCCTCACGTGAATATGAATGATGTAAATAAGTCGATCCGTCCATCTGCAACTTGGGGCACTGGATATGGCGAAATTCAATCGCGCGGAACTTGATCAGCTCGAACGACGTGAACTCCAACTAACAATTCTCTCGGCAGTCTTTGTATTTGTACTGGCCTCCGGTTTGGCGACCCTCATGTATCCCCTGGTGTTTGAGCATCCCGAAGGCAACAAGTGGACTCTACGCGTGGCCTATTTCGGATTTTGCGGGCTGACGCTGCTCTTCATCGGCTATCTCGTTGATCGCCAGGGCATGGTCCGCAAATTGAAGCAGCAATTGCTGGAGGAGCTGGAGCGCAACGTTGAGATAAGTCATCAGGCCAGCGTGGACATCCTGCAATCCATGCCCGATATCAGCCACTTTTGGGACCGCCTGACCATGGAATTTCGCCGCGCGGTGGCTACCCAGAAAACCCTGTCGCTTTTGCTCATCAAAGCTAAGCCCGCCGCGAAAGCGGGCGCAGCCGGCGACGAGTCTGCGGCTTTTGGCGACGCCGCAAAAGCCATGGCCAAGAAGCTGCGACCCACTGATTCAATCTACCGCCTGGGTACGGATTTGTTCGGAGTAGTTCTTCCCGAGACCGATCCTGACAATGCCCAGCGCGTGGCCTTCCGGTTACAGGAATCTTTGCAATTTGTGCGCGCCAGGTTTGGCGGCACTTACGATATCAATTGCCACAACTATCCCGAGCAGGTTCAGAGCGCCCACGAAATGGAAGATATCGTGAAATCTTTGCTCCCCGACGAAATGGCCTGGGAAATACCCGTGACGCAACCTACGCGCTAAATCGCATTCGACTCTTAGCGATCTAAGCCCCAGTCGGGGCGTAAATTACTTCAACGCCTGTTCCAGGTCCGCGATTAAATCCTCCGCGTCTTCCACGCCTATGGACACGCGCACCGTGCCAGGACTTACGCCGGCACGCCGCAACTCTTCCGCGCTCATGTTGTAGTGCGAAGTGTACAGCGGCAACGCCACCAGCGATTCTGCGCCGCCCAGACTTACCGCCAACAGAAACAGCTGCACGCGATCGCCAAAGCGCCGCGCCGCGTCAAGACCGCGTTTCAAATCGAAAGCCAGCATGGACCCGAATCCGCGCATCTGTTTTCTTGCGATGGCGTGATCGGCATGCGATTTCAGTCCAGGATAGTGGACGGCCGCGACCTTAGGATGGGCCTCCAGGAATTTCGCCACCGCCAGCGCGTTTTCGCACTGCCGCTGCACCCGCAGCCCCAGCGTTTTCATCCCGCGAATCAGCAAAAATGCTGCCTCCGGATCCATGGAGCCTCCCAACGAAATCACCATGTGCTGGATGCGATGCATCCATTCCGCGCTGCCAGCCACCGCTCCCGCGATGACGTCGGAATGCCCGGCGAGCGCTTTAGTAGCGCTGTGCACCACCATGTCGTAGCCCATGGAAATGGGATTCTGAAGTATGGGTGTGGCAAATGTGTTGTCGATAATGGAAATGAGCTTGTACTTCTTTGCGAACGCCAAAGCCTTGCGCAGGTCCACGAGACGCAGCATCGGATTCGTGGGCGTCTCGACATACAGCACTTTCGTTTTGGAAGATAATTTCTCTTCCATCCCCGCCAGATCGGTTTCCACGTGATGAACGGTGATACCCATGCCCGGGAAAATGTCGCGCATCAGCCGGTAACTCCCGCCATAGAGTTGCGCGGTGGAGATAAGTTCATCTCCCGCTTTTAGCGCGCTGAGCAACGCGCTTGAAATAGCGGCCATACCTGATGCGGTAACCACCGCTGCTTCCGCGCCTTCGAGCGCGGCAATTTTTTCCTGCGCCACGGTGAGCGTGGGATTGCCATATCGCGTGTAAATGTAGGCTTTGCTCTTGCCTTCGGCCCACAGCTTCATTTCTTCCGTGGACGAAAATGTAAAGGTAGAGCTTCGGCAAATCTCCGTGCCCACCGGAGCGCCGACGCCATGCTTGTTCGGTTCACCGGCGTGCACCGAGCGCGTTTGTGGACCCCACTTCTGAGTGCTTGAATTTTTCATAATGCTGGAATTGTTGGCCTTATAGCCCATTCCAGCAAGCACCATTTTGGCGCTCGTCAGGAATCCAGCATTTAGGCTTCGTTGTCTGCCTGTTGGTCGGCGTGCGGTTTGTGGTTGGCGATTACTTTTTCTGCCAGCTCATTGGGGACGTAGTCGTAGTGGGAAAATTCCATCGTGTAGGTGGCGCGTCCCTGCGTTTTGGAAATGAGGTCATTGGCGTAGGTCAACATTTCCGCGAAGGGCACTTGCGCCTTGATCACCACATTGTGTCCTCGCAGATCGCTGCCGGCGATGCGTCCACGACGCGAGCTCAGGTCACCCATTAAGTCGCCGGAGTATTGGTCGGGCGCGTAGACCTCGACGTGCATGATGGGCTCAAGCAGCGCGGGTTTGGCTGCTTTCATGGCTTCTTTGAAGGCCAGCGAGCCGGCAATTTTGAAGGCCATGTCGCTCGAATCGACGTCATGGTATTTGCCGTCGTACAGGCTCACGCGAAAATCGACCACCGGGAATCCTGCTAAGTACCCGCGTGCGGCGGCGTCGCGAATGCCCTTTTCTACTGAGGGAATCCAGTTTTTCGGGATTGAGCCCCCAAAAATATCGTCGACAAACTCGATGCCCTTGCCGCGTTCGGCGGGCTCCATCTTGATGCGGCAGACCCCGAACTGCCCGTGGCCGCCGGACTGCTTTTTGTGTTTGCCTTCGGCGTCGGCCCGGCCGCGAATGGTTTCGCGGTAAGCGACCTTGGGTGGCTTCAGCGTCAGGTCCACGTGATAGCGCTTGTGCAGTTTCGCGACCACTACCTCTATGTGCTGCTGCCCGGAACCGGAGAGTAAGAATTCCTTGGTCTGCGGGTCGCGCGAGAAATGCAACGCCGCATCTTCTTCCAGAATTCGGTGAATGGCGACGCCGATCTTGTCTTCGTCGGCGCGCGTCTTAGGCTCAATCGCAAACGTGATGGAAGGTTCGGGAATCGGCGCGCGCTTGTAAAAAATTGGATTCGATTTATCGCCTAGCGTCTCGCCAGTGGCGGTTTCTTTCAATTTCGCAATCGCGCCGATATCGCCGGCATGAAGTTCCTGCACTTCAACGAGCTGTTTGCCCTGAACAACTTGCGTGTGCTGAAAACGCTCCGGCACGTTGCGATTGTAATTCATCAACGTAGCGTCATTTTTCAGCACGCCGCTCATCACCTTGAAATAGTTGATGCGTCCGGCAAAAGGATCGGCCAGCGTTTTGAAAACAAATACAGAAAGCGGCTGCGCGTCATCGAATTTGCGCGGAATGGCTTCGCTTGTGCCTGTCGGTTCTTTGTACGCGACGATGGAATGCTCATCCGGATGCGGGAAAACGTCGGCGATGAAGGACAGCAGGCTGACGCTGCCAATATTGTGTAGCGCCGAAGTCATCAATACCGGAATGATTTTCTCTCCCACAATCGCGCGCCTCAGTCCGGCGAAAAGATCCGGTAACGGAAGCGTGCCTTCATTGAAAAATTCTTCCATCAGCGCGTCATCACCCTCGGCCACCATTTCGACTAATTTCTCGTGAGCCTCCTTGGCATCGTCGGCGAGCGCGGCGGGAATCTCTTCGATGGTGACTTTTCCGTCGCTATCCGGCTGGTAGAAATGGGCTTTCATAGCCACCAGATCGATCACTCCGCGAAAGGCTCGTTCGTGGCCGATGGGCAGTTGCAGCGCGACAACATTGCGCCCAAAAACCTGTTCGAGTGATTCCATGGAGCGCTCAAAACTCGCCAAGTCGCGATCCATCCCAGTCAGTACAAACGCGCGCGGGATGTCATACTCCACACAATAGTCCCAAACTTTTTCGGTGGTAACTTGCGTGCCGACGTGCGCGTCCACGGTGATCAGCGCGGCATCCGCGGCGATCAGCGAAGCTTTCGACTCGGTGATGAACGTGGAATAGCCGGGTAAATCGAGAAAATTAATCTTAACTTTGCTGCCGGGAGCGTGGTTGGCGGGGTCCGCGGTAGTGGGCCATTCGGCGTGCGCGATAGCCGTTTGAATGGAGAGTTTGCGCGCGATTTCCTCTTCGTCCCAGTCGGTGGTGGTGCTTCCTTCCGCAGCTTTTCCCCATCGCGGGGTTGCGCCCGCGGTGTAGAGCAACGACGACACCAGCTGCGTCTTACCGGTGCCGCCGTGGCCGACAATGCCAACGTTGCGAATGTCCTTGGTGAGATAGCTTTTCATGTAGACCTCCATCGTGCGAGGTCCGTGCTCGATGAGCAGGGCGCGGGCCTGCGCCTCGGAACGAGTTAAATCCTCTGAAAAGCGCGGGCCTTGGTCTGTCGCTCTTTTTGTCTTACACCTGCAGGGCGAAGAACTAACGAAGCTGTCGTCTGCTCTTCAGTCGATTGACCGCCCCTGGCAGCCAACCCGGCGGATGCTAGCACACCGCATTGTGTGGCCGCAATTGCCAGAAGAGGAAAATCAAGTCTCTGTGGTGCAGCTAAATTGGATCGAGCGTGGCTTTTACGGTGACGGCGGTGTCTTTCAAAACAGTGATTGAACGCTGCCAGTCCACGTGGTGCGGGGATCTTAAAATCAGAGTGTGCGTGCCGTCGGTGAGGCGAAGCGTCACGGGGGTAGTGCCGATAAATTTATCGTCCAAAAAGATTTCCGCACCGTCGGGGTCGGAGGTGATCTCAGTGACCCCAAGACCTGAAGAGATTTGTGGGCTGGCAGCGGTGTTCATCATGGAAGCGCCGGATGGCAATTTTGCATTGGCAGACGCCGCGACGCTTTCGCTTGGTTTGGTCCCTGCAGGGTAAAAGCGGTGGAGAACTTCCAACAGGTCGGAGGCGCTAAGCGCAAAGCCAATGCCGGTGACATCCTTCTTGATCAATTTCTGCGAATTGACGCCTATCACTTCGCCGCGGGAATTCAGAAGCGGCCCGCCGCTATTCCCCGGGTTGATTGGTGCGTCGGTTTGAATCCAGGTGCCAGTCCCGGCAGCGTCGAATTGCCCAACGGCGCTGACGATTCCCTTAGTAACGCTAAAAAGCATGGCATCACCGGGATTCCCGATGGCCAACACGCTTTCTCCCTGTCGCACCGTCGAGGCCTCCGCAAGCGGAAGGTGAGGGAAACTTTCGCCGGTCGTTTTTGCCAAGGCAATATCCAGGTCTGGATCGACATACGCGATTTTGGCTTCCAGTTGAGTGCCATTCGGCAAAGTCGCAAGCAATGGCTCCTCGCCGCGCGCCAAATGTGCGTTTGTGACGATGACCCCGGTTTCAGTAATAAAAAATCCTGTGCCACTTTTCGTGAGGCTCTTTAAAAACACCACCGCAGGTTTCGTTCGGCTAACCAACTCCTCGAGCGACAGTTCCGGTTGCGGCCCGGCACCGCGCGTCGAACCGGAAACACTTTCAACCATGCCGGTGAAGGTTTGCGAGGTGGATTGTAATTTCACTTGAAAATGATCCGTCTTCAATAGCCAGTAAGCACCGTGATTATGGCCTTTGAGCGTCGAAACCCAGCTCATCGGACCTTCAGTCAATTGGATTTCCTTAGCCGCATATCCCTCAAGCGTCAAGCGCGCAATCATCGGATATCCGAGGCGCGCGCCAAGGGCCGTTTTGGCCTTGTGCAGATAGCCGCCTGGAATGCTCTGTTCGTATGGTGTGATGCCGACCAGGACGCCGTTAATTTGTACCGTCGCTCCCGGCGGAACAGTAGTGATGCGCAATTGATCAGCCCGCCCGGGAACCGAAAGAAAGGCCCAAACAAGCACGCCAGTTGCTAACGCTCGCTCATGGATAACGGTAAGTCTTATATACAAATATAGTAATATTTATATATAATAACAATTAGGTTAACAGTGCGGATAATCCAAAGCGGGTTTGCATGACTCTTTTATTTCGTATTCGTGCGGGACTGAAACCCTTCGCATGCGAGAACCGGTAGGCGGGGATACTTGGCAAATCTCGGATCAGTAAGCGAAAGTTCGCAAAGTATAAACGTTGAACCTCGAGCGGACTCGATGCGCCGCGCATGCACGCAGCGCGGGCACAGCCCAACCGTAGCATCGCGTTCTCTCGCATTTATAGGTTCATTCACAGATAAAGAATAACGCCGCGAATTATCCGGCCGATAGTCGCTTTCATCGCCCAGACTTATTTCTGTGAAGACGGCTTCTCTGAACTCGGTGGTGGTGTCGCATCCGGTGAGTCGCCCGGCGCATCGGCCGGAGGAGGCGCTGCCGGAGCAACAGGTTTGCCGAAGTGGGACTCGTCTATTTGCGGATTCACTTCAATTTTGTCGGCGATGATTTTTTGCGCCTGGCCCGTGCCAGGAGCGTCGGAATCGATCTCAAACGCAAATTGTATGCCGTCAACTTCGCGATAATCGTGGAATACTGATTCCCAAGGCACATCCCTATCGCCAACTTTGCGCGTGCCTTCCCACTTGAGCAGCCGGAATGACTCCGCGTCGAAGAAATAGTTGCGCATGTCGCCTTTTTTACTGGTCAGTTTCAAGCGATAAGCGGGTTTGCCGTCCACATCTTCTTTCCCCACGAGAGCAATCAGATTGCCTTTTTGTTTGTAGTCGACCAGCGGGCCATCAAAGTCCGATTCGTCAGAAATATTACTAATGTCCTCGGCGGACATCGGCTGCACCGTTTTATTCTCGGCGAAAGGGTTGAAAATCCAACCCGTGGACTTGCCATCGTAGCTACGCACTAGCGTTTGGCCTTGGACGGTTACTTCAATATGCATTTTTCCAGGCCGCTGCAGTTCCACGAGAAATGGCCCGTCGGCGCCTGGGCCAAAATTGATGGTTCCAGAGATTCGTTGTGAGTGCACCGCCTTGATTCTGGCCACTCCTCCGCGCGCAACCAGAACTTTGTTAACAATCTCGTCGGCCGTCTGTGCTGAAGCCAGTACCGGAAGAAGCAAAATAACCACGAAGAGCAAAGGTTTTATTTTCATAAAGCAGGACCAACTTCCGAGTCAGTTTTCTCCAAAGATAATGGTATGGGCAGGGGCAGCGAAGGTCAATTTGGAGCGCTAGTTTTTGGGATTAGAACGAATCAAGATCGACAAAACTGATTACGTTTTCGCTTTTTCCAATGCGGCGGTAAGCGCGGGCATAATCTCAAAAATGTCACCAACGATCCCGTAATCTGCAATTTCGAAAATCGGCGCGTTTTGATCTTTGTTTATGGCCACGATAGTGCGTGCGCCCTTCATTCCTACCACGTGTTGAATCGCGCCGCTGATTCCCAGCGCGAGATACAGCTTCGGCGCCACAGTCTGTCCCGAACTGCCGATCTGGCGCTCCATGGGTAACCAACCTTCGTCGCAAATCGGTCGCGAAGCGGCCATCTCTCCGCCGATTGCTTTGGCCAGTGCTTCGGCCTGAGGTATATTTTCCGGCGCTTTAATCCCGCGCCCAATCGAAACAATCACCGGAGCTTGCGTCAGATCCACCGACGACTTAGCTTCCTTGAAGAGCTCTAACGGCTTGGTTCGAATCTGTTCGGGTTTCAATTCCACGGCGATCTTGTTTATAGGCGCCTTACCGCTGGAATGCGCTTTTAACAAATCTGCGCGAAACGCGCCGGACTGAAACGAAGCGAACCACGGTGACGCGCCTTGGAAGGTAACATCAGCCGCTGTTTTTCCTTGAAACATCTGGCGCACAAAAACAAGTTTGTCCCCGTCTTTGTGAAATCCCACACAATCCGCGATCATCCCTTTGCCCATCATGGCCGCAAGCTTGGGAGCAAAATCGCGCACCTGATAGGTGTGCGGAAACAACACCAGATCCGGTTTCGACGAGGCAATAGCCTGCGACAGCGCGAGAGCATATCCATCGGGCGTGTAGGCCTCCAGCAGGTCATGCTCCACCACCAGAACTTCCGCGATATTCTTCCCCACCAAGTCCTCGGCGAAATTTGCGACGCCCTTTCCAATCACCAGCGCGCTTACGGCGCCGCCAGTATCGGCGGCTATCTGCTGCGCAGCCACCAGCGTCTCAAAGCTGGTGTTATTCCATTTGCCTTGGCGCTGCTCGGTAATTACCAGGATTTTCATTTACGGTCTCGATCCTTCAGCACGCCGCAAATCATTAAATGACACGGGCATCGAATTTCAGTTTCTCAACCAGCTTGGTGGCCATTTCCGCAGGCGTGCCGGTTAAAAATTCAGTCCGTTTCGTCTTAGTCGGCACATAAATCTTTTCGATCTTCTGCGTAGCGTCAGACTTTACCCCCAGCGAGCCACGCGTGATGGAGGTAATTTCCTTTTTCTTCGCCGCCATGATGCCCTTCAGCGTGGCGTATCGCACTTTATTGATACCCGACTGAATGGAAAGCACCGCCGGTAGCGGGCATTCAATGTGTTGAAACCACCCCGCCTCCAGTTCCCGCTTCAGCCGCATCTTTTTTTCCTGCACTTCGATTTGCATGATGATCGTGGCGTGCGGCAGATCCAGAAGCGTCGCTACAAGCACGCCTGTCTGTCCAAACCCGTGGTCATCGCTCTGCAGGCCGGTCAAAATTAAATCGGCATTCTCTTTGCGCAACGCTTCCCCAAGCATGCGCGCGGAGCTTAGCGGATCGAGTTGCGCGAACTGATCGTCCGAAATGTGAATTCCGCGATCCGCGCCCTTGGCCAAAGCCTCCTTGATGGTCTGCTTTACGCGTTCGGGACCCATGGAAATCGCCACGACTTCGCCGCCATGCTTCTCTTTCAAACGCAGAGCTTCTTCGAGCGCATAACTGTCCGGCTCGTTCATTTCGAATCCAATATCGGATTCTTTGATCCAGTTGCCGGCGATGGAGAGCGGCGCATCCTTGGCTGGAACCTGCTTGATGCAAACAATAGTTTTCACGATATTTTTCCTGGCAAAAGCGGCGCAAGAGCGTCTACTTTCCACTCCAGCGCTTGAAAATTAACGCGGCATTGGTGCCGCCAAATCCGAAAGAATTAGATAACGCATAATCCAGCGTAGCTTTGCGCGCCACATTCGGCACGTAATCCAGATCGCATTCGGGATCGGGTGATTCGAGATTAATCGTTGGCGGGATAACTTGATCGCGGAGCGCCAGTACGATGATGCCCGCCTCCAATCCTCCGGCACCACCAAGCAAATGCCCGGTCATCGACTTAGTCGAGCTGATGGGCACCTTTTTCGCGCGTTCCCCAAACACACGCTTGAGCGCCCGCGTCTCAATCACGTCGCCCAATGGCGTCGATGTCCCATGGGCGTTCACATAACCGATATCTTCAGGAGTCAGCTTTGCGTCCTTGATCGCCGCGCGCATCACGCGGAATGCGCCATCGCCATTTTCCGCCGGCTGCGTGATGTGATAAGCGTCGCCCGACATTCCATATCCGACAATTTCTCCCATGATCGGCGCGTTGCGTTTTTGCGCATGCTCCAATGATTCCAGAATTAAAACCCCCGCGCCTTCGCCCACCACAAAACCGTCACGTTGCGCATCGAAAGGACGGCTGGCATGCGCGGGGTCGTCATTGCGCGTGGAAAGCGCTTTCATGGACGAAAATCCGCCCACACCCATAGGCGTGATTGTCGCTTCCGTGCCGCCACAGATCATCATTTCCGCAGCGCCACGCTCGATAATTTTGAAGGAGTCACCAATGGCGTGTGCCGAAGCGGAACACGCCGTAGCAGTCGCGGAATTCGGGCCACGCGCACCATAACGAATCGAAATGTGTCCGGAAGCGAGATTTACGATAGCCGACGGGATAAAGAAAGGTGAGATGCGGCCCGGACCGCCCTGCATTAACTTGATGTGTTCGCGCTCGATGATGTCGAAACCACCGATGCCCGATGAAACGTAAACCCCAACTTCGTCCAGGTCCGAATCTTCTCTCTTCCAACCGGACATCTTGATGGCGAAGTCCGCGCCCGCCAGCGCCACCTGAATAAAGCGGCCCATCTTTTTCAGTTCTTTTTTCTCAATCCACCGAAACGGATCGAAATTTTTAATTTCGCCGCCGATCCGGCAATCGAAGCCGGTAGTATCGAACAGCGTGATAGGACCCACGCCACTCTTACCCGCGACAAGGTTCGACCAGCTTTCCTCCGTGCCGGTGCCCAGCGCGCAGACCAATCCAACGCCCGTCACAACTACACGGCGAGTCAACTGTTTGGTGCTCCCTGTTGAGGTGATAAGACCGTGACTTACTTTCCCTTGGAGTGCTTATCGATATATTCGACGGCATCTTTTACCGTCGTCATTTTCTCAGCGTCTTCATCAGGCACTTCAATTCCGAAACTTTCTTCGAATGCCATCACTAATTCCACCTGGTCGAGCGAATCCGCTCCCAGGTCGTCCACAAAGGACGCCGTAGGCGTAACTTCCGCTTCATCGACACCGAGCTGCTCGACAATAATCTGCTTAACGCGCTCTTCCACACTGGCCATTCCTGTTTCCTCCGCGATCTGCTATCGCTTGGTTTGCCTTTTACCGATGAGGCTCAAGGTCGTTCTGGAAAATTGGTCCGCTCAGCCCGGCGTAGGTGCCAGCTTTACCGCTGAATATCGATGACGCCGATAACCCGTTCATTCTAGTCACCCTATCCTGCTAGGTCAACTTTAACGGCTGTTAAGGCGCTTCGCCGGTAAATCATGCCAGGTACATCCCGCCATTTACGTCCAGAACGTGCCCCGTTATGTAAGCGGCCTCATCGCTGGCCAAAAAGACAATCGAGGCGGCCACATCGCGCGGAACGCCCAGTCGTCCGAGCGGGATGCGCGCCTTCAGTTCCTCTTTTACTTTGTCGGATAAAACGCTGGTCATCGGAGTATCAATAAATCCCGGCGCCACGGCGTTCACGGTAATGTTCCGTGAAGCAATTTCCATCGCGATGGCTTTGGTTAAGCCGATCAGCCCCGCTTTCGCTGCCACGTAATTGGCCTGCCCGGCATTGCCCATTTGCGCCACCACCGAGCTTACGTTGATGATCCGTCCCGCTCGCGCACGCATCATGGTGCCCAGCGCCTGTTGAATGCATAAATGGGCCCCGGTTAAATTGGTGCGAATCACGGCGTCCCAGTCATCCGTCTTCATGCGCACAGCGAGTCCGTCGCGCGTGATGGCGGCGTTGTTGACCAAAATATCCAGCCTGCCGAATTTGTCGATCACTTGCTTGAAACCGGCTTTTACCTGCTCCGCGTCGGCAACATCCATTTTTACGGCGATGGCGTCGCCGCCCGCGGTTTGTATTTCGCCGACTAGCAAAGCAAGTTTTTCTTCCGTGCGCGCGGCAACAGCCACTTTGGCGCCCGCAACCACTAGCGCCTGCGCGATGTCCCATCCAATTCCCTGAGACGCCCCGGTTACCAAAGCGACTTTGTCTTTTAAACTGAACATCTACTGAACTGCCCTCCTGAAACTTTTGGGATCACAATCCTCGCGAGTTACGTGCGTGTAACTTTGTGAGTACCTAAGCCGCGTCGGAGCGCGCACCAGCGATTTTCTCTACCGTCTTCAGCAAACTCGTCTCGTCTTCCACGTTCAACGTAGCCACCGAGCGCTCAATTTGCCGCAGCAGTCCGGTAAGCACTTTGCCCGGACCAACTTCAACAAACGTGTTGACGCCTTCTTCAATCAACAATCGCACCGATTCTTCCCAGTGCACCGCCGCAGTAACCTGCCGGACCAGCGCCTCACGCGCCTGCTCGCCAGTTTCGATGGTGTCGGCATCCACATTGGTCACCAGCGGGACGCGCAACGTATCAAAATGAGTTTTCTTCAATTCGTGTTCTAATTTTTCCTGCGCCGGCATCATCAGCGCGCTATGAAATGGCGCTGATACGGGAAGAATCGTCGCGCGTTTAGCGCCCGCTTGAGAGGCCAGTTCGACAGCGCGTTTGATCGCATCAGCGTCGCCAGAGATCACTGTTTGATCTGGAGAATTCAAATTCGCCGGAGCGCAAACCTGTCCCTGCGCCGCGCGCTTGCAAACATCGCTCACCACTGCGGGCGAAAGTCCCATGATCGCAGCCATAGCTCCCTTGCCAGCGGGAACCGCTTCCTGCATATAGCTGCCACGCTTGCGCACCAACTTCACGGCATCGGCAAACTTCAGCGAACCGGCAGCCACCAACGCCGAATATTCTCCAAGGCTATGCCCAGCCACAAAATCCGGGGCGAGCCCCTTTTCTTCCAGCACGCGATACGTGGCAATCGAACAGGTCAGAATCGCCGGCTGCGTGTTGGCGGTAAGCTTCAAGTCTTCTTCCGAGCCTTCAAAGCACATTTTCGAGATGGAAAATCCCAGCGCTTTGTCGGCTTCGTCAAAAACGGCTTTAGCCGACGGATACATCTCCGCCAGTTCTTTGCCCATACCCGGATATTGTGAAGCCTGTCCGGGAAAAACGAATGCTACTTTGCCCATTTGTCTTCCTGTCTTATGTCTTTCGCATTTCTGGCGCGCGAATGCCGGGACGGTCTGGGTGTACCGCGGCGGCCGAAAGCTCTTGTTCGATTTTGTCGTTCATTTGCGCACGCGCGAGTCCCGCGGCGACGCGAATAGCATTCTTGATAGCGTTGGCGTTGGATCGGCCGTGGCCAATGACGCACACCCCGCGCACGCCCAGCAGCGGCGCGCCGCCATATTCGGTGTAGTCGATGGTCTTCTTCAAACCCTTCAGCGCTCCACGCGAAAAAAGAAATCCCACTTGCGATGCCAGCGAACTTTGTATGGACTTTTTCAACAAACCGAAAATCTCCAGCGCCAGGCCTTCGCAAATTTTAAGCGCGACGTTGCCGATAAACCCGTCGCACACGATCACATCCACAATTCCTGAAAAAAGGTCGCCGCCTTCCACATTGCCCACGAAGTGAACGGGACTCTTCTTCAGTCGCGTGTACACTTCACGCGTCAATTCGTTGCCTTTGATTTCCTCTTCGCCGACCGACAGCAACCCGACCCGCGGCCGCCGGTTGCCAAAAGTCGCGCGATAGTACATTTCGCCCATGACCGCAAATTGCACCAGATGCTCAGGCTTGGAATCCACGTTGGCGCCAACATCCAGCAAAACAGAAATCCCGCCTTTGGCGTTAGGAAACGGCGCTGCCAGCGCCACGCGGTCTACTGATTCCAGCGTGCCCAACAAAAACCTTGCCACAGTCATGACCGCGCCGGTATTTCCCGCGCTAACCAGGCCATCCGCTTTGGCTTCGCGAACCAGCCGCGCCGCCACATGTACGGAGCTATCTTTCTTCCTGCGGAACGCCTGCGCCGGATGATCATCCATGGTGATCACCTCGCTGGCCGCCACAATCTCAATCGGCAGGTTGGGAGCCGCATGCTTGGCCAGTTCCGCGCGCAGAGCATTAGGCTGCCCCACAAGAATAATGCGCACCCCGTACTCGCGTGCGGCTAGCACACTGCCCTCCACCTCGGGCCGCGGCGCGTGATCTCCGCCCATGGCGTCAACTGCAATCGTGATCATCGGATTTCGTCCGCAGACTACAGGAGATTACGAGCTAGGCCGGTTCTTGAGCGGCTTTCCCTTTGTAATAACCACAGTGAGGACAAACCTGGTGCGGCTGCTTCATTTCATGACAATTCGGGCATTTACCGAGCGATGGCTTGGTCAAAAAATCGTTAGCCCGCCGGGTGCTGGTGCGCCGCTTGGAATGCCGTCGTTTAGGGTTAGGCATGACACTACTCCTTGTTCCGCGCGCTGGCGGAGATAAATCGGGCCTTTTACAGCCCGGAGACTATTGTTTTTTCAGCCAGTCTTGCTTGAGGCGCGCGAGCGGGGCCAACCGTGGGTCCGTCGCGTGGGTCTCACACCGACACTCTTCGTGGTTCAGGTTTGCGCCGCAATTAGGGCATAAACCTCGGCAGTCGCTCTGGCAAATCACCTTCAAAGGCAAGGCCAGCAGCACCTGCTCTTTCACCACGTCGGCCAGGAAAAGACCTTCACCCTGGAAGAATCCAATCTCGGTATCGTCGTCCTTCAGCCGGTCTTCTTTCGGCTTCTCATCTTTGGGCAACGGCGCATAGAACAGATCAAAAGCCCGGTTAACTTCCTCCACCACTGGCTCCAGGCACCGCGCACACTGTAGCTCGATTTTTGTGTCGAGCTGGCCTTCCACGCGAATCTGCCCTTCCAGCAGCTCCGCCGTGGCGTTTACTTCCAGGGGTTCTAGTTGCTTGATCTCCGAGGAATGAAAATCGACGCTTCCGGGCGCATATGTCTTCCGGATCCGCAACTTGCGAACGGCCAGATCCTTAACGTCAAGGAACATGTCGGCAGCGCCTCCGCGCGTAGGTTCATGCCTTATCATTATTGATTCGCGGAGCGAGCAAGTCAAGGAATCGGGGCTGACTCCTCGCTATATAAGGGAATGGGCTTCCCAGCCAAACAATTGCCGCCGACCTAGGGTGGTACCGATATAAGGCGCGCTCTAGAACAGGAATTTGAGTGCCAGCTGAATCAGGCGCGGGTCCAGGGCTCCTTGGATTTTGCCGAAGTTTGGCGAGTTGATGTCATTGTTGGGCAAGCGATAGTTAGTCTGGTTGAAAATGTTGAAAAACTCCCCGCGGAATTGAAGGGTTTTTGACTCGCGGATACGGAAGTTCTTGCTGGCCGCAACATCCCACTGGGTAAATCCCGGGCCTTCGACAATATTGCGGCCTTCGTTGCCAAATCTCTGCGGCTGGCCGTTGGGCTGCAGTTGCTGGAACGCGGAAGTGTTGAACCATTCCGCGGTGGTGCGCGGGCCGGAGTTTGGATTTCCAATCAAGTTGGGGCGATCGCTGGAGAAGCCGGAAATTTCCGGGGCTCCGCCCTGCAGCGAAACATCCCGCGAGTCATACACGGTGAAGGGCGTGCCGCTCATGACGGTGGTGATGCCGTTGAGTTGCCAGTTCCCGAGAATAGCTTGATACCAATTCTCGGGCTGCCTCCAGAATGGCAGGTTCCATTCATAACTCAGCACAAAGCGGTGCCGAGAATCGAAAATCGAGCGGCCACGTTCGGCGCCAAGATCAAAGGGGTTCTGCGCCAAATCGTTTTCTCCCGCGGTGCTTTGTGCCGCTGAGCCGGTGATATTGAACGAGGAAACATCATCGAGCGTTTTCGAGAGCGTGTAAGACGCTAAGAAGGAGAATTGCTGGCTGAAACGCTTCTTCAGACTGACTTGGAGTGCATGGTAGTTTGAGTTAGCGATGCCGGCGATCAAACCGACTGAAGAGAAATTGCAAGGAGATGGCTGGGCGATGGTGCAGCCGGAATAGAGTCGACGCTGGTCGCTATTATTAGCGGTACTGCCGGGCGGGAAAGTGGTGGGGTTTCCTTCGATAAAGCGCGGCAGTTTGGTGCCCTTGGTGCCCACGTATCCAGCTTGTAGCAACCAGTTGGAGCCGAAAGCCCTTTCGATATTCAGGTTCCAATCCTGCGCGTATGGCAGACTCAAATTTTTGTCGAGTGTCAAGAGCGTCATGGGCTGAGCAAATGTGCCGTTAAACGGATTGCTTCCGTTATACGGATCGGAAAAATTAGGAAGGCTTATTTGCGGCGTCTGCAAATAGGGAGGAGCGCTGATAGGCGTCTGCAGCGGGCCCCCTTGGCCGGTGTAATACGGTTCGTAGAAAATTCCGTACGCCGCGGTCACCAGCCATTTCGCATTTCCCTGAACGTCCCACGCCAAGCCAACACGCGGCGCGAAGGCATCCTTCTTGGTCTGGATCAGCCCTGCAGGAACTCTAGGGTCACCCGGGTAGAGCAGCCCAGCGGGAGCGGTGGGAAATACCTGCGACTGTACGCCCGGTTCAAACAGATTCTGACGATTGTGAATTTCGGTATAAGGAAAGGGCAATTCATAACGCAGCCCGGCATTTACGGTCAAATGCGGCGTGACCTTGAAAGTGTCCTGCGCGTATGCATTGAGATTATTTCCGCGCAGACCGCGCGAGAAATCGCCTCCACCCTGAAGAAAGAAGACTGGCTGGCCGAATTCAAAGCTAGCAAAAGAATTGCTCACCGGGAAATTGGAAAACACAAAAAAGCCGTTGGTGGCGATGCCCTGAAGCACATTGATCTGATCATGTTCGTACCCCCCGCCAAATTTTATTTCGTGGTGGCCATGAACCCACGTCAGCGAGCCCGAAACATCGAAAGCGTTTTCAGAGGTGTTTCGCGGGCCGGTAATGGGGTCTCCGATGGACGCAAATCCCGCCACCTGCACGAAGGGCGGCCCAATGGCCACGTCCAAAGAGGGCTCGTATTGAAAGCCCAGGCTGCTGGGCGTCGTGTGGTTTAGATGTTCATCAAAGAGGAACTTGTTTCGCAAAAAGGAAAACCTGACCAGACCAACCAACGCCGGTGAGAAAGTGTGTGTCTCTTGAGTGACGAAATTCTGGGCCCGCTGGTTTTCCCCGACCGGAAAACCCGGGACGTTCGCTCCGGCAGTGGAAAGCGGGAAAGTGGCGTTTGTTTGCGTGAAGATGTAGCGAAAATTTAAAACGTCTCGCGGGGTGAGGTAATGATCCACGCGCAAACCGAATTGATCAGTGGTATCGGCTGCAGTTTGCGAAGCGATGTAGGCATTGGGACCGATGTCTGGCGCGTTGGGGAGAGGATAGAAGGCCAACAGCGCTTGGGAAATTGGGTTGATGAAAGGGAGTTTATCGCCCGGAAACTCCATGCCGGTGAATTCGTTGATAAGTGGACCTCCGCTTTGCGAGAAATCACCGGTACGCTCCAAGGGCGTGGGGACGGCGGTTAGCGTGGATTCACCGCGACGGTTGCGGATACCCTCGTAATAGCCGAAGAAAAACGTTTTCTGTTTTTTGACTGGCCCGCCGAACACTCCGCCAAATTGATTGCGTTTCAAAGGCTCGACGGTACGAGCAACGGCGTTGCTGGCGTCGAAAGCATCGTTTCGCAAAAATTCCCAGGCGGCGCCGTGGAATTCGTTAGTACCTGATCGCGTGATGATGTTGCTAGTTGAGCCTGCGCTGTGACCAAACTCCGCGTTGGCGCTGTTTGTGAGAATGCGGAACTCGGATATGGCATCGACGGGCGGCTCGATCACGAATCCGGCGTCCACTCCGTTGAAATTATTGGCCCCATCAATCAGAAAATTATTGGATTCCGGACGTTGGCCATTGACCGCGTAAGCCTGACCGTTACGCAATGATCCTCCGGCGTCCTTCAGCCCCTGTGTGAGAGGCACAACGCCGGGTTGCAGCAATCCCAGTTGTGTGAAGTGGCGCTCATTCAGCGGCAAGCCCAGAATCTCGCGCTCCTGCACGGTCTGTCCGAGGCTCGTTACTGTGGTCTCTACCAGTGGCGCATTGGCCTCAACCCGAACTTCCTGAGTCGGGATGCCGAGAGCCAGGTGGATGGCTACCGTAGCGTTCTGATTTACATCCAGCGAAATGCCTTCTTGAATAAATTTCTGGAATCCTTTGGCCGCGGCGAAAAGTTTGTAGTGGCCGACCGGCAATTCCACCAGGAGGTAAGCTCCCTGCTGATCGCTCGTTACCGTGCGCGTGAAACCTGTTTCTCTCTGCACGGCAGTTACCTCAGCGTTCGTCACGGCGGCGCCACTCGCATCCGTGACGGTGCCTTGCATGACCGCGGTGATTTGCTGCGCAGAGATTCGGGCACCCGACAAAATCACAAGCGCAATGACGCACACCACGTTCACAGGATTCTTCATTCGATTCTCCAGTTTTTCGCTCGACGATGTTTATTTCGTGTGTTTCGTCAACCGCACCGGGTTAACGCGTTCTCGACTGCCCAGGAAACCCTGGGCACAATTAAAGTGGCGTGATTATTGGGGTCATTCGCAGCGGGGTCAATAATACAAAAGGAGTATGTAACTCGAACTTGGAAGCTCGCCGCTCGCTAAAATTCACGGCGGCGAGCAACCGCCAGGCTGAGCAGGACTAAAAACTCACGGGGTGGAGAACTATTTTTTATGCAAAGCTAAAATCTGTTTTTGATTCTTGATGATCGTATTGCAATCGTATCAATGCGGTTTGAAGGTCTTCCCGGTCTCGAGCAGAGTCTTCAGGCGTGAAAGAACACGCGGCCATCCATCGGCGCAGGCTGTGTAAGTGGGGTCATCCTCGGCCCACTCGTCATGCGTCACCGTTACTTTTGTAGCTTCCGTCTCGGGCACTAGTTCAATCGTTGCGCGTGACTCCTTATCATTTTGGCCCATGGCGAAGGTGTACTGAAAGACTTTTGGTGGTTCAAACCGCAGAATCTTTCCTCGAACGTAGGTCATGGGCTTGCCATCGGGTCCCGGGCCCACCCATACCAGCGAGCCACCAGGCTTAAAATCCGCTTCAAGCTCAGCGCCAGCGAAGATGATGCGGTTCGACTCCCGGGACACAAAGCCTTCCCATACCTTCTCCGGGGCGGCGGCAATGTAGAAAATATACTTCAGTGGTGCTTGTTGGGCCACGATTGCTCCTGACTTTCCTGCCCTATCTTATACTCATCAAGTCACGCCAACGCTCGCCATTTTTTATAATGGGCAACCCTTCCGGAGTGACGTGGTTCACAGTCGGGAAATGGGGGTTGACGGGATGCTCTTCGAATTCGTGGATTTCGCCGACGCTCGTCTTGCGGCCACGTTTGCGAGTTTCGGGTTACCGAGCGGGATCTTCTGGCTGTATTTCTCTGGCTCGATACTCCTGCTCGGCGGCCTGGTAAAGATCCTCAAAGACGAGCTCCCGCAAACGCCCGGGCTAGACAAGATCATGCCGTTCGGGCGATTGTTTCTGGCCATTCCGCTGGCTGTCTTCGGAACGGAGCATCTTACCAATACGGCGGACATCGCGAACATCGTTCCGCGCTGGTTGCCGGCGCATGAATTCTGGGTTTATCTGGTGGGAATCGCCCTGATCGCCGCCGCTCTGAGCATCACCGTCCAGATCCAGTCGGCATTGGCAGCAACGCTTTTGGGCGCCATGCTGTTTTCATTCGTGCTCTTAATCCACATACCCAACATCATTGCGCACCCTGGCAATCGATTTTTTTGGGCGGTCGGACTGCGAGACACAGCTTTCAGCGGCGGCGCTCTTGCTTATGCGGGATCTCACGGGAGGAGCATGCCCGCGCTTGTGACCGTCGGACGATTTTTCGTTGCGATACCCTCGGTGTTCTTTGGCGTCGAACATTTTCTGCATCCAGAGTTTGCGCCAGGGGTTCCGCTCGAAAAAATCATCCCGGTGTGGGTTCCCGGACGCCTGCCGTGGGCCTATCTAGCGGGTATTGTACTTGTCGCGGCTGGGGTAGCACTCATCGTTAACAAGAAAGCGCGCATGGCCGCAACCTGTTTGGGCGTGATGATTTTGCTTCTCGTTCTGTTTGTTTACTTTCCGGTTCTAGTGGCGAGTCCCGCCGACATTGTCTCGTTGAACTATTTTGTCGATACCCTGTTGTTCAGCGGAGCAGCTTTGGTTTTGGCCGATGCCCTGAGGGTTCGTCGAGAGGTCAGTCTGCATCCTTCGTCTTTAGCAACACTGCAGTGATGGGGGCGTGGTCGGAGGCGATCAATGCGCTGCCGGTTCTATCGATGTGAAAGTCATGAAATTTCAAGTCACTGCTGATGTACACGCGATCGAGATAGACGATAGGGAAAAATGCAGTCCACGATCTTCCGGTGGCGCACTGGAAGCTGGCAAGTGTATGGTTCACGATCCCATTCCGCGATTTCTCGTTGAAGTCTCCCAGCAGTATCCGCGGTGCATTGTGGAACGAAGGGTTTTCGAGAATGGAGTTCGACGCTAGGCGTTCCGCTTGTTGCCGCCTTTCCTTTTCATTTTGACCAAGATGAGCACTAAACACGTGGATCGCACCACCGTCGTCGGGCCAGGCAATTTCCGCGTGCAGGCACACCCGTTGTTCGTGGTGCGGCACCCCGAGTGGATAAGCATCAGACCTTCGAATGGGAAAGCGGCTCAAAATGGCGTTGCCAAATTCGTAGCCGCCGACGTGATCAGCCCTTGCAAACACCACGTGGAAGCCCAGAACATGTGCAATCTCCTCCTCCTGGCCTGCGCGCACCTCCTGGAGCCCAATAACATCGGCGTGAGTGCGACTGAGAATTGCAGCAATGCGATCGCAGCTCAGGCGAAGGTCGAGACCCTCACATGAGTGAATGTTGTATGAGGTGACGGTCAGTCGTGCGGTTTGCGAAGATTCAGCAAGTCCTGTGGGGCCGGACAATGAGGACAATTTATGGAGGCTGTTGAATCCCACCGGCAATGCTAAAAAATCGGAACTTTCCCAAGGTTGTAAAAGCGAACTGG
This sequence comes from Candidatus Acidiferrum sp., assembly GCA_036270765.1. GTDB lineage: Bacteria > Acidobacteriota > Terriglobia > Acidiferrales > UBA7541 > Acidiferrum. Next base: position 20,656 of record DATBBY010000114.1, read on the forward strand.
CGAATGACGCGAAGTCAAACGCGATGAAATTCACAAAAACAGAAAGGGCTACAGCCAAAACAGGGACGGTAACGAATTTCAACATCAGCGATCCAACAGCAAAGGCAACTGACCTACTTTTTTAGCAAAGCCAGAATCTGTTTTTGGTTCTTGAGGATGGTATTGAGGCTGCCCTGATTTTTTAGAATTGTGGCTTGATTCTTCTTTATGGCTTCCTGGTTGGATTTGATCTTCGTTTGATTGCCGATAATTTCTTTTTGGTTTTTTAAAATGCGCTGCTGATTTGCGATCACGTCGTTTTCTGACATTGTTATTTATCCTCCGGTATGAAGTAGAACACGGCGAGAGGGCCCCATCAAGGCAATGCCCAGCGACTGGCGCATGTTCATCTTGGCGCCCTAGCACGTCAATAGTGTTTTCGAGTGACTGACGGGACGCCCGATTCGATAACGCAGAATGATTCTCGGAACGATAATGAGATTCCTTGACATTTAATGGTAGCAAGTTATCGTGCGTTGGGCCGTGGAAGAGGAGACAAACGCAATGCGTAGGGCAATTGGACTATTTCTGGTGGCATGCGTGGCGGTAGCACAAGTTTATGGGCAGGCGCATAAGCCTGAAAGCAAGGCGCCTGAAACAAAGACGGTCGTGCTGAAGGCGGCTAGGCTCTTCGACGGCAAGAGCAATTCTTTGGTGACTCCGGGCCTGGTTATTGTGGCCGGCGGAAAAATTTCCGCTGCCGGCGCGAATGCCACCATCCCGGCCGGGGCTGATGTAATCGATCTGGGAGATGTGACATTGCTGCCCGGATTCATCGACGCCCATACGCATCTGACCGGAATGTACACCACCGACTATAAACAGGCGGCCCTGGACTCACTGCAAAAAACCATCCCTGAGCAAACGCTGGATTCGATCGCCAACGCGAGAGTTACCTTGATGGCGGGATTCACGACTGTGCGCGACGTCGGGTCGCATGATTTCATCGACGTTGGCCTGCGCAATGCCATTCGCAATGGCGAAGTGCCTGGACCGCGCATGCTGGTCTCTGTGCATGCCATCGGAACTACCGGAGGCCATTGCGACGAAACCGGCTATCGCTCCGGCGTATTCGGGCATGAAAGCGGTCCGGAACAAGGAGTCGCTAACGGCCCGGACCAAATGCGTTACGCCGTGCGCCTCGCCCATAAATATGGCGCCGACATTATTAAAACCTGCGCATCCGGCGGGGTCCTTTCTCTAGCCGACGATGTCGATACCCCTCAACTAACGCAAGAAGAATTGAACGCGCTGATCGATGAAGCGCATGCACTTAAAAGAAAAGTAGCCGCGCATTGTCATGGAGCGGAAGCCGCCAAGCGCGCTGTTCGCGCCGGCGTGGATTCCATCGAACACGGCTCTTTCCTCGATGACGAAGCGCTAGACATGATGAAGCAGCACGGCACCTACTACGTCCCCACGTTGATGGCTTTGCAAGGATTGTCGGAACAGATGCAGGCAGGCATGTATATTCCTCCCGCCGTTCGGTTGAAAGCCGAACAAGCCATGACCTCTTTGCATAAAACATTTCAAAAAGCCCTGGCTAAGAACATAAAAATCGGATTGGGCACGGATGCGGCAGTGTATCCGCACGGCCGCAATGGCGAAGAGTTCCATCAGATGGTGGATCTAGGGATGAAGCCGGTTGACGCATTAAAGGCCGGAACATCAGTGGATGCCGAGCTATTGGGACTGGCTGACAAAATTGGTTCCCTGGAAGCCGGCAAGTCCGCTGATATCGTTGCTGTTCCGGGGAATCCGCTGCAGGATATTCGGCAGACCGAACACGTGCTTTTCGTAATGAAAGAAGGCGTGGTCTACAAAAATGATCGGTCTGAGGCACGCTGACGTAATCGCATCCCGTACAGTCTGTGTAGGACGAGTGCTTTCACCGTTTAACTCAATGAACCTCGCATGACAGTTTCTTCCGAAGAGACTAGCGCTGCAAATTTAACTGTAAATGCCGAGCGACCCTGGCTGTTTGCATTGCTTCTTTCGCTGGCCATCGCACTAGCGATCATTTCCCCGTTTTTTTGGATGGGAAACGCTTCCGGCCACGACTTCTCGTTTCACGTGGCGTCCTGGCTGGACGCTGCCGCGCAGTGGCGCGAGGGAATCCTGCTCCCGCGATGGGCGGAAGGAGCGAATCACGGATTCGGCGAACCACGATTTATTTTCTATCCCCCAATTTCCTGGATGTTCGGCGCCGCGCTTGGATTAGTCGTGCCGTGGATTTTAGTGCCTGCAGTGTTCATCGTTTTGACTCAGACGCTGGCAGGGATGTGCGCCTTTGCGCTGGGGCGGCGCTTATTCCCGCGGCGTGGCGCGCTGGTCTGCGCAGTTTGCTATGCAGCGAATCCCTACGCGCTGCTCATCGTGTACGTACGGAGCGATTTCGCGGAGCAACTCGCACTGGTTTTTTTCCCGCTGGTGTTTTTGGCCGCCGCGGAGCTATTAAGACTCTTCGACTCGCCTGCTCGTTCCGCCCCTCGTTCCATCGTATTTCTGGCCGTTACGTTTGCGGCGGTTTGGCTGACCAACGCTCCCGCAGGGGTGGTCGCCAGCTACAGCCTGGCCATGCTGTTCGTGTGGGCCGCGTTTAAAAAAAAATCAGGGTTGCCACTGATCCACGGCGCCGTCGCGCTGGCGTTAGGTTTTGGGCTGGCAGGGTTTTATCTGGTGCCCGCGGCATACGAACAACGCTGGGTGAATATTTCCCTGGCGCTCGCGTCCGGTTTGCAGCCGTCACAGAATTTTTTGTACGCCGTAATTGCCGACGTGGAACATAACGCCTTCAATCGCATGGCCTCCAACACCGCGATCCTGATGATCGCGTTGACCGGCATATTTGCCGCGCTGAGTCTTCCACGAAGTCCTTCAAGTGCTCAGCCCCTAAAGAAGAGCCTCTGGGTCACGTTGGTTGCGCTTTCAGTGACGGCGGCGTTCCTGA
>DATBBY010000115.1:0-6163 GCA_036270765.1 Candidatus Acidiferrum sp.
GGATTACACTCGCAGAACATTCGAGTCGTGGATCCAGCGATGATTCCGTCGTCACCATCGCGACCGGCAAAAGCTCGCAACGTGGCGCTAGCGTTTGTTGTGGGGTTGGTCGGGGGTATTGGACTGGCGCTTATGCGGGAATACATGGATAACACCGTGAAAACGCCGGATGATATCGAAACACTAGCGCGGCTGCCTTCGTTGGCGGTAGTGCCGCAATTCGAAGCTAGTGATGGAAATGGTGCCGGCGGGCGACAGAAATTATTGCCGGGATTTTCTTCGAATGGGCATGGGAAGCGCATGGAACTAGTCGCGCAACACCTGCCGAAGTCGCAAATGTCGGAAGCATTTCGCGCGTTGCGAACGTCGCTGCTGCTTTCTCGCGCCGATCGCCCGCCGCAGGTAATACTGGTTACCAGTGCATTGCCTCGAGAAGGCAAGACCACCGCCGCCGCGAATTTAGCCGTTACGTTGGCGCAATTAGGAGACAAAACCATTGTGGTGGATGCCGACTTACGTAAGCCAGGCGTCGGACGTCTGTTGAACATGAGCGGCGGCAACAACGGCGGACTGAGCTCTTACTTGGCGGGAGCGTCGAGTCTGGATCTGGTGATCGTGCCGCACCCAACTATTCCGAATCTAGCAGCGATTCCGACTGGGCCGTTGCCGCCTAATCCCGCCGATCTGCTGTCGTCTCATAAAGTAGCGGAAGCCATCGCCGAACTGCGGAAGAGATTTAAATTTATCGTGATCGACTCGCCGCCGGTGATGGCTGCTACAGACGCGGTGATTCTATCGGTGCAGACAGACGGTGTGTTGTTAGTGGTGCGAAGCGGAGAGACTCCGAAGGAAGCGTTTGCCAGGACTCGCGATTTGCTGGTCAGCGTAAAATGCAACATCCTGGGTGTGGTGCTGAACGCTGTAGATGCTAACGCGCCAGATTATTACTATTCTTACCGGTATTACCCATATTCGTATGGTTATGGTCCACAAGAAGCAATGAATAGTCAGCATGAGAATCAAGATTCAGAACGGGTCGCCGAAAGGTCGTCCCGCGATCAAGATGATGATTTCCAGGCGCTTTAAGGAGGCCTTTTGCGTTATTTAATCACCGGCGGAGCCGGCTTTATCGGTTCACACCTTGCGGAGCGGTTGATTGATCGTGGGGACCACGTGGTGGTGCTGGATAATCTCTCGACGGGAAGCATGGAAAACATTCGCCATCTGAAGTCATCTCCTCGCATGGAGTACCACCTGGACGGCATCGAAAACCGCCATCTGGTGGCGGAACTGGTAGATGATGCGGACGTGGTGGTGCACTTGGCGGCAGCGGTAGGCGTGAAATTAATTGTGGAAAGCCCAGTGCGCACCATCGAAACAAACGTGAACGGTACGCAGATGATTCTAGAGGCGGCATGCCGGAAACGAAAATTGGTGCTGACCGCGTCTACTTCCGAAGTGTATGGCAAGAATATCAACGTTCCATTTCATGAGGATGCTGACCTGGTAATGGGACCGACGACAAAAGGACGTTGGAGCTACGCGGCTTCCAAGGCGTTGGACGAATTTCTCGCGTTGTCGTATTGGAAGGAAAAAAAACTTCCGGTGATTGTGGTACGGCTTTTTAATACCGTAGGCCCGCGACAGACGGGACGCTACGGGATGGTGCTGCCAAATTTTGTGAAGTCCGCGTTGGGTAACACACCGATCAGCATTTTTGGAACTGGACAACAATCGCGCTGCTTCTGCGATGTGCGTGACACGGTGGAAGCGCTGATTCGGTTAATGGATACCGACCGGTCCGTGGGCGAAGTCACCAACGTCGGCAACACGGAAGAGATTACGATCGAAAACCTCGCGTTGAAGGTTAAAGAGCGCACGAAGAGCACATCGTCGATCGAATACGTGCCTTACGATAAGGCATATGAACCGGGATTCGAAGATATGATGCGGCGCGTACCCTCTGTTGAAAAACTGTTTGCTTTGACCGGATTCAGGCCAAAAACGCCATTGACTGAGATCATCGATCGCGTGACCCTTTCCTTCCAGCCCAAGCCAGAGCGTGCTCCGGAAGTCCAGGTCCCGCAAAGACAAGCGGTTCAGTAGCGCGACCAACACCTGTCGTAGACTGTTCTCCGCGGGAAACCAAGCAATAAGCTGGCATGAAATCATCCACTACACTTTCGGTCTTAGTGCCGGTCTATAACGAGGAGCACCTGGTTGCGGCCAGTCTGGAGCGATTGATGTGTCTGGCAGATACGCCATTCCTCGATCGCGTTCAGATCGTGGTTGTTAACGATGGCTCTTCCGACAGGACCTCGGAAGCAATTTCGCAATTCAAGGAATTATTGGCTTCCACACCGCACGACAAACTGGACTGGCTGTTCATACAGCACGAAAAAAATAAGGGAAAAGCGGCAGCCATCCACACCGCGCTGTCCGCGGCGACGGAAGAACTGTGCGTAATTCACGATGCGGACCTCGAATACCACCCGGGTGACCTGAAGAAAATGGTGGAAGTATTTCTCGCGGAACAGGCCGATGCGGTATTCGGCTCGCGATTTCTAGCCAGTGAGTATAGGCGGGTACTTTTTTTCCGTCATGAACTCGGGAACCGATTTCTAACGCTGCTCTGCAACCTGGTTTCGGACCTGAATCTTAGCGATATGGAAACCTGCTACAAGATGGTGCGGACCGGCTTGCTGAAGAGCATACCGCTGACCGGCAATGGTTTTGAAATCGAGCCGGAGATTACCATTAAGCTGGCGAAGCGCGGGGCCCGAATTTTTGAGGTACCCATTCGCTACGCGGGGCGGACTTATCAAGAAGGAAAGAAAATAAGCTGGCGTGATGGAGTCAGGGCGGTCCGCGCGATAATTCGGTTTTCTTTATCGGATCAAATTTATGTTGAGGACGTTTACGGAAGTCAGATTTTGGGGCGGTTGAACCGCGCGCCACGATTTACAAAGTGGATGGCAGATGCTATACGGCCATATGTCGGGGAGAGAGTTTTGGAGATTGGAGCCGGCACTGGGAATCTGACGGCGCAGTTAATTCCTAGACTTTCATATTGGGCAACTGATATTAATCCGTTGTATCTGATGTATCTCGAGAACGTGGGACGCAGTCGGCCGTATATGCGAGTTGGCTTTACGGATGCGGAGAAGGCGGAGTCTTACCCCAAAGAAACATTTGATACGGTAATTTGCCTGAACGTAGTGGAACACCTGGTGGATGATCGGGGCGCACTGTTGAATATTCGTTCAGCGTTGGATGCCGGAGGGCGGGCCATCATTTTGGTACCCTGTGGACCAGGCTTATACGGAACGCTGGATGAAGTTCTGGGGCATCAGCGAAGATACACGCGGGAAACTTTGGAACAGTTAATTATCAGCGCCGGTCTTGAGCTGGAAAAGATGATCGAATTCAATCGCGTCGGGGTTATCGCGTGGTGGGTAAACGGGCAGCTATTACGGCGCCGGACATTTGGCCTGTGGCAAATTAAAATCCTTAATGTAATGACTCCGTTATTCCGCGCTATCGACAAAGTGCTGCCTTTGCCGCCGCTTTCCTTGATCGCGGTGATCCGGAAGTCCGCAGGCAGGGCTTCTTCGACACTGTTACAGCATTCGGTCTCAGCGACCTCGCTGGAATCCGCAGCCGGTTCTCACGAGTAACATGTCCGCTGCTATCCCGAGTCCATCCGGGGGCGTTACGGACGTCGTGAGACGCGAGATACCGTACATAAAAATATTGTTCGTCTGTTTCCTACTCACCCTGCCTATCATCAATCCTACAGTTCACGGCGACGGGGTCGGTTATTACGCTTATGCGCGCGCCATCTTGATTCAGCATAACCTGCGCTTTGAAGAAGATTGGCGTCACGCCAACCGATTTTTTTCGGCTGCGAGAATTCAGGCAGATGAGCAACTCAGACCCGAGCAGTACACCTCCACGGGCCACGTGGACAATCATTTTACGGTGGGGCCGGCGATACTCTGGGCCCCGTTCCTGATTCTTGTCCATCTTGGGGTTTTGCTGTTCAATGCCTTGGGCGGTCATATTTCCGCGGACGGATTTTCGCGCCCGTACGTGATTGCCATGGCCCTCGGCACAGCCTTTTACGGCTTTTTGGGGCTGCTGCTTTCCTTTTCGCTGGCGAAAAAATATGCGCGGGATCGCTGGGCCTTTCTGGCGACGATGGGTATCTGGCTGGCCAGTTCCCTGCCGGTATATATGTATTTCAATCCGGCCTGGTCGCACGCGCACTCGGCATTCACGGTAGCTTTATTTCTCTGGTATTGGGAACGCACGAGAGGTTCGCGAACTATTGGACAATTGGTAGCTCTGGGTTTGATTTCCGGATTAATGATCGACGTATATTTTCCAAACGGCGTATTTTTACTCCTACCGCTAATCGAATCTTTGCTGGCGCACCGCTCCTCGTGGAAGGTCGATGGCTGGGATTCGCAGAGAAAGCTACTTTTCGCGGAGACATTGTTCGCCGTTTCGCTGATGTTCGCAGTCCTTCCCACATTCATTACCCGTTGGATTGTTTATGGCGGGTTGTTTAAGTTTGGAGCTTACACCGCGTATGACTGGATTTGGAGTGCGCCTCACTGGTGGCAAGTATTTTTCTCTTCCGATCATGGGGCGCTGAGCTGGACGCCGATTCTGGCATTGGCGCTGATTGGACTTTTCCTGGCGCCGCGGAATGCGAGAACAATCGCTTTATATCTTGGGATGGGGGCGTCTGCTTTTTATTATGTAATCGCGTGCTACCCGTTCTGGGACGGGATGGCCTCTTACGGAAACCGCTTTCTTATTTCACTGACAGCTGTTTTTGTTTTCGGGCTGGCGTTGTTATTCGAACGCTGCGGCCGTTATTTCCACGATAGCGCGCGGGCGTTTGTGGCCGCCAGTGGCTTGGTAATTTTGTTGGCGCTGTGGAATGCCGGATTCATTTTTCAATGGGGCGAGCACCTGCTGCCAGTGCGCGGCGAAATTTCTTTTCGGGAAATGATACACAACCAATTTTTTGTCGTGCCGCGCGAACTTGGGACGCACATGCGCGCGTATCTTTTCAAGCGCAAAGAGGAGATGCGCAAGATCGAAGAGCGGGACATACAACAGATGCAGAAGTCTGCTGCGCAATGAGAACTCTTCGCAGGCATGAGAATTATGACCGCGCTGGTCCTATTTATTTCAAAAGAGTGAAGCGAACGCTCCTGCCGGACGGCGCATCTCTGGTACCCTAAATACAGACGGTAACGGATGGTTTTCCGTTTTCTCGAAAGTCAAAATGCTGCCGCGCGGCGTGAGTTTTGTATAACGGCTTGTTTGAACGGAATAGACAAGTTTGAGCGCAATCACGGATTTGGATTTGTAATCGGACAAATATGGCTTCCGTTACGACATCGCAACCGATAGTTACACCGCTGCCGGCCGCAGTTCACGCGCCCGCGACGGTGCGCATCGAGCCGCCGCACGGGTGGCTGGACCTGCGGCTTGCCGAAGTGTGGGAGTATCGCGAGCTGTTGTACTTTTTTGTGTGGCGCGACATCAAAATTCGCTACAAGCAGACAGTCGTTGGTGTGCTGTGGGTGGTTTTGCAGCCCTTGCTGACGATGGGCGTCTTCACTCTTTTCTTTGGCCGGCTGGCCAAGCTGCCTTCAGAAGGCTTGCCTTACCCGGTTTTTTATTTTGCGGCGCTGGTGCCGTGGGCCTATTTCTCGACGGCGCTGAGCACTTGCACAAGCGTTCTGGTCGCGAACCAGCATGTGATCACCAAAGTTTATTTCCCGCGCCTGGTATTGCCGTTTGCGGCGGTGTGCACGTCGCTGCTTGACCTCGCGATTGGATTTGTAGTGATGATCATCATCACGCTGGCGTACGGATACCGGCCGGGGCCGGCAATCTTGCTGATTCCGCTGTTCGTGCTTCTGACACAGATGACGGTGCTGGCGGTAGGGCTGTGGACCTGCGCGCTTAATGCGTTGTACCGGGATATGGCCGCTATCGTGCCGTTTGTCATCCAATTTTTGATGCTGGCATCGCCCGTAGCCTATTCTAGTACGCTGGTGCCCCCGCGTTGGCAAGCGCTTTATCATTTAAATCCCATGGCGGACGTGATTGACGGCTTTCGCTGGAGCGTTACCGGGCG
>DATBBY010000116.1:0-2225 GCA_036270765.1 Candidatus Acidiferrum sp.
TATCGGCTTCCTTGAGATTGTCGCCCACCACCAAAAGGCGTGCGGCGGCATTGTGGTCGAGGATATTGCCGAGCAGGGCTCCCGTGGCCTGACGCGCCGCGTGCGCATCAATCACGTACACCGAAGCGCGCGGCACCTCCAAATTGCGCAGATCCGGGGCCAGCATAGATTCGAGTTGCCTGGCGACGAGTTGGAAAGACGTATCCGTCAACAGACGGCGGAATTCCTCCAGCACCATCGGATGAGGAGACAACAGGCAAACTTTTAGTTTTGAATTTGTAGCAGCCTTTACCATCGCAGTTAAGGCTAGCGGAATTAACTCACAGGGGCAAGACAGATAGAAAGGGTGATTTCATACCAGATACGGGTACCAGCGGGCGCTAAAACCGGGGCAAAGGGAGAACGCGGCATTTTGAGCATCAAGCTCACCCCAGGGGTTAAGTAACCCGAAGCGCTTTCGCGATCTATTCGCTTTAGGAGTTTTCAAGAAGCCCGCCGTCCGCTTGATTATTGCGGCGTGGGCGCTTGGCCGGGAGACCTGCTTGGCGGACTTTGTATAGGAGTGCGCGATAACTGATTTTGAGGATTTCGGCGGTCTTGCGGCGATTCCAATGATTAGCCTGCAAGACTTTCAAGATTACGTCGTGTTCCATGCGCCGTGTAACCTGTTGCGCGATGCGCTTCAGCGGAATGTTCCCCTCTTCATTCATTTCATAAGAAATGGCCAGCGGTTTCTTGTCGGCGAAGCGATCCCGATCTGAATGGAAGGCCTCTTCCGAGCCCAGGATCACGTAACGCGCCATGCAGTTTTCCAACTCGCGAATATTGCCCGGCCAGTCGCGTTGCTGCAGCAATTGGAGCGCTTCGCGCGATACTGGCGCGGCGTCGCGTTGAAAACGGCGATTAAATTGTTCGCGGAGATATGCGACGAGATAGGGAATGTCGTCCCGGCGGTCGCGGAGCGAAGGCAGCGTGATGGTGATCACATTGATGCGATAAAAAAGATCGGCGCGAAATCCGCCACGCGCGATTTCCTGTTGCAGCAAGCGGTTGGTGGCACAGATCACTCGAGCGTCCAGCTGCTTTTCTTCGTGATCGCCAATTCTGGTGAAATGACCGTCCTGAAGGACGTGAAGTAACTTTGCCTGCAGACTGGAATCGAGTTCGGCAATCTCATCCAGAAAAAGTGTTCCGCCTTGCGCCATTTCGATGCGCCCGGGCTTAGCCGCATGCGCCCCAGTGAAGGCGCCCTTCTGGAATCCGAACAGCTCGCTTTCGATGAGCGTTCCAGGGATCGCCGGACAATTTACCTTCACGAACGGACCTTTATTCCAGGGAGAGCGCTCATGAATAAAGCGAGCCAGGACCTCTTTGCCGGTGCCGCTCTCGCCCAAGACCAATATGGGAACGTTCAGACCGGCGGCGCGCTCGACGCGTTGCCGCACCGCCTGCATGGCCTCTGATGGGCCAAAATAGATGTGCGGTGGGGGTACTTCAACCGGATGGGTTAGGGGCGCCAGTCTTGCTTCTGCTGCAGATGCCATTGGTTTCCAGTTCGATCAAGTGGGGCGTCTACCGTGCCCCTGTGAAAAGTAATGCACACAAGCCACCAAACCCAGTTCGGTCCGTAGTACTTCCGCAAAAGGTCGCAAAAACTAGATTCTCCCGTAGTCCGTTCCTTTTGAGCGAGATGGCCAGACAATGGATGGGCAGTTTCCTAGTACCGCGAGGTACATCGGCAGCGCGCCCTAGTACAGTCGTCAGAAAATCCTAGGCACTTTCGGGAACTGACGTTCCTGCGGTAGTTCCCGGCCCATTCTTCTAAGCGGCCTTCGCAAGACGTGGAGGCACTGTAGAAGCGGGCTTACTCAAGGAGCTTAGGTTTTGCTTCCGGCAGAAGTAGCTGCGCTCAACGCTGAGGAAAGATCAAGGACTCCAGCATATCGGCCCGGGCCTTTTGGTCCGACGCAAACAATTGCAGCAAGTCCGTGACGGAAATCATACCGCGAAAACCTTTTTCATGATCCAGAACCACCAAGTGGTAGATGCTGTGCTGTTCCATCAGCCGCAAACAATCTTCCAGCGACGTGTCGGGCGTGGCGCTGACGATTTGCTTCGTCATGATTTCGGAGACGCGCATCCAGGCGGGACACTTATTTTCGGCGGCGACTTTATCGGAAACGTCGCTTTGCGAAACGACTCCAAGCAGGATGCCCTGCCGGTCG
>DATBBY010000117.1:0-1509 GCA_036270765.1 Candidatus Acidiferrum sp.
GCTCGCCGGAAGCCAAAAAGCTGCTTGAATTCTTGAATCGCGACATGCTGAAGGACGGAAAGAAACAGATTCGTTGGGACTCGGGTGTAGGTATCAAACCGATTTCGCCAACTGGGACGAAGCGGCTGGTACGCAGGGCTATCAAGTACGCGCTGGGGCATGGGCGCAAAAGCGTCACGCTGGTGCACAAAGGGAACATCCAGAAATTTACGGAGGGTGGGTTTCGCGATTGGGGCTATGAGCTTGCGCGCGAGGAGTTTCGCGGGGCCACGGTGACCGAGCGCGAGAGCTGGATCATCGACAATCTGGATAAGAACCCGGCGCTGACCGTCGAGCAAAACGGAGGCATGATCGAGCCAGGGTTGGAGCAAGGTACCGACGCTTTCAAGAAAAGTGTCTATGCGGAAGTGAAGCAAACCATCGATGCCATTTACGCGACACACGGCAAGGGACAGTGGAAAAAGAAACTAATGATCAATGACCGCATTGCGGACTCCGTGTTTCAGCAAGTGCTGCTGCGCGCCGATGAGTACAGCGTGCTGGCGACTTCCAACTTGAACGGGGACTACTTGTCGGATGCTTGCGCCGCGCAGGTGGGCGGGTTGGGCATGGCGCCCGGCTCGAACATTGGCGACGGATATGGCGTTTTTGAAGCTACGCACGGGACGGCGCCCAAGTATGCAGACAAAGATGTGATCAATCCGAGTTCGGTAATGCTTTCCGGAGCGATGATGTTTGAATTTTTGGGATGGAGTGAAGCCGCGAAACTCATCGAGGATGGCATTGCGCGGACCATTCAGCAAAAACGCGTCACGTACGACCTGGAGCGGTTGATGCCCGGCGCGACCAAAGTGGGAACATCGGCATTTGCCTCTGCAATTATTGAGAATATGGCGGGGCAGGCCGTCGCGCGGTAATAAAGGCGGATTAAACGAGGAGAGGGACGGAATGCGGAAAAAAGTTACCGTGGTGGGGGGCGGATTCGTCGGTTCGACGACGGCGCAGCGAATTGTCGACAAGGAGTTAGCCGATGTCGTTTTGACCGATATTTTGGACGGCCCGCCAGCGGGCAAGGCGCTGGACATGATGGAATCCGGGCCGATCACGCGAAGTGATTCGCGGGCGTCCGGAATTTCTACCGCGAATGGAGATTACAGCGCAACGGCGGGCAGCGACGTGGTGGTGATCACGGCTGGATTTCCGCGCAAACCGGGGATGAGCCGCGACGACTTGTTGAAGGCCAACTACGACGTGGTGAAGGCCGTGGTTGAACAAATTGTCCGCCACTCGCCTAACTGCATCATCATTGTTGTCACCAATCCGCTGGATGCTATGGCCCAAGCGGCTTGGAAGGTAAGCGGATTTCCAAAGAGCCGCGTGCTGGGCATGGCCGGGGTGCTGGACTCCGCGCGCATGAGCACGTTTGTGGCTATGGAATGCAAAGTCAGCGTGGAAAATGTGCATTCCTTCGTGCTCGGCGGACATGGCGACGATATGGTGCCGCTGCCT
>DATBBY010000118.1:0-1649 GCA_036270765.1 Candidatus Acidiferrum sp.
CCGCCCCAGGAAAATATCAATTTTTTCGCGCAACCCGCGCCAATCAGCTGATCGTAAATGACGTCTGGCGTCATCCGCACCAGCGTCAGATTTTTACGCCCCTGCCGAATCACCTCATGGCCGGCAGCGAAGGGAATCAGGTGAGTGAATCCTTCCATGGCCACCACGTCGCCATCACGCGCCAGTCCGGCAACTGCTTCGCGAAGAGTTGTAATTTCCGCCATGTGGAATAGGCAAGCCTGACCGGACGAAGATTACCCGACTCTCCGCCCGCTGCATTAGTAACGCTACATAATAATGATACACGCAAGACCTGCTGGCCCCGCCATTCGGTGTCGCAGCCTGCGAATCCGTTGTAGAATGTCGCGCGTAAAAGTTCATATGCGTTTCAACCATTTTGTATTCAACGCGCTTCATCCGTTCATCCCAAGTCGGTAAGGAAATCATGATCTTGCAAAAAACCAAACGCATTCTGCTGTCTCTAATCGCTGCCCTTTTCCTGGTTTCCGCCCTGCACGCGCAAACCAAGCTGCTGCGCTTTCCCGATGTGCATGGCGACAAAGTCGTCTTCACCTACGGCGGCGACCTATGGCTCGCGTCGACTTCTGGTGGACTCGCCTCGCGCCTCACCGCGCATCCTGGCCTCGAACTTTTCGCCAAGTTCTCTCCCGACGGCAAATGGATCGCCTTCACCGGACAATACGACGGCGACGAACAGGTTTACATCATTCCCGTCACCGGCGGCGTTCCAAAGCAACTCACCTTTTATCCAGCGCGCGGTCCGCTCACGCCGCGCTGGGGTTACGACAATCAAGTCTATGGATGGACGCCCGACGGCAAGTCCGTTATCTTCCGTTCCGGCCGCGAATATTTCGATCTTGGTGACAGCCGCCTTTACAGCGTTTCCGCTTCTGGCGGCATGCCTGAAGCCTTTGCAATGCCCAAGTCCGGCGCCGGCGATCTCTCTCCCGACGGCTCCAAAGCCGTGTACTCTCCGCTTTTCCGCGATTTCCGCACCTGGAAGCGCTACTCCGGCGGCTGGGCACAACAGCTCTACATTTTTGATTTGCAGACTCATGCCCAGGAGAAAATCACCGACAACTCGCGCGCGAACCGAGATCCGATGTGGATCGGCTCCAAAATTTTCTTCACTTCTGATCGCGGTGGCACCAACAATCTTTTCTCCTTCGATCCCGCCAGCAAGAAGACCGATCAGCTCACCAATAGCACCAGTTGGGACGTTCGTTGGCCCAGCACCGACCACAAAAACCAAATCGTCTACGAACTGGATGGCGAGCTCAACATTTTTGATACCTCCAGCAGCCAGTCCCGCCACATCTCCATCGAAGTACCCGACGATGGCGTCTCCATGCGCCCCACCCAGGTTTCCGCCGCCGAGCAAATTGAGGACGCCAGCCTCAGTCCCAAAGGTGAACGCGCTCTGTTCGTCGCCCGTGGCGATATCTTCACTGCGCCAATCGAAAAGGGTCCAACCCGCAATCTCACCGACTCTTCAAATGCCCACGACAAGTGGGGACGCTGGTCGCCTGACGGCGCAAAAATTGCCTTCATCTCTGATCTCGATGGCGAAGACCAAGTCTATCTCATCAATCAAGATGGCTCTGGCAAGCCCGAAGAGTTAACGCACG
>DATBBY010000119.1:0-37258 GCA_036270765.1 Candidatus Acidiferrum sp.
CCGGTTTCTCGGACCTCCGACGGGCACAAGCTCGCGGCGATGCGTCCCGAGGAGTTTTATGTCAAAAGAGTTAGTTATATCAGCGGCCTCCCATGAACGGCGGGTCGCGATACTTGAAGAAGGTCAGTTAGTAGAAATTTACATCGAGCGCGAAAAAGAGTTCGCCCTCGTCGGCAGCATCTACAAAGGTAAAGTCACTCGCGTCCTTCCCGGAATGCAATCGGCGTTCGTGGACATTGGTCTCGATGGCGACGCCTTCCTGTATGTCAGCGACGTTTTCGAAAATCTGGAAGATTACGATCACGACCACGCCCATGAAGTGCCGCATGCCGCCGCAATAGAAGCAGAATCGCATCCCGCTGCTGCCATCGAGCACGAGGCGGAAATGCATTCGGTCGAATTGCTGCCTGGTGAATCGCTCGCGAAAGCGGGCGCGTCGTCTGATGCTCATGACGATTCCATCACGGTAGTTTCTGACGAAATCCATAGCTCGCACGCCGCTGGGGCCAACGAGCACGAAGGCCAGCACGAACACTCGGACGAGGCGCAGCCCGGAAACGCGCATGAACACGATGCTTCAGAGCCGGAAGAACGCCAGCCGGAATCAAACGCGTCCGCGCCGCAGAATTTCGGCCCGAACTATAAGTCTTCGCAAAATTATTCGCCCCGCGGTGCCAGTGGGCCCGGTCAGAATTTCGGCCGTGGCAATGATCGCGGACAGGATTCCGGCAGCAACCGTGGCGGTGGCCGTTTCGGCCGGCGCGGTGGACGTCGCCGTGGTGGACGCCCCGGCGGGCCCGGCGGCCGCAATTTGCCACCCTCGAAATATGCTTCACCGCAAGGCCAGAACGACACGCGTGGCGATTCACGTGGCAACGAGCCCCGTTCGCAAGGCCAGAATCGCGGCGCTCAACCTCGCGGATTCGAACCGCGCGGTGCAGCGCAGCGCGGCTTTGATAATCGCCGTCCCGAAACACCGCGCCAGAGCAGCGCTTCTCCAGTAGCGCCGAATTTTGATGCCGCGGAAGAGCCGATCCTGCTTCCCGGTGAATCGCTCGCGAAATATCGTGGTAAGCCCATCGCGGCTTCCAGTTCCCCGGTAGTCGAGCAGGAATCCAGCAAAACCTCCGAGGCCGCCGAGAATTCTCGGCCTGCCACCGGATCTACGTCGCCATCGCAACCGGCCGCCGTTGGCGGTGTGGTACCTCGCCGCTTCACCGGAGGACTTCCCCGTTGGCTGCTCGCCGATGCCGGCGCTGAATCCGAAGCCGCCCCGGTATCCGCCGACGAAAACATTGGCGTGGCTGACGACAGCATGCTTTCCGCGCACGGAAATAATCCGCCGCGCCACGAAGCGTCTCCTTTGGAGCTGCCCGCCTCTGGAAGCTCCGATCTAAACGACGATCAGATCGCGGTACTCGGCAGCGGGCTCGTCGAAGCCAAGCAGGAACAAGTGCAGGAAGTTGCGCAAGTTCCCGCTCTCGCCGGTGACACGATTTTTGAAGAAGAGGAAGAAGTCGAAGAAGAAGCCGACGAGGTGGAAGAGGAAACCGAAACGGAAGAGTCACACTCCGAAGTTTCCCAACTCACCGAGGACGAAACCGCCGAGGTCGAAGAAGGCCGCGCCGCGAATCGTGCCGAAGCGGAAGCCGATGCCGCGCACGAGAGTGCTGAGCATCATGCCGCACTTGGACTTCACGACGAAGAACATGCCCACGCCAGCGAACATGACAGCGAGCATCACGAAGAACATGACGAAGGTCATCACGAAGGAACCCACGGCCAGGAAGAAACGGAACGTGCCAGTGCAGGAAACGTCTCGGAAGGCAATCTCGTCTCCGCAACCTCTGCCTCGCATATCGCTGAGGACGACATCATCTTGTTGCCGGGAGAAACTCGCGCTCCTCGCAGCGTAGGCGGCGCACCAGCGCCTCGCGAAGAATTTCCGCGCGACTCCGCGCGAGTTGGTGGCAATCCGCGCCAGCGTTTCCAGCGCCCCTTCCGCAGCGGCGGACGGGATCGCGGCCGCGACAATCGCGGTGGTCGTCCCGACAGCCGTGGCGGACGCCCCGACAATCGTGGTGGCCGTCCCGAACGCAGCGGCGGCGGACGCCCCGGACAGCGCTTCGAGCGCCGTCCCAGCGGTCCGGGCGGTCCGCGCCATGACCGCGGACACCAGGGAGGCCATGGCCATCACGCCGGCTCTTCACGCCGCCCGCAACTCATTTCCGAAATGCTCAAGGCTGGTCAGGACGTAGTCATCCAGATCGCCAAGGAGCCGCTCGGCAAAAAGGGCGCGCGCATCACCAGTCACGTCGCTTTGCCAGGACGTTTTCTCGTGTACATGCCGACCATCGATCACATCGGCGTCTCGCGCAAAATCGCCAGCGCCGACAATCGCTCGCGTCTGCGCCGCCTTGTTGGCGAAGCGCGCGGCAGCTATCCCGGCGGCTTCATCGTGCGCACCGCGGCCGGCGGCGCCACCGACGAAGAAATTCGCGCCGACATCGAATTCCTCGGCACCACCTGGAACGAAATCAAGGAGCGCAGCGAGCAGCGCAAAGCTCCTTCGCTTCTCCATCGCGACCTGAATCTCGTGGAACGCATCCTGCGCGATTACGTCAGCGACGATTTCACCGCCATCTGGATCGACAGCGAAGAAGAATTCAGCAAGGTCGTCGAATTCGTCAGCCGCTTCCAGCCCAAACTGGTCAGCCGCGTCAAGCTGTACACCAAGGAAACGCCCATCTTCGAAGAGTTCGGCATCCAGCACGAACTCGACAAAGCCTTGCGCGCCAAAGTGTGGCTCAAATCCGGCGGCTACATCGTCATCAACCACACTGAAGCGCTGGTGGCCATCGACGTCAACACCGGCAAATTTGTCGGCAAAGGTTCCACGCGCCTCGAAGACACCATCGTCAAAACCAATCTGGAAGCGGTGAAGGAAATCGTGCGCCAGATTCGCTTGCGCGATCTGGGCGGCATCATCGTGGTGGACTTCATCGACATGGAAGAGCGCCGCAACCGCGACAAGGTTTTGTTCGCGCTGCAGCAAGCCCTCGAAGAAGATAAAGCGCCCTCGAAAGCGCTGAGCTTCAACGAATTTGGTCTGGTTTGCATCACTCGCAAGCGCACCAAGCAGGCCCTCGAGCGCGTGCTCTGCCAACCCTGCCCGTATTGCACCGGCTCGGGAATGGTCAAATCCATTCCCACGCTGTGCTACGAAATCCAGGCGGAAGCCCGCAAAATGGCCATGGCCGGCCACGAAGGCCCCAACCTGACCCTGCGCGTGCATCCCGAAATCGCCAAAGCCCTAAAAACCCGCGAGTCCCTGCTCATGGACGAACTGGAGCAAACCTCGCACAAACACATCATCATCCAGTCCGACGCCACCCTGCACTGGGAGCAATACGACATCTACTAGTCTGTAAATACGTTGCGAAGTAGAGGCTGGGACGTATTAAAGGGGATGTGACAAAATCGCATCCCTTTCTGCTATTCGGCTTACTTCACGTAAATGCCGTTGATCCCCAAAACGAACGCGGTCGCCACCATCGTCAAGAGCAGCGAACAGAACGCGATGCTCATCCGAAGTTCCCATTGCGGCGAGTCCGGCTCTCCTGCTAAATAACCACGATTCACTTGTTGGAGTGACGAATATCGCCATAGAATCCACAAGAATATAGGCAGAATAACTGGCGAGACCCATAGTGCTAACAAAATATTGCTGTGGAAACCCTCAAGAGTTTTTGTCGACCCCGAAATTATCAACAAGACGAACAAACAAAAAAATATGCCCACCGGGCGTAATTGCACGGGTTGAGAGGTGTGTCCGGCTGCCACGGATTTTGAACGTGGCGCAAGAACTTTAACGGCCAGACTAATAGAACGACACCAACACCCGCAAAAACAAGAAGAACAATAGGTAAGAGGATGGCGAACCAAACGTCTGACATCAGCCAAATTTAATCACATATCTAAATAATCCAGCCCGCTAAGAGATCACCGTTTAAGATTTTTCATGTCCGGGATGATAAACCCGAAGGCGCGGTCGTTGGCTGCGGAACCGCTGCCAGCAAGCTTGTCTAAGAACGGTTGGCCGATAATGAACACAAAAGGCCCTTCGCGGCCCGTCCAGTTCTTCTGAAACGGTCTTGGGCTGTATCCCGCAACGTTCGCAACGATGATTGGTGAGCCGTCGTCGGCGAGGTCTCCCACTCCAATATCCACACAGGCATAAATATTTTGTTCATTCACATACACGCGATTCACGATCTCTTCGACAATTCCTTCATCGATCAGTGCATCCTGACCGAGCCAACGAAATTTCATTTTTCGCGGCAAGACTGTTCGTGTATGCGTTTCGGCGAGCTGGATTACTTCTTTCAGCGTGCGTCGGACAAATGCGGTAAATTCGCCCTTTGAAGCCACGCCTCTCAATTATGCACGCGCCCAGCAAAACGGTGTACGACCGCGGCACGCCCGGGCCCCACGTTTTCAATTCGAACGACGTTCATTGACAAAATTCTCACAACCAAAAAGCGGGTTATATCTTCTTTAGCAAAACGCAATCCCATTCGAATGGGTTCAATCGTTCGAATTGTTAATCTGTTGGTCAAGACCTCAAGTACTACTTTAAATGCCGGCGCGCCGACATTCTTCCTCAGGCACGGTATGAGTTCTTCGTGCAACACCTAAACGTGACAGCCCACTACGGTTGGCCGACGTGATCGCGCAAAATTTGTCGCTGCGAAATTCCCGCCTGACCCTGTCAATGGAATGCCGTGGCAGCGAGCCTGTCGATGGGGAATCTCAAGCGGCTGCCACGGCAATGCGCTACCGTCAGTAATGAAACCGGTAGCGAACTTGGACAAGAATTTCGCGGGGATTCAGAAAGTGCGTTCCGCCAAAGGTAAAGCTGTTATCCAGTAGAACGCGGCGGTTGGCCACGTTGATACCCTGCACACTTGCGGAAAAGCGCTCGCCAAAATTCTTGCCGATGGTGAGATCGAACGTGGTGTGCGGCTGGAGATGGTCGCCGGGAATCGTTGGATCGCCATTCGTAAACCCGGAGGCGTAATAGACGTCGGTTGAGGCGTAGGAGCGCCACGGCAACGTGAACTGCCCGCCGACATGTAACGTGTTTCGTTGATCGTGATCCAGCAGCCCAAATCCATCCCCAAACGAGAAATCCGTCAGACCGCCGTTGATATTCCCGAATCCAAGGGCCAGCTGATTGGAGTAGGTCAAATAAAGTTGGGCCCGATTGCGAATGCGAGGCGAGCGCAGCGTGAGCTCCCACCCGTTGATCCGCGCTCCCTGAATCGTGATCGGAAAGAAAATGTCGGAGTTGTTCAAATTATTGTGATCGAAGAAATTATTTGCTCGCGTCAGAAAATTGTCGGCGTCGATAGTCCAGCCTCGAAACGGAATAGTCACGCCAAACTGGTGTTCTTCGTCCCGCTCGCCATGGAGAGGGACGAATCCGAGATTCTGGTTGGTAACGAATTGCAGCAGCGGTCCGGATGCCGTAAGAAGCGGCGGCGCTTGATAGAAGTGGCCGTAAAAGCCGCGAAAGACCCAATTCAGTTTCGCGATTCGTACCGAAGCGCCGACGCGTGGGCTAGTCGCGTTCTCGGTCATACCGCCCGAAAAATGTGTCTGGCGAAGACCGGCATTCAGGGTGAGCCAGGAAGTCGCTTTTAGTTGGTCTTCCGCGTAAACGGCAACCACGCTGCCCACCGGTGTTTCGACATCCGGCGGGTCCAGGTTAGGCGCGCTATTGTCATTGAAGATCAATCCAAACAACTGATTATCCTGCTGCGCAAAACCATAAATGCCCGCTCGCAGGTTGTTGCGGTCTTTAACCCATGAGATCACCGCTTGGCCACCTTCATACTTGGAAGACCGTTTTTCCGTTGCGGAACTCGGCAGATCCGCAGGGCTGCTTTCGTAATCCGCTCGGTTGTAGTGATAGAACGGCGAAACCGTCACCATTAATCCCGGGCTAAACGTACGTACCCAGGAAAAGGTCACAAAGGAGTCGGTCTCACGATTCACGTCGTGAAAAAACGTGCCTTGGGTGTTCGGATCGTTCGGATCGAAGGGCACCTGGTAGTAATCGCGTCGAATCTGCGCAACCAGCCGCAATTGGTCCTGCGAATCTGCGTTGTAGATCAGCGAAGTAAATCCACCGACGCCATTCGCCGCATCATGAATAACGGCGCTCGTAGGAGTCTGCAAACCCAAATTTGTGCGATTGCCGCTCACGCTGCCGTAATACGCGAATCGATTGTTATGGCCTCCAAAATTGAGCTGATCGTCAGTTTGATAAAAATTGCCCGCACTGAGGACCAGCTCGGCTTCATTATTCCTCTCGAACCCGGTCCGTGGAGCCACGTTGAAGATGCCGTAGGTTCGATCACCGTAATCCGCTGCGTAGCTTCCTCTTTGCACTTCGACAGTATCGATGTCCTTCGGGTCGATTTGCGGGCCGAGATTGCTCGCGATATTCGTATTCGGGATGGGTACTCCATCGATCAACCAGCTCACTTGGTGTCCCCCGCGAATATGAAGCTGGTCGTGCGTGAAATAAGACCCGGGAACATAGTCCGTAATGAGAGCCAAACTGTTACTTCGGAATGCGCCGGGTGTTTGTTCAATTTCTTCGCGATTAACGAGCGTGGTCGGCGTTATTGACTCCGTTTGTCCTGGAGCAGCCTCAGCCGAAACGGTGACCGATTGAGTCTGCGAGGCCAACTGCAGTTCAAAGTGCAAGACTGGAGCGGTGCCCGACAAAACCGTCACCGCCTGTTCAAAGCTGGTAAAGTCCGCTTTGGAAGCGGTGATCACATATTCCGCCACCGGTACTGCATCGAAGTGAAAGTCACCGTTGACGTCGGTTTGCGTCGTCATTGTAAAGGCTGAATCTTTCGCCTTAAGGGTAATCTGAACATCGGGCATGGGCCGATGCTGGGAATCATGCACCACGCCTCGCACACCCCCAAAAATCGTCGCATTCGAAATAGAAACAAGAACTACCAAGTACAAAACGACAAAAAGACACAACACGCGCATACAAGTCTCCGCATTTCAATTTAGATTTTGTTCGAGCTCGGAAATGAAACGTGCAGACTTACGCGCGAGGAGGTTGGACCGGAGGAGAATTGAAACCCATCAAGGAGGAAATATTATTCGCCAGGTGGACTGCGCCATTTGTTCTGGTAGCTATCAGTTTCAGTTCCGGGGACAGGACCGCTGGAGGCAACGGTGACGCCAGACCAAAATCAACGGTATGGCCACAGCCCTTCATTACACAATCCGGAGATTTTCCGTGGTGACAATCCATTTCGTCTGATTCGCTGGCGCTGGTGTGCGTCGCCATTTTCCCGTGCATGGGACAAAGACGCGGACACTCTGCGGGCATAGCCGATTGAGTCGCGCAAAGCGAAGCGACCGGTGTGACGATCAACGCGAGAATCAGGAAGAACGCCTTAATGCGAACCATACGATTTAGAATCGTACTACTTCCGGCGTCGTCGTGCCAACCGTTGAGTCAAGGGCTCATGCGAACTTTTGAGGAGTTCCATCAAATAGTTCTTTGTGCGCGAGCGAACAGAAGTAGTAAGTCTTGCCCTTATAGACAGATTTCGGAGCGGTCGACGTATCAACATCCATATCGCACACGGAGCAGACCGGATGCCCATCAGTTGAAGCTCGAACGTTAGCGTAGCCGTTGTTCGAATCCGCATTCATCCAGCCTTGGCCTTGATACTCCATTACGTAAGCTGTGCGGTCTGCTACTTCGCGGCCGTAGTAGCGCTCAACAACGCGAAGCGCGAGATCGATGCCGGAGGAAAGTCCGCCTGCCGAGGCGAGATTGCCGTCTTCAACAAATCTAGCTCCGCGCTTTAGCCGGATATCTGGAAACTGTTTTTCAAAATCACTGAACGCGCTGTGAAATGTGGTCGCGGCCTTGCCCGACAACAAACCCGTACTTGCCAGCAGAAATGCGCCGGTGCACACAGACATCGTTACGTCGGTGCTCTTCGTCGATTTACGAATCCACTCGAGTGTTGCTTCGCTTCGTCCATTCTGAGCCGGGATCACGATAACCTTGGGCGCCGGTGCCGTATCAAATGTGTAGTCGGGTATGATTTTCATCCCGCCACTTGCACGTATCGGATTGCTCGTCTCGGCAACGGTGTAAAGACGAAAGGGAGCGTCTTTGCGGCTGGGAACATTGACGTCCTGGAACACTTCCCACGGCCCGCAGAAGTCGATGATCACCGCGCCTTCTGAAACCAGAAATGCCACCGGAATACTGCCCTCCGTGGGCGGCTTCAGGGGGTTCGGAACCACAGTCGACGGCCCTGGTGGAATATCATTTGATGAATCCATCGGTCTGTAGTCAGGTTTCTTTCCGCGTGCTGAAAAAGGCATCGCAGCCATGAAGCCGAACGCCGCTGATCTCTGAAGCAACTCTCTTCGTTTCATATCAAGTCTCCTTCGTGATTCTTAATCTGTCTTCAAATCAAATAGCGACTTTGGCGTGGGGCCAGAATTTACGGTGCGTCGTCAACGCGCCGACAGCGTGGAAACACAAAACGGCGCAGCAACCGCAGAATAAGTCTCCAATGCCATGGCCAGCGGCAAAACCACGCCCGCGAGAATTGCCTCGATTGTGAGGCCCGCAATCAGCCGTCTCAAAGAGACGCCAGACTCCACCCCTTGTCACCTCAGACGCGCTAGTTTCCGAAACGTTTGTGGTTACTAATAAACCTGCCGTCCTCAAGACGCGCCGCCATCACGCCCCTAACCCATTAACTGTCTTTCTCTGGGATTTATTCCTAGAGAAAGCCCGCAAAATCGCCATGGCCGGCCACGAAGGCCCTCATCTGACCCTGCGTGTGCATCCGCACTAAAGATATGCTGCGCCGTTTGAACTATGGCGCTTGCTTTGTTTTCGCGTTTACGGGTCCAACGTCCATGGAGTTTCTGCAATTGGTCTTGGGAACCACCAATACATCATCAACCCGTAGTTGGCCATCCAACCCGAGGCAAAGAGACACAACTCCGAAGCTTTCATCTGAAAGTACTCATTAGCGGAGAGGTATCGGACAATCGTCCCGTGATTGTTCAACACGTATTCTCCATCGATGATCTCACGGGACGCGGCGTGCCCTTGAATTAGAAATATCAGGAAAAACGTGATGAAAAACGCGAAGACGATACCCATGCTTCGCTTAACCCAGATTGGTCTCCCCTCGTAGGGCGCTACGCCGCCATAGGAAAATTGCTGACCATTTGCTTTCATTCGTTCGACTACGATATAGGGCACGGCGAGGGCAAAAATGCCTAAATGCAACAGAATGCCCTGCCGCCAAGTTTGTTCAGGGTCAGCCCATACAAACTGGCTATGAAGACATAAACACTTGCGATTAAACCGAGCGCCGCCGCGATAGCAGGGATCTTTCGCATAATTTATTCTATAGTCTTTGAAAATATCGAAGCGCGAGCCGTGACTGTAGATGCGGAATGGCATCGGTCTAAGCCGTCCGCGCTTCTCGCGCGAGGATTTTGTTAATTCCCGGCCTTCGAAATTGGGGATATCGTCAGCCACGATAGGTTTTAAGCTGAGAATAAGTTCGAGCAGAACGGCGGCGGGAAACCAGTGCCTCACACTTCCTCGACCCAATGACATTTCAATTCGGGCGCGAACTGTTCTGCCACACGCACCCGAGCGCCCCTACAATTCCGAACATCATCGACAGCGGTAAAGCCTGGTTGGGAACCCTTCCGAAATTACCGCGTCCTAAACCCAGCGCATAACCAAGCCCATAACCCAAACCCATGCATCCCAAAATGATGACCACGTTGAGCAATTTCGATTTGACGCCCTCTCCGCCAGCAACGGCGAACCCCGCGCTTAAAATCAGCGTCACTAACCACAGCATGATCATAGAGCCCCCTGCCAGAAAGAGCATTTTCCCAAAAAACCACGCACTTCAACGTTTAAATCGCTGGCCAAACATGTCCATCCCTTTTTGGAAAGCTCCATAAAAGCGGAAGTTGCCCATGAACTTGGTTCGAATCGAAAACAACTTCTTCCGGAACAGTGAACCTCATCAATGGGTTCAATCGTTCGAATAGTTTATCTATTGGTAAAAATATCAAGTAATAATTTAAATGTCGGAGCGCCGACATTTAAATTCTCAAACAAAGCACTTAGCTGTTCATTTCTAACTGCTGCGAGGGACAACTATTCGTAGCGCAAGGCGACCATGGGGTCGACGTGCATTGCACGACGCGCGGGCAAATAACCAGCTCCGAGAGCCACCAATAACAGGACCACCGCGAACGCCGCAAAAATGGTGACATTCATACTCACCACGCCGAAAATCAGGCTGGTCATGGCGCGGCTGATCGCCAAAGAGACTGGTAAAGCAATGGCCAACCCGATCGCTGTGAGTTTCAGCGCATGGCCGATAATCAGTTTCATCAAGGCGGGAGTCTCCGCGCCCAGCGCCAGGCGAATCCCGATTTCGCGAGTGCGCTGCGCAACACTCTCTGAAAGCACGCCATACACGCCAATCGAAGAAAGCACCAAAGCGACCATACCGAAGATACCCATCAATATGCCCATGATTCTTACGATGGCGATGGAATCGGTGACTTCTTCTTCCAGTGTGGCGATGCCGCGCAGAGCGATTCCCGGATCGATTTGTCTGCCCACTTCGCGAATCGCAGATACATAACTGGCTGGGTTGGTCTGCGTACGCATCAACAGCGTCATGGAGCGCTGCGTCGACTGCGCGAATGGCTTGTAAATGACTGGGCGAGTCGCGGGATTCCACCAGTTCTGCCGCACATCCCCGACGACACCTGCAATGGTCACCCACGGTTCTGTCGAGTCCGCCGTTCCGAGCTTGATTCGATGCCCGACTGGGTCAGCTCCCGGCCAGAATCGCTGCGCCATACCGCGACTGATAACCACCACGCGCGCCGCGTTCGCATTGTCCGCTTCTGAGAGAAAACGTCCTGAGATCAGGGAGATTTTCAACGTCGCAAAAAAGTCGGGCGTGGCGATTTGCAAGTCCGCCGAAGGTGCTTCACCGGCTTTCAGAGCTGGTTGCCCCTCGATCTTGAAGAAAGTCGTCTCACTGTCCACGTTGCTGGCAGGAGGATTAGTGATCAACGAAGCGTGCTGAACTCCCGGCAGGGATGCTGCGCCGCGAAGAAGTTGCTGATAGAAATTCGTGATTTTCACGGTTTCCGGATAGGTTTTTTCCGGTAAAGAAATCTCGACTCTCAGTACACTCGCCGGTTCAAATCCGTGATAGATGTCCGCGAGCCGCACGAATCCCTGGATAGTCAGTCCCGCGCACACGAGCAAGACGAATGCAAACATCACTTGGGCAATCACCAAGGCACTGCGCACTCGCCGCCTTCCAGGCGTCACGCTTCCTGCCCCGGTCTCCTTGAGAGTGTTGTTAAGTTCCACTTGACTCGCATGCAGCACGGTGGCTAGACCTAAAACGAGACCCGCTCCTAATGCAACGGCAATCGTAAAAGCGAGAACGTTGCCGTCTACGCGAATGCCATCCCACCCCGGCACCCATTTTGTCCAACCCGCCGGTATGCTGGTTCGCAGCATCTTTACGCTCGCGAACGAGGCCGTAATGGCCACAATCCCGGCGGCGATGGAGTACAACAGCGTTTCGGAAAGAAACAATTGCCCGAGTCGGCCACGTCCTGCCCCCAGCGCGGTGCGAAGCGCAATCTCCCTTTGTCTCCCGATCATCCGCGCGAAAACCAGATTCGCAAGGTTGGCGCAAGCCAGCAGAAGCACGAAACCGGCCGCCGCTTGAAGCAACAGAAAGAGCGGAAGCGTAAAAACGTACAGCTCTTTGCGAAGCTGCAGCGCCTTCATCGTTCGTCCCGTGTTTGTTTTGGGATAATCCTGCTCGAGGCGCCGGGAAAAATTGGCCAGCGCGGAGCCGGCCTGATCTGGCGTCACGCCATCTTTGAGCCGGCCGAGCACTTGTAGGGAAAGTTGAGTGCGATCCGCTTGCTCCTCCGGAGTCAGTGCGAGAGGCACCCACAACTCCACTGGCACAGGATAGTCAAAATCCTTGGGCATGATTCCAACGATGGAGTACATGCGGCCGTTCAGTGAGATTTTTTCACCGAGCTGGTGCGGATCGCCTGCAAACCGCCGCTTCCAGAATCCGTCGCTCACAATCGCGACCTGATGTTCACCGGGCTGTTCTTCTCCAGGAGAAAAGAGCCTGCCGGCGGCAGGATTCACGCTCAACACGTCAAAGAAATTCGCTGTTACTCTGCAACCCAGCACCGGTTGGATCTCGCTTCCCGCTCCAAGACTGAAACTGCGCATCTCATAGGTAGCAAGACTTTCAAAAAGCTCACCGTGAGTGCTCAATTCTTTGGCGTCCGCGGGCGCTACGTATCTTGCGTCGTAACCTTCATCAATTCCGCGGTCTTCCCACACGCGTACGAGCGCGTCGAGATCCCGGAAGTGATAAGGATGCAGAAGGAGGGCATTCACCATGCTGAAGATGGCAGCGTTCGCGCCAATGCCAAGAGCCAGCGTAATGACGGCAACTAAACTAAATGCACGCGACTTGCTCAGCATCCGCAGGCCGAAGCGCACATCGGTCCACAGCGACGCAAGCCAAATGCCACCACGTTCTTCGCGGCATTCTTCTTTGTATCGTTCCTGGCCACCAAATTCGATGCGCGCGCGGCGCTCCGCCTCGGGGTGCGGCAATCCGGAACGCTCGAGATCGTCTGCGCGGTTAGCGACGTGCGCGCGCAACTCCTCGTCCAGGTCGCCTTCCATCTGAGAGCGACGCAAGAGGCTGGAGGCGAGCGAACGAAGCAAGGCCACGAACCTCATACTTCCTCCGGTTCCGCACCGAGGGCCAAGGCGATGGCTGCGACGAGTCGATTCCAGTCAGCCGCCTCCTGATGCAGCCGTTTGCGGCCAGCCGGCGTAAGTTCGTAAAACTTGGCGCGACGATTATTGTCTGAGGTGCCCCAGTTTGGCTTGAGCAACCCTTGGCGGACCAGGCGAAACAACGCAGGATACAGCGCTCCCTGTTCGATGAGCAAAGCACCGCGAGAAATCTGCTCGATGCGCAGAAGGATGCCGTACCCATGCAGCGGGCCCAAAGAAATGGCCTTCAGAATAAGGAGGTCGAGGTTTCCGGGAAGGATCTGCGCTTGGCCTGCCAAATGCCCTCCTAAGATAATTAGGAGACTAACCACACTCTCCTAAGTTGTCAAGGAGAGCGGCGATGTGAGCTTTATAATTTTCGCCGCCTCAAAAAAGAGATGGTTAGCGAGTCTGTTTTCCGACAACACCTTCAAAGATATAGAATGCGTTCAGTTCGTGTTTCGAGTCCATGACAAAAGAACTGCAAAGGAATATTAAGGAGTCGCAGCGTGAAAGCATTACTGCTCTTGCTATTCCTTACTTTGAGTGCGGCGGTTTCGCCGGCTCAGGCGCCGGAAGGTATCTGGAAAGGTTATGACGGCGAGTGGCTGCACGTCTCGCAGCAACTGATCGCGCTGGCCGAAGCCACGCCTGCGGACAAATATTCGTGGCGCCCGGCACCTGGCGTACGCTCTGCAAGCGAAGTTTATATGCATATAGCTATCGCCAATTTCTATTTGCTGAGTGTCACTGGCCCCAAGATGCCCGTTGACCTGGACATCAAGATGGAAAAGACGGTCACTTCAAAACCGGAAGTCATCGCCTGGCTCAAAAAGTCTTTGCAGGCGGTCAAAACCGCTCACTTAGCGGAAACGCCCGAGGATTTGAAGCGCTCTGTGAAAATCTATAATCAAGACGCAACCGTGGACGGTATGTATCTGCGCATCATCGTTCACGCCAACGAGCATATGGGGCAACTGATCGCCTACGCACGAATGACCGGTGTGGTGCCGCCGTGGTCCAAGGAGTAATCAGAATTCGGCAGCAGCGTCCAATCTTGTTTGAGGACCAATCGGAGCTTTATTGAATCCCCGCACTCGACAGAGTCTGTTATTTATCGTGCTGATTAGCTCAGTGTTGTCCCAACAGAGCACTTAGCGCGTTCATTTTCGACTGTATTAGGTCTACATCATTTCTCGCGCGGACAGTCTCCCGTTTCCTATGTGCTATGATTTTTCTTGTTCCTCATGGGAGTACCCTGCACATGACTGCCCGCATTCTCGATGGCCTGAAAATCCGCGACCAGATTTTCGCCGAGCTTAAAGGCGAGATCACGGCCATGACTGCGTCCGGTACGCGTCCGGGACTCGCTGCCGTTTTGGTTGGGGACAATCCGGCGTCGCAGCTCTACGTGAAAAGCAAAATCGCGGCGTGCGAACAGCTCGGCATCGCCAGCTGGATGCATACTCCCCCGGCAACTGTAACCACTCGCGAAATGCTGCAACTTGTTGATGAGTTAAATGGCGATCCCGCCGTGGACGGCATCCTCATCCAACTCCCGCTGCCGTCACAAGTCGATGCCAAACTAGTTCTCGAATCGGTCGATCCCGCCAAAGACGTCGATGGATTTCATCCCATGAATCTAGGACGTCTAGTCAGTGGCCGCCCCGGACTTGTCGCTTGCACTCCGGCGGGCTGCATGGAACTCCTGAAGCGCGGCAACATCCCCATTGAAGGCGCGGACGCAGTGGTGCTCGGACGCAGCGACATCGTTGGCAAGCCCATGTCCCTGCTTTTGATGCACTCCAACGCCACCGTAACGATTTGCCATTCCAAAACGCGCGATCTGCCCGGAACCGTACGCCGCGCCGACATCATCGTCGCCGCCATGGGCAAAGCCGGTTACGTGGCAGCGGACTGGATCAAGCCGGGCGCAGCGGTAATTGATGTGGGCACCAATCGCGTCACCGCTCCCGCGGAAGCTGAGCGTCTTTTCCGCAACACGCCCGAACGCCTGGACAAATTTCGCGCCAAAAATTCCGCGCTGGTTGGCGACGTGCATCCCGACGCCATAAATGTTGCCGGCGCGCTTACTCCCGTCCCCGGCGGCGTCGGACCCATGACCATAACCATGCTTATGAGCAATACCGTAAAAGCTGCACGCCTGCGTCGGGGAGCATCCCAGATCAAAGAACCGCAATCCAGTGTGACCGCACGATAGAATCTCCTTATGCTTCGCCTTGGAATCACTGGCGGCATCGCCAGCGGCAAGAGCACCGTCAGCAGTATGTTGCGAGAGTTGGGCTTCACGGTCCTCGATGCTGATTCCATCGCGCACATGCTCATCGAACCCGGTTATCCCGCACATCATAAAATTGTGCGCGTGTTCGGGAGCTCCATCCTGAACGGCGACAAACACATTAAT
This sequence comes from Candidatus Acidiferrum sp., assembly GCA_036270765.1. Classification (GTDB taxonomy): domain Bacteria; phylum Acidobacteriota; class Terriglobia; order Acidiferrales; family UBA7541; genus Acidiferrum. The sequence continues at coordinate 15,384 of DATBBY010000119.1, forward strand.
CGCGAGGCCCTGGCCAAGATCGTTTTTGCCGACCCCATCAAACTGAAACAACTGAACGCCATCGTGCATCCACGCGTGGAGGAGTACATAGTTTCCGAATTTGCAAAATTGGAGCGCGGCGGTTCGCAAAGCGCCGCATTCGTGGAGGCCGCGCTGATTGTGGAAGCCGGGCTGGATAAAAGGCTCGATGGGGTGGTCGTCGTGTGGTGCGAACCAGAGCAACAAATTTCTCGTTTGATGGCTCGCGGTTTCACCGAAGAGGAAGCGCGCCGCCGAATCGCCACGCAGCTTCCGGTGGAAGAGAAATTAGGTCATGCGACCGAGAAGATCGATTGCTCCGGCTCCCTCGCGAAAACGCGGCAACAAGTCGAGCAACTCGCTACCAAACTCCGTGAAGTGCGTCCAACGGTGTGAGACGCTGCGTGGCATCTGGAATCATGTAATGACCAGCGCAGCATTCCAGCCGGAATCGGCCTGGAAGATATTTCCAAGCTGTCCATGACCAGAGTTAAAATCAATACAGAATACGGCCTTAAGTGTAAGCACCCGAAGAAGGACAACCAACCATGACTGTCTCGCGATCCTCCAGTGTCATTCGTCTCTTTCTCGCCGCCGTGGTGATTATTCTGGCTGCCTATTGGGCAGGAGGTCGCTGGGGAGCCCGTCAGCCCGTAGACGTCGGAGCAGGTCCGATTAATGAATCGCAGCCTTCCGAGTTGACTACCAACGTTGCGCGACGGGACGCCGCGCTCACTGACGACGAATCCATCAACGTGCGCATCTACCGGCAGACCGCGCCAGCAGTAGCTAACGTGCTGACAAAGGCTACGCAATATGATTTCTTCATGGATCCCGTTCCGGTAGAAGGCGCGGGTTCGGGCTTTATTATCGACAAGCGCGGGTACATCCTCACGAATTTCCACGTGGTGCAGGAAGCGCAAACGATCGAAGTGGTTTTAGGCGACCAGTCGCGTTACCCGGCAAAATTTATCGGCGCCGATCAACGCAACGACGTGGCGTTATTAAAAATCGAACCCAATGGAAAAAATCTGGCCACGCTGCCGCTCGGCGATTCCAATAATTTACAGGTGGGGCAAAAAGTCCTGGCCATCGGCAATCCCTTCGGATTTCAAAGCACCTTGACTACTGGCGTGGTTAGTGCGCTGGGCCGCACAGTGCAAACCAGCGAGACCACTTTCATCGATGAAGCCATCCAAACCGATGCGGCCATCAACCGTGGCAATTCCGGCGGTCCGCTGATCAACTCTCACGGCGAAGTGATTGGCATCAATTCCGCGATCTATACTCCGTCGGGAACCACTGCGGGCATCGGGTTCGCCATCCCGGTCAATACTGCAAAAGGTATCGCCAACGACTTGATCACCGATGGTCGAGTGCACCGCGCATTCCTTGGATTGGAAACTTTGCCGGTCGGGGGTTACCTCTCGCAAGCGCTCGATCTACCGGTGCAAGAAGGTTTGCTCGTGGAAACGGTCACGCGCGGTGGCCCTGCTGCCGCTGCCGGCATTAAAGGTGGCGATCAAGTGGCCCAGGCGGGAATGCGCCGCATCACCATCGGCGGTGACGTCATCACTTCCATCGACGGCCAGCCGGTTACCAATCAATTTGACATAGGGAAAATTCTAAACCGCAAACGCCCCGGCGATACCGTTCCCGTCACCCTCTACCGCGGCGGCAAAAAAATGGATGTGCAGGTAAAGCTCGCGGAACGTCCCGTAAAATAAATTTCTATTTTAAAAATTCGGCGCGGTAACGCTGCCGTTCCTCTTCAGTGAACTGAAACCAGCCCTCGGCTACGTCGCGAACGCGCTCCAACTCCCGCTGCATTTCAACATGCTTCGCTTGCATCAAATCCGCGTCGGCATCCGTCGGCACGTAAATTGGCGGGGCGCACAGAATCACCGCGCGCGCGAACGGCGCCGGCAACAAAAAATGATCCCAGGTATTTGTAAATGTCTTGCCGCGATCCACGCCAATGTGAAATACCACGATCGGGCAGCCACTCTTTCGCGCCAGCATTACCGGCCCGGGCTTGGCCACGTAGCGCGGCCCGCGCGGCCCGTCAATGGTAAAGCCGCAGTCCAAACCTTCTTCTAGCCGCTTGGCCATTACGGCCAACCCGCGCAGTCCGCCGCGCGTCGAACTTCCCTGAGCCGTGCCGAACCCCAGCCACTCGATAACCTTGCGCGTCCACTGGCCATCGAACGCCGTGGTATTCATCACCACGATGCCGCGATTCCTGGCCCACCACGTCACCGGAATAATGACGCGGTGCCAGAACGCAAAAATGCATCGCTGTCCCGCGGCGTAAACACGTTCCAATTGTTGCAGTCCCAGCGGTTCAAAGCGCAGCGTCGGACCCAGCGTGCGAATGACACTGTAGACCGCAGCGGCGATAATCGGAATTTGTGCGCGACGCGACCAGGGAAGCTCTGGTAGCCGCGTGTCGTAATGTAGATTTACCGCTTCGCCTTCCGGTTCCGCAACCGCTAGCGGCGACGCCCCTTTGCCTGATTCACTTGGAGCACCTTGCTCTGCTTCGGAGTTAGCCATCGTCGTATAGTATAGGCTGAGAAGCTTTCGCGAGAGCTCCCGCGGGTCAGCGGACGCAATACAGAGCACGCAATACAGAGGGGTGAAATTTTTGGCGTTTCTGTTTCAAAACCAAAACGCGCGGCGCAACATGGTGCTGTTTTCCATTACCGCCAGTGTTGCGCTCTTCGGAGTATTCGCGGCAGCCGCGGGTCCCGATAATCCTTCACCAGGCGATTCTGTCGGCGCCATCGAAGGCGATGCTATCGCTGTAACCGGCCCCATGAGCGTGGAGAATCTCAACGGCAGCGTCGCCACCGTACTGCACAGCGGCAGCGATGTGCGTGTTAAGTCCGGCACCGCGCGCATAAATCTGGTGGAAGGCGGGCAGATCGCCATATGCGGACCAGCGCACTTCTCGGTGCTCAAATCCGGCAACTCGCTCACCATCGCTCTTGATACCGGTACGATTCACGCGCACATCGAACGTTCACCAGTGCTCACCATGTACACTCCGCAAATTCAGGCCCAGCCAGTGGCGATCGGCGGAGGCCCGCAAGATACCATCGTGGGTTTTGACGCCAGCGGCGCGATGTGTGTCCGCACCAATCGCGGGGCGCTGCGACTCGAGCAGCAGTTAACCGGTCAAAATATTCTGGTGCCTCAAGGCGGAAGTGTTTTTCTGGCTAACGGACAAATCGATTCGCTGCGAACCGACACCGGCGAACACTGTGCTTGCGAGTTGCAGGTTGCCGAAGCGGCACCGCCGGAAGTCAGCAGAATGGCCACCGCTGAAGAAGTGCGCCATAGGGTCGACGACGTCAAACCAAACGTGCCTACCGTTCAACCTTCCAAACCTGTCGCACCAAAGCAAGAGCCGATCTACCAGGTTTTTGTGCCTCCATTGATTTTTAACGCCAACTCCAAGGTGCAGCCGGAAGTCGACCCCAGGATGATCATGATGATTCGTCGTGTGCGCGTGCGGCCTACACTCATTTTTCAGGGGAAGGTTGAGGGCGATGTCGTCCCAGTGAAGGCTCCCGCTCCAATCCCACCTCCTGCCGCAGCACCCCCGGCCGCTCCGCCGCCCGTCAAGACAGCTTCCTTGACGGAACGCGTTCGCAATTTCTTCCGCAAACTTTGGCCCTTCGGTTCATGAACTTCTCGTCACCCCGGGGCTCGTCACCCCGGGGCTTTACTTTTTGGACCATACCTTTTAGCCTTTAATAGTCCTTAGTCCCCCGACCTCCCCGCCCGGGATTCTTCGCATTAGCGGTAGAAGTGCCGTTTCCCTTCCCACGGGGAACCAACTCAACCAGTCAGGGGAACTCGTATTCATGGCTTCGTTCACGGTAAAGAACCGTCAGAATCTTCTGTTTATTTCAGCCTTCCTCGTATTTCCCTTTTTGCTTGTAAGTTGTGGCGGTGGAGCAGCAACCCAAACAACTCCTCCCACCGATCCTCCCTCGGGTGGCGGGGGCGGCACCGGCACAGCTTCTGTAACCATTGGCCCCAGTCGGGCGGCCCTTACTACCGGCCAGACTCAAACTTTTACGGCCACGGTTACGGGGAACTCCGTGACCACCGCATCGTGGGAAGTTGACTCCATACCCGGCGGCAATGCTTCCGTGGGAACCGTAACCGCAGCTGGCGTGTACTCACCGCCATCCTCGGCAGGTACTCACACCGTAGCTGCCAGAAGCGTGGCGGACAGTACCGCTACTGCATCCGCCACTGTTTTCGTCACCGATCTCGCCGGGGTGTTTACGTATCACAACGATCTATCCAGGGATGGCGTGAACAGCCACGAATATGCCTTGAATACCTCCACGATGAAAGCTGCCACCTTCGGTAAACGCTTTGCGTGTGCGATTGACGCTTCGGCGTACGCGCAACCTCTGTGGGTAGCTAACGTGACCATAGGCGGAGGAACGCATAACGTCTTGGTGGCGGCCACGCAACACAACACCGTTTTCGCCTTTGATGCCGATGCGTCACCCTGCCAGACATATTGGTCGAAGAGCTTGCTAGCGAGCGGGGAAACGTGGGTGAGCAACGTCGATGTGAACTCCGACGATCTCGCCCCGGATATCGGTATTGTGGGTACACCAGTAATCGATCCCGCTACGAAAACAATTTACCTGGTTTCCAAATCGAAGACCACGGGAGCAACTCCCACTTTCCACCAACGGCTGCATGGTCTAAGCCTGATTGACGGATCGGAAAAGTTTAATGGGCCGCAGGAGATCGCTTTCACGTCTAGCGGCAATACCTTTGATCCTTTGCGGCAAAATCAGCGAGCTGGCCTGGCTTTGGTAAATGGCGTGGTGTACGTCGCGTATGCGTCGCACGGCGATGTTAATACTTACTTCGGGTGGATTGTCGGTTACAGCGCTTCATCTCTGACTCAGGTATCGCTCTTCAATGACGATCCGGCAACTAGCTACGGCGGAATCTGGATGTCCGGTGGCGCTCCTGCCGCGGACTCCAGCAATAACCTATATGTAATCACAGGAAATGGAGACTTCGACGGTATCACCCAATTCGGAGACAGTTTTTTGAAGCTGTCCACTGGCGGCAGCCTCGGCGTTTTAAGTTTCTTTTCGCCGAGCGACCAAGCGACCCTCTCTAGTACCGATCAAGATCTGGGTTCAGGTGGGGCGGCAATTCTTATCGATCAGCCGTCCGGCCCGGTACCTCGTTTGCTGATTGGTGGCGGAAAAGAAGGCAAGCTCTATTTGCTGAATAGAGACAATCTCGGCGGAAACACAAGCTCCGATAGTGGTGCAATCCAGTCGTTTTCCGCCGGCAACTCGATCTTTGCTACGCCAGCTTTTTGGCAAAACACTCTGTACCTCGGTTTGAACTTCGATCACGTGAAAGCTTATTCCTTCAACACCACTTCCGGGGCTTTCAACACCGCGCCGGCATCGCAGTCGCCGAGCATATACGGATTTCCTGGTGCCACGCCTTCGGTTTCCTCGCAAGGCGCATCCAACGGTATCGTTTGGGCTATCGAGAACTCTGCCGCTGGACCAGCAGTACTACATGCCTATGACGCGACTAATGTTGCTTCGGAACTTTGGAACAGTGCGAACAGCAGCGCTGATCAGGCTGGACAAGCGGTGAAGTTTACTGTGCCGACCGTTGCCAACGGCAAAGTGTACGTGGGGACTGCAGGAGAAATTAGCGTATACGGTCTGGCACCTAACTGATTGGTTACCGTATCCCACTATGACATGGTAGATTTGGCACTAGCGACTGGGTGCGAGCTTTACTTTTTCCATTATCAATATTAGTCTTTTACCTCACTCCGACCCCAACCCGGAGTAGTCCCCCAGTTCGGTGATTAATCGCAGCGGTTTTTAATCGCGTTCGTCCTCGCAAGAGGAACTAACTACTATTTTTTGACGAGGAATAAATTCATGACGTTGCGTAGTTTTGTGCGCTTGAGAAATCTTTTGTTCGTTGGCGTATTTTTTGGAATTGGTTTCATATCTTGGGGATGCGCCGGTTCGGGCTCGCCGTTGGCGGCCAACCAAACGGCCCAAGACGCCCAGATATCGGTGACGCCAGCGAGCGCCTTCGTGCCGGTTTTGGGCACAAAAAAGTTTACGGCCGCTGTCGCCAATACTTCGAGCCCCGCCGTGACATCGCAAGTGAATGGAACCACGGGAGGAGAGTCTACCCACGGCACGATCGACGCGACGGGTCTTTACACTGCGCCCTCGCACGTTCCCTCGCCCGTGGCGGTCACTATCGCGGCAGTTTTGCAAGCGGAACCGACAAAAATGGCTACCGCTCAAGCCCACATAAGCCAACCATTGACGGTTGCGGTTTCACCGTCAAACGTCCCGGTGCTAGTGGGGCATGCGCAGACCCTAATCGCAACACTGCAATATGACTATGAAAATAAAGGCGTGACCTGGACGCTCACCGGAGCGGGGTGCAGCGGATCTGCCTGTGGCTCTCTGTCTGCGAGTTCTTTCTCTACTGCTGTTTATGTCGCCCCGAAAAATGCGCCGTCTCCGGCCATTGTGATTGCTACTGCCACGTCCGACGCCGATAGCACTAAAACGTCTGCCGCAACAATTACAGTCACTAACACGGCGATTGCACCTACTCCGACACCTACGCCAACTCCAGCGCCTACGCCAACCCCAACTCCCACTCCGACACCCACTCCAACTCCAACGCCAACTCCAGCGCCCACGCCGGCTCCAACGCCAACTCCAGCGCCTACGCCAACTCCAACGCCAACTCCAACTCCAGCGCCTACGCCGGCTCCAACGCCAACTCCAACTCCAACTCCAACGCCCACACCAACTCCAACACCCACTCCGACACCTACACCTACGCCAACTCCTATCGCAGTAACTTTGAATCCTGCGTCCGCATCGGTGCAAATCGGCGGAACCCAAATCATCAGCGCGACCGTTCAAAACGACGTGCCGAACCAGGGCGTGACTTGGACGTTGAGCGGCGCGGGTTGCACTGGAGCGGCTTGCGGGAGTCTTTCGGCTAATGCAGGTGCAACCGTCATCTACACGGCGCCAGCAGGTTTACCCTCGCCAGCCGCTGTTACAGTTACCGCGACATCCGTAGCGGACTCCACAAAAACAGTGGCGGCAACCATCAATATTACTGCTCCATCGACCGGTTCGGTTTCTGTTAGTGTCAGTCCTGTCCGAGTTGGCCTTACAACCGGCCAGACCCAAGCGTTCACGGCCACGGTTACGGGAAATTCCGATACCACCGTGAAGTGGGAAGTGGATTCAGTTCCAGGTGGCAACGGTGATGTCGGGAAAATCAATGCGTCAGGCGTTTACTCGCCCCCGAACAAACCCGGGACTCATACCGTAGCCGCCAGAAGCGATGCGGATTCAACGGTCTCGGCCACTGCCAGCGTTGCGGTTACCGACCTCGCCGGTGTATTTACCTATCACAACGATCTATCCCGTGATGGCGTGAACAGCCAGGAATATGCGTTGAACACATCCACTGTAAAATCTGCCACCTTCGGGAAGCGCTTTGCCTGCGCCATCGACGCAGCAGCTTACGCTCAACCTTTGTGGGTAGCTAACGCCAATGTCGGCGGAGGAACTCACAACGTGGTCATCGCGGCGACACAACACGACACCGTCTACGCCTTCGACGCGGATGCTTCACCGTGCCAGACGTATTGGTCGCAGAGTTTGCTGGCCGGCGGCGAAACGTGGGTCAACAGTGGAGATGTGAATACCGGCGACATTAATCCTGATATCGGTATCGTGGGCACGCCGGTCATCGATCCCAACACCAACACCATTTACCTGGTGTCCAAATCCAAGAATGGCTCCAGCTTTCATCAGCGCCTGCATGCTCTGAGCCTGACGGATGGATCGGAAAAGTTTAATGGGCCGCAGGAGATTGCGTTTACTTCGAACGGAATTACGTTCGACCCTTTGCGACAAAATGAGCGTGCTGGCCTCGCGCTCGTCGGTGGCGCGGTATATATCGCTTATGCTTCGCACGGCGATAACCCCACCTACTTCGGGTGGATTGTGGGCTATAGCGCTTCATCCCTGAGTCAGGTGTCTGTGTTTAATGACGATCCGAGTTCCGGCTACGGTGGAATCTGGATGTCCGGTGGCGCTCCTGCCGCGGACTCCAGCAACAATCTCTACGTAATCACAGGAAATGGAAATTTCGACGGTAACAGCCAGTTCGGGGATAGCTTTTTGCGACTGTCCACCGGGGACAGTATGAATGTCACCGGCTTCTTCAGCCCCAATGATCAGGCATCGCTGAGCAGCGGCGATCTTGACCTAGGTTCCGGCGGAGCCGCCATTCTTGTCGATCAGCCTACTGCTCCAAACCACCTGGTCATTGGTGGAGGAAAAGAAGGAGCACTGTATCTTTTGAATCGCGATAATCTGGGCGGTAATACCAGCAACGATGCCGGCGCCGTGCAGGTCTTTTCGGTCGGGAATAGAATCTTTGCTACCCCGGCATTTTGGCAGAACACACTCTACATTGGCCCCATCAGTGATCACGTTAAGAGCTTCACGCTCAACACTGGCGCGGGACAATTCAATACGTCCCCGGCATCACAATCGCCCGGCACATTTGGATTCCCTGGTGCCACGCCATCGATTTCTGCGCAGGGCGGGTCCAACGGAATCGTGTGGGCCATTGAAAGAGCTGGAGCGGCGGTGCTGCATGCCTATGACGCAACTAATCTTGGTTCAGAGCTGTGGAACAGCGCGAACAACGGCGCCGATCAAGCGGGCGGAGCGGTGAAGTTCACCGTCCCCACCGTAGCGAACGGCAAGGTATACGTTGGCACCGCTTCAGAGATCAGCGTGTACGGCTTGTCGCCTAACTAGCCATTTCGTTTGCGACTCGTTACAGTTTAAAAGAAAAGGCCGCCAAGCCTTGGCGGCCTTTTCTTTTTTGACGTGAAGAGTGCAGCTGAAGAAGTATGGTAACGCGTTGAATCAAGCGCTGCCGGGCAAACGCTCTCGAACCAGTTCGTTGCTTACCCTGCACGCCGAACAGCAAGAAGCGTCAAATCGTCGGTTTGTTTCAAACCCTCCGCAAAGCTCAGCAGGTCCCCAATACATTCAGAGATCAGCCCAGCAGCCTCTAACCCTCCGTGGCGCGCCGCCAGCATGCGGATTCGATGGAGACCATACTCTGCACCTGCGGGATTGCGTGCCTCCGTCAAACCGTCCGTATATAAGAATAGAGAGTCACCGTGCGCCAGTGTAAGCCGATGGACTGGGAAGCAGGCGTCACAGAACATTCCCAGAGGCACTCCCGTGGAATCTTTTGGTGTTGCTTCCTCGCAATGAATGTGAAGTACGGGTAGGTGCCCAGCGCTGACAAACTCCACCAAACCATCGTGGGCAGCTCGCCCCACCACGAGAGTCGCGAATTGTCCCGCAAGGGTGCTCTCGCAGAAAATACGATTAGCATCCTGGACCATGCGATCAAGCGGGAGACAGGCTTCGGCGAGGGTGCGAAACGTGGCATGGAGGCTGCTCATGAGCATCGACGCAGCGACACCCTTGCCGGAAACATCCCCAAGCATAAACAGCAGGCCAGCGTCGGTTTCGAAAAGATCGCAGTAATCGCCGCTCACCATGCCGGCGGGCTGATAATGATAGCGCACGTCCCAGCCAACTGGCGCCAGGCCGGGTTTCGGCAAGAGAAGGCGCTGGATGCGGGCGGCCAAGGAGAGATCAGCCTCCAAGGCACGCTGTTCTGCGCTGGTAAGATGGTCTAGACAGAAGCGCACCAAGGGATCGGCCAGCAAGCGCTCCGCTTCGATACTGCTGTGGCAGGTCTCGCAGATCCCGAATGTTCCCTGATCGAGACGGCTCAGAGCAGTGTCCACAGCCTTTAACAAATCAGAAAGAGAAGCATCGGCGGCTGGCGAATGCAACGCCTCGTGCAGGCGCTCGCGACGTTGTTCCAGCTCGGTACGCAAATAGGTATGCTCAGCAGTGGCCATAATGTCTCCTGCCATAGCTTGCTGTTTCCCGGCTGCGCTTTCCATCCGATTTCCTTCTTTGAATGAGAAACACGGGATTGGCTTAACGGCCGCGACATCAGGTACACGCTTCTGATTCGCCACAGGAGCGTGAAGAGAGCAAGCGGTCTTGCTAAGCCGTCCCGATTTTGCGTTTGATGCTGCAAATCTGTAAGACGGTACAGGAACTTTGTTCCAACCGCGCTCACCGATTAGCGACTTTCCTGAGACCTAATTTGATGGGAGTAAGATGAATAACTTGCGTCGCGGTACCGGACATTGAGAGCTAAGCTGGGTGCAAAATGGGCGCAAGACCGTTGTATGCGTGAGTAAATTCGATGAGCGTGGTGATGAGTACAACTGATTCGGCGAGACTCAATTGAATCCGGGCGCTTGCTGACTTGTGAGCTACATGCCTTCGTAATTTGGGCCGCCGCCTTCCGCCACGGCCCAGTCGCAGGAGGATATGAAATGGCGATCAGCACTATCGACAAGTCACAACGCACGGCTGCACGGATCGCAGGGCTTGCTTTCCCGATTTCGTTCGCCATCGTGGTCGCGGTCAATTTCGGCATATTCGCCCGCCTTATCGTCAGCGGTAATCCGGCGGAGACCGCGCGGAATATCCTGGCGCGCGAAACACTATTCCGCGTTGGCATCGCGGGCAATATGGTTTACTGCGTTGGCGTTGTCGTACTTCTGACCGCGCTTTACGTGATCCTCGAGCCGATTAACCAGAATCTTGCCTTGCTCGCGGCATTCGGCAGGCTGGTCCATGGCCTCACATGGCTCCTGGCAACGCTCAACCTATTTACCGCCCTGCGACTCTTGAAGACGCCGAGTACTCGCGTGCGTTTGGACCTGACCAATTGCCGGCCTTGGCGCGGCTGTACCTCCGCGGCTTCGACGCGTACTACGTGGGCTTGCTGTTTTGGGGATTGGGAGCCACAGTTGGCAGCTACTTGTGGTTTAAGTCGAACTACATCCCCAGGGCACTGGCTGCCTTTGGTGTGATCGCCAGTGCATGGTGCGCCGCCTGCACTTTCGTTTATTACATCTTCCCCGACCTCGCCAAAGTCGTGAACCAGTGGTGGTTTGACTCGCCCATGGCTGTCTTCGAACTGGCGCTGAGTTTTTGGCTCCTGTTCAAGGGATTAAGGCCTTCTGAATAGCCGAGTCCGATAGAGTACGGAGTTGAACGCAGGTCAGTTGCGGGCAATGCGTACAACTGATTCGGCGATACTCAATTGAATTCAGACACTTGCTGACTTGAAACTACATGCTTTCGTAATTTGGCCCGCCGCCACCTTCGGGCACAACCCAGTCGATGATTTGATATGGATCGGCAATATCGCACGTCTTGCAATGCACGCAATTGGCAGCGTTGATTTTTAATTTTTGCCAGCCGTTGGCGTCCCGGGCCATTTCATAAACCGCCGCGGGACAAAAATATTGGCAAGGATTGCCATATTCAACGACGCATTTCGTGACGCAAATATTTAAATCGCGAACGATCAGGTGGCAGGGCTGGTCTTCTTCGTGGCGCGTGCCGGAGTGATAGACGTCGGTCAAACGGTCAAAGGTCAATTTGCCGTCGCCCTTGAAGCGTTGTGGCTCGGTCTGAGGAGCGGCGCCTGTTGCTGCGCGATCGAGTTTTTTGTACGCGAGGTAGCCGGCGTGATTGCGCATCGGATCGATGAGCCCGCGCCCGCCGGAAATAAATTGCAAGCCGGTTTGAAACAATCCCGGGATCAAACCGTGCTGAAAGGATTGATGAAAATTGCGAACTTCCCACAGTTCTTTTTTGATATAGCTTTGCTCGACTTTTTGAGGAAATACACTCAAGGTTTTGGCGGAGGTGTCGCCGGCCTTCAGCGCGTCGAAAATTGTTTCCGCCGCGAGCATGCCGCTTTTCATCGCCAGATGGATTCCTTTGAGCCTTTGCGAATCGAGGAAGCTGCCGGAGTCGCCGATGATCAGCCCGCCGTCGAGATAATTTCGCGGCATGGCGTACCAGCCACCGTAAGGCAAGGATTTTGCGCCGTAACGCACCAGTTTGCCGCCATCGAGAATTTTCTTGAGGAACGGATGAGTCTTCCACTGTTGAAACGCCGCGTGAGGGTCGAATCGCGGATCGCTGTATTCGAGCGCTACCACGAGTCCGATGGACACGCGATTGTTCGACAGCCCGTAAATCCAGCCTCCGCCATATATGTCGGTGGAAATGGGCCAGCCCAGTGTATGCGCGACGAAGCCAGCCTCGATGCGGCCGGGCTGCACGTCCCACAATTCCTTAATGCCCAAGCCGTAGGTCTGCGGATTGATGTTGGCGAGATTTTTCTTCTCCACCAATTGCTTGGTCAAGGAGCCGCGCGTTCCTTCGGCTAACACCGTCACTTTGGCACGCAGCTCATATCCGGGCGTGTAGTTGTCTTTCGGCTTGCCGTTTTTATCGACGCCTTTATCTTCTGTGATTACGCCGGCGATTCCTTCGCCCTCGTAGATCAACGAAGCGCCGCCAAACTGGGTGAAAAGATTTACACCCGCGGCTTCCACGAGCCCGCCCATCCATTTCACAATTTTGTTGAGAGAAACAACGTAATTGCCTTTGTTTTTGAACGGCGGCGGAGTCAACGGAAAACGAATGGAAGACTTTTTGGTAAAAAATAATGCCGCATCGTCGGTGACCGGAGTGTCCAGCGGAGCGGAGTTCTTAAAATCCGGCACCAGCTCGGCAAGTGCTTTGGGATTCATGATCGCGCCGGAAAGCTGGTGTGCGCCCACTTCGCGTCCTTTTTCGAGGACGTAGATATTTTCCGTCGAGAGCGCGGGACCGCCTGAGGCGCCGCCGGATTCATTGTGTTTCTTGATGAGGTTCGCGAGGTGTAATGCGCAGGCCAGCCCGGCAGGCCCGGCCCCAACGATGAGAACGTCCGCCTCGAGCTGCTCGCGCTGTACGGTCGTCATCCTTTCATTCTAGCAAAATGGGTAGACCAAGCTTGTTACCTGAATCAGAAGATTGAGGTGCGAGGCAATAATTCCTGACCAGGGGATACGAGGACTAAACTGCGGTAACCAAACTGCCGTCGCTTTGTATATAGCCATAGGCCATGCGCGGAGTGTTGAAAGCCCAACCTGGGTTTCCGTCGCGATCGAGAAGGATTAGACCGCCGGTGGCCTGGGTGCGATGCGCAAGAATGTCGACGGATGCGCGCGCCGCGGCCATGGCAGATTCTGTTGTAGGTTTTGCGGAAGTGGCAACTTGGTCTTCCTCCGGCGAGGGGCGCAGAAGATCGGCGGCGGTCTTGGCCATCACAATTTTCATGATGGCTTCGCCATAACCGGTGCAGGAAACACCGCCAGCTTCCCGATCCGCGTAACAGCCGCAGCCGATCAACGGCGAATCGCCGACGCGGCCGGGAAGCTTGCAACAAGTTCCGCCGGTGGAGGTAGCGGCAAAGAGCTGGCCGTTTCGATCCATGGCCACGGCGCCAACCGTGCCTTGCTCGTGCCCGCGATGAAAGGCTGAAGCGTGTGTGTCCATTTTGCATTTCGACCACGCCTCACGTTCGGCGTCAGTGACCAGTTCCTCGTTGGCGCACAACTTGATTCCTTGCTCCTGAGCGAAGCGCTCGGCTCCTGCAGCGACGAGCATCATGTGTGGACAATTTTCGAGGACTTTCCGCGCGAGGCGCACTGGATTGCGCACATGTTGCAGAGTGGCGACAGCCCCAGCGCGAAGTGTTGAGCCGTTCATCACGATGGCGTCGCATTCGACTCGTCCATCGAGATTAAGATGCGAGCCGCAGCCAGCGTCAAAGACCGGATCGTCTTCGAGGATGACTACGGCGGCCTCAATGGCATCGAACGCCGAGCCACCGGCTTCCAGGATGCGCCAACCGGCGGTCAGCGCGCGTTCGCAACCTGATTTGCAGGCGGGAACGGCGGCATCAGGAATATCCCACGCGCCGCCATGAACGATCAGTGCTGGTTTCATTTACCAATTCAGGATGGCAAAGCGGTGGCGGTTTGTAAACGCACAGAAACCCTCAATGTGCCGAAAGGTTCGAGAAAGGTTAGCGGAGAGCGGCGGTTAGAAGAAAAAGTCGAGGGAAACCAGCAGAACAGCAATAGCCATCAACACTGCGGAGCGCAGCATCGAAGAGCGTGGCATTCGGTCGAGCGAAGCTGATAAACAATTGCGCAGAATCGTTAAACGCGATTGTTCGCGCGGGCTGTAGAACGGGCCGATGGGGGTGTAGCGTGAAAGGCTGCGGCGCGTCGCGCTCGCTTCACTGTGAAGCCAAAAGAAAACAACCTCACGTGCACGCCACATGGACGCAGCGCCAGCAACAAAAAACAAATAGCCGAGAACGGTTAAGAGCCCGAAATCCGGACCTGCTCCCCAGTACATAAGACCTCATCAGGCAGTCAATATACGTCGGCATGCGACGTCACCATTACGACGGGACCCAACGCGCGAGGGTTACACTTCTTCGTGAATGGTGACCAGCCGGACGACCTCAAATTCTTTTTTGCCTGCTGGCGTAGCCACTTCAATTTCATCGCCAACTTTTCGATTGAGAAGCGCTTTGCCAATGGGCGAGGTGGTGGAGATTAGCCCCTGTTCCGCGTCTGCTTCTTCGGTGCTGACGAGTTTGTATTCGATCTTGATGTCCCGTTGTATATCCAGAACCGTCAAACGTGATCCGTAGCCCGCGCGATCCTTGGGAATATTGGTTAGGTTCAGCATGCCCAGATCGCCGAGGCGTGCTTTCAGTTGGCCGATGCGCGCGTTAACGAAGCCCTGGCGCTCCTTGGCGTACTTATATTCGGCGTTCTCGGAAAGGTCACCATGCGCGCGCGCGACGGCAATTTCCTTGGGCAAATCAACGTTCAACTCATGGGAGAGTTGGTCGATTTCCTCCAGCAACTTTTGTTTTATCTTGGCCAGCGGGTCTTGCATGTTTTTATCGGCGACCTATTCCGTAGAGCGAATTAAAAAAAGACGGCGGAGTCCGGAAGTGCCGAACCCCGCTATAAATGATTATAGATGGGGTGGAATTGCGGCCACAAGGGAAACCACGTCGCAAACCAGCGGCGCTTAAGCCCCCAGCCCGCCCAGGCAGAGAATAGATTACTTAACCTTGATATCCAGGGTCTGGGTCTGAGTGTGACCGGCAGCATCCTGAATCGTCAAGGTGTAAGTGGTGTCTTTTTTGGGGGCGACCTCCACGCAGCGGTTGTAAGACGGCCAGACTGGGTTGTCTTGCGGCTCCAGCTTCACGGTCTTGGCGTTGGCCACGCCATAGCAGAGTTGTACTGTCTCGCCGCGGTGGATAATTCCTGGACTGGCGTAGAAAGCCTGAATGGCCATTTCCTTCCCGCCGAGTTGGTCGATAGTCTGGCGGTCCGCATCGAGCTGTTTTTGCGAGCGCTCTTCTGACGCGCGCCGCTGAAACTGGCGATTTTCCTGCCACCTCGAGAAGAAAATCCACAACACGTAGAGCAAAACGGCCAGCAAGGCCAAGGAAGAGTACAAGATGGGATTCTTCAATGGTGGCTTAGGAGTTGGTAGCTGAGTTGATGATGGTCGAGCTGGTTGTGGTTCGGTCAACATGAGTGCCTTTATCTGGTTGAGCGTGCTTATCCAATCGGAAAGCGCGAAGTATGATAACACTGCACGCCAAGACTGGCCGGGTCTTCTGTTAGAAGGCTTGCGGGTGGGAAAGGGTGCAGTCGGATTTCCAGGCTGCGCAAGGACATCATACCGGGTTTTAGGTATTGACGACCGGTCTAACCTTCTACAAGCTAAACACTTAGCTGATCGTTCGCTATGCATTTAGTCAAAGAACTGTGTGTTTTTTTGCCCGACGGAGAGTGTAGATGAGTACCAGCAAAGTCCCGGGTCTCGAAACCGCATTTGTGCCCTCCGTCAGCCAAATTCCAGATGACCACACCGGTCACAGCGTGCAGTTTTATGCCGACGACGCCTTCCTTCTTGATGGTCTAGGCCGCTTCATCGGAACAGCGCTGGGCGCCGGAGATGCCGCGATTGTTATAGCTACCCAAGCGCATCGCGAAGCGATGGAGCGACGCTTGCAGGCTCGCGGGCTGTCGACAGCAAAAGCGATGAGGCAAAGACGCTTCATCGTTCTGGATGCTGCGGAAACACTTCAGAAATTCATGGTGGAAGGATTTCCGGACGCGGCAAGATTCAGAGAAGTCCTGAGCAGTGTGGTAGTGCGCGCCAGAGGTGCGGTCGAGCAAGGCGCTCGAGTGGTGGCATTTGGCGAAATGGTGGCGTTGTTATGGGAAGACGGAAAACACGACGCGGCCATACGATTGGAACAGTTGTGGAACGAGCTGGCCAAGGAGCACTCGTTTTTTCTACACTGCGCATATCCCATTAAAGGTTTTTCCAACGACCTTCACAGTGAGCCGTTTCTTAAGATTTGTTCAGAACATTCCGACGTAATTCCTTCCGACAGCTACACGTCATTGGGTACCCAGGCGGAACAGCGTCTAAATATCGCGTTGCTGCAACAAAAAGAGCAGGCCCACGACGCGCTGAGGGAAACAATGAACCGGCTGGAAAGCGAGATTGCCGAACGCAAGGCGGCCGAACAGAAGTTGCGGGCTTCGGAGCGTTCGCTGAGGGAATTATCCGGGCGTCTTTTACAAATGCAGGATAACGAGCGCCGGCATCTGGGCAGAGAATTGCACGACAGTGTGGGGCAATATCTGGCCGTACTGAAGATGGGATTGGAAGCTTTGAGGGCGGACAAAAGTTCAGCAGGGGCCCCGAAAAAGCAGCAATTTTCGGAGTGTCTCCGTTTAGTGGATCAGTCGATCACGGAAGTCCGCACCATGTCTTACTTATTGTATCCGCCCATGCTGGAAGAGATGGGACTGGAGATAGCCATCGGGTGGTACCTGGATGGATTTTCAAAACGCAGTGGCGTTCGGACCAGTTTCGAAATGCCTCAGCCGGTGGGCCGCGTGCATCGCGACGCAGAGCTGGCCATCTTCCGCATCCTGCAGGAAAGCTTGACGAACATTCATCGGCACTCCGAAAGCCCGACCGCTCAAGTACGACTGATGAAAACGGAGCGTGACGTGACCATAGAGATCCACGATCAGGGGACAGGAATTCCAACTCCGGTGCTGGAATCCGCGCAGGACGCCTGCGGAACTATTGGCGTTGGCCTGCGTGGCATGACGGAACGCATGCGACAATTGGGAGGCAAACTGGAAGTAATTTCCGGTACAACCGGAACAACGGTGCGAGCAATATTATCCTGCCACTAGCAATTTCCAATTAACCCAGTTCTACTCAGACACTGTATCCAGGCGAGGCCGCGCCTGGCTTACATGCCGCCAAACAACTTGCTTCCCTAAAAATCAGTTCCGGTTATATCCTCCTTCGGCTGCCCATTGATGATGGAATGGTGCGCAAGCCGGGTGTCCAACCAGGGAATTTGTTGCTTTTGGGAAATTGCACGAGCGAAATCAGCATAAATGAAGGAGGTTTCGTATGAATGCTTCTGAGGTGTGGCTTTTAGCTTTTCTTCTGGGTGTGGTTGCGGGCTTGCGCGCGTTGACGGCGCCGGCCGTGCTGGCATGGGCCGCTCATCGAGGCTGGCTTAATTTGCATGGCACGCCGTTATCATTCATGTCTTCCACCGCGGCGATGATCATTTTTATTTTACTGGCCGTCGCCGAATTGATCACTGACCAACTTCCGTCAACCCCTAGCCGCACAGCGCCGCCCGGTCTGATTGCGCGCATTGTGACCGGCGGTTTATGCGGTGCGGGGATTGCTGCGGCGGGAACGCAGTCGCTTTTAATTGGAGCCGTCACGGGTATTGTGGGCGCGCTTATCGGCACGTTCGGTGGTTACCAGGCTCGCACCGGATTAGTGAAGGCCCTCAAAGTTCCGGACCTGGTGATCGCCACGCTGGAAGATATTGTGGCTATAGGCGGCGGCTTGTTCATCGTGTCTCGATTCTAAGGCAAACTCGTATCGGCTCTGCCAGCGTAAGCCGCACACGAAGATGTTGTTTCCGCGGGAAGCTAAGCGCAAGGAGAAAAATGTGCAGCAAGTTGCGAGTACATCCCCCACAGGAGGGCGACTAAGCAGCATACTGACCGACATTCATTTTTGGGTGCCGCTTGCAGTGCTCATAGGCGGTCTGTTGATTCTGCGCGCGATCAGTTGAAATTTTGATTTTGGGGAAATATGCAACCTGCTGCAATCTCCCGTACTGAAGGTGTGGTCCAAAGCGATTGGCGAGCGAAGAAGTTGCACGCTCTGGGAGTGCTTTGTGGTTTTACCGCCGGGGCTTGGCTGGGGACTGCGGAAGCTCCAACGAAACTGGTTTCCATCGGAGTTTCGCCGCTGGTTATTTCGCTGATCATGGTTATCGGTGTCTTTCTGGCTCGCTGGAGCTTGCCTGCTTTGATGATTGGGACGTCCTCCATTCGCGCGGACGTGCAGCGGTCGCCACATCTGATCGTTTGGGCCTTACTGGCCGGATCCATGTGGGCGGTAGCAAACACGCTGACGATTTTTGCGATACGCGACATCGGGTTGAGCATCGCGTTTCCGCTGTGGAATTCGAACAGCTTGTTGGGCATATTTTGGGGTTTTATTTTCTTCCGCGAGTTACGTCAAGCGGGCTGGCGCCGTTGGACCGGAGTCCTTGGCGGCGCGTTGATCATGTGTGCAGGCGCAACGCTGCTGGCCATCGCTTCTTCAACACAAGCCCCTGCGGGTAATTCCATGCGCGGCGTGTGGGCCGCGCTGAGCGCCGGAATCCTTTGGGGCACGATGTACATTCCGTATCGCAAGGCATATCTGTCCGGCATGAATCCTCTCTCTTTCGTTACTTTTTTCACTTTTGGCGAACTGGGAATGATGGCCACACTCACGGTGAGTTACCTTGGTTTTGCGGTGCTGTGGCGGGAGTTGGTCAGCGCGCGAGGGGTGCTCTTCTGGTTGATGGCCGGGGGATTCATTTGGGTGATTGGCGACCTCTTTCAACAATATGCCGCGAAATATTTGGGAATCAGCCGCGGCATTCCGCTGTCGAACTCCAATCAACTGTGGGGGTTGTTGTGGGGAATTTTTGTTTTCGGGGAGTTACATGGAAGCGGCGCTTCCACGTATATGCAAGTCATCGGCGGTTCGTTACTGATGATGGTGGGCGTCGCGGCGATCGCATTTTCTTCAACGACGGGCGCGGAGCAGGCGCAGTGGGCGGCAGCTACCGAACGGGAATGCCGGCGCTATGGCATGGACAAGCGGTTTGTAGCAGCCCGGATGCAAGGCGAAGATGTGTCGGGAGAAGGCAGAGGCAAGCGCCGGGCGGTAGACTGGGTAGTGGTCGCTGTGGCTACTGGCGTCTTCGTGTATTTCGCGACGTTGGCGCATGCGCCAAGTTTGCCTGTTAATGGATTAATAGCAACATTGTTGAGCGGAGCAATTTTCATCCTTCTGGTTGTTTGCGGGTTCACGCTGTGGCGAACCACGCGCTTCAATTAATTCATGACCAACTCACCCAGCATTGACCTCGTTGGAGTCGGCCTAAACGCCATCGACACATTAATTCCGCTGCCCCATTACCCGGAACTCGGTTCCAAAGTGGAGTTCCGCTCGGCAAATATTTTGCCAGGTGGCCAGGTTGCGAGCGCGGTTATTGCTTGCCAGCAATGGGGATTGCGCACCAGTTACGTTGGGAAAGTTGGAGAAGACCGGTTTGCAGATATTCATCGGGCGGAATTTGCGAAGGCCGGCGTGGAAGCGCATCTGTTCACCGCGCAAGGCTGCGCGAGCCAGCAAGCGTTTATTCTGGTCGACGATACCGGCGAGCGCACGGTGCTCTGGAAGCGCGACAATAATTTAACGTTGCGGCCCGAGGAACTTAAACAAGAGTGGATCGTCGAGGCGCGAGCTTTGCATGTCGACGGTCATGACACGGCTGCGGCAATCCAAGCCGCCACTTGGGCTAAAGCTTCCGGTGTCCCGGTTATCGCCGATCTCGATGAAGTTTATCCAGGCGTGCACGGCCTGCTGGGCAACATCGATTACCTGATTGCCAGCAGAGATATTCCCGGGCGTCTGACGGGCGAAGCGAATTTGCGCGCGGGCTTGCAAGCTTTACAAGCCAGGTACGGTTGCCGGCTCACTGCCGCTACTTTGGGGCACGAAGGGGTAATCGCGTGGGATGGTTCGCAATTTCATCGCGCCGCGGCGTTTCGCGTGGAGTCTGTGGACACAACTGGAGCTGGTGATATTTTTCACGCCGGGTTCATCTATGGACTACTGCAGGACTGGCCATTGGCGCGACAACTGGATTTTGCTTGTGCCGCAGCGGCGCTGAACTGCGCGGCGATTGGCGCGCGCGGTGGCATTCAGAGCGTCGAAGCAATCGAAAACCTCATCAGTACTGGCATGCGGTACGAGCACGTTTCCCAATAGCCCGCCAAGAGCAATTCTGAGCCACACTCACGAATTGTATGTAGCAGGATGAACGCCGCAAAAGTGTCCTTCTATGCACTATCCCGCTTCGGGAAACGTGCATTAGCGCACAGTGTTGCCACCTTCAAATCCTCATACTCGATTCTCGCAGTATTCAGAGGAGAATCATGCCGAAGAGACTAGCTTTCATCCTGACCGTGGCAGCAACGGTTTGCCCATTCGCGCAAGCGCAATACCAGACGCAAGCTCCCACAGACTCGGGCAATCCCATGCCGGAGTTTCGCAGCAATGTGGTGAGCCGTTCCACACCCGCAGTGAGCTACTGGCATCGCTAGCGGCTCGACAAAGATTGATTTTCAAGGGACGGATTTGATGCATGGCGCAATGGGCCCAGGCCAAAGCCGGCAGCAAGCGCGGAGCGCTCCCTATCGATGCGGAATTCTCAGGCCTGGACCGTCCTACTAGTTTGGGCCACGAGTATCTAACTTATGTTTTGTGGGCGATTTCGCCGGAAGGCCGGCCGGTAAACATCGGCGAAGTGTTGGTGGGCGACAATCACCGCAGTAAATTGTATGTGACCACCGACCTGCAGTCGTTTGCGATGATCGTGACAGCGGAGCCCTATTATGCGGTGCGTCGTCCCAGCAACCTGGTGGTGCTAGAAAATGTTGTGCGCCCGGATACCAGGGGCTCCACCGAATCGGTGACCGCCAAATACGAAATGATCGATCGCGGTGGATATCTTTCGACCGGTTACAAGTTTGACCCTGTAGTACTGAACGCCGGACTGCCACTCGAATTCTTCCAGGCGCGCAACGCTATTCGCATTGCCCCATCGGTGGGTGCCGAACAATATGCTATGGAAAGCTACCGCAAGGCGGTACGCCAGATGGATGAAGCGGACTCCATGGCCATCAGGAAGCACGAAAATAAAAAATCGCTGATTGCTGTTTCACGCGAAGTGGTGGAAAAAGCTGAAGACGCGCGTGAAATTTCCGTGAAGCATATCGACGAAGAGCGTTTGGCGCACGAACGCACGGCCGGAGCGAACCGCGAAGCCTCCGCCAACAATCGTGCCGACGATGAAGCACAACGCCGCGCTGGTGCCGAAGCTGACACCGCCGAAGCGCAACGCCGTCGCCGCGAAGCGGACCGCAACAACCTCGATGCCCAGTCCGCGGCGATGGAAGCCGCCGGCGCGCAGGCAGGCGCCGAAAGAGATCGCGACTCCGCGCAACGGCAGCAACAAGCGGCCGAAGCCGAATCCGAATCCGACCGTAACCGCGCAAATGCCGCGTCTTCTGACGCACAGCTGCAACAAGC
>DATBBY010000120.1:0-2109 GCA_036270765.1 Candidatus Acidiferrum sp.
AATGATCGACCCGATGCCCGCCCCAAAAGCGGGCGGCCTCTACAAAACCTGCGACCCTCAGTCCATGATGGTTTTGTATAAGCCTCTCCGTCCCACATTCTTCGGGACGGAGAGGGCAGGTTTCCTGTCCAAGTGAATCAGAACTCAACTGCCTGATTTATTGTGATTTGAGGCTGGATCAGGTTGCGTCGATTCAGTCCATTTTCCGCGCCAATTCATCCAGCCAGACGTCCAGGGTGGAGCGTTGTTCGGCCGTCAAATTTCCAAACACCACGCCCATGCCGAACCCTGCATGCGTATAGATGACCGTGCCGGCAAAATCGCACGTACTGCAGCCGTAGCGAATGCGAACGCGGACTTCGGTTCCTTTGGCCAGCGGGTTTATGGAATCGATATAGCAGCCGCGTGCGCTCAACTCCGAGACCCGCGCGCGATCCTTCATTCCCACGACTTCTGCTTCGGCGATAAACGCAAAGCGCGGGGTCGTTCGAGCCACAGTGTAGGGGGTGTCGCTCATTATTTCGTTTCGCTCCGAAGAGGAATTGGCCAAGGACTCGTCTTTCTATTGTACGCAACGTGGAAACGGTAAGTGAGAACACGCGCCAAGAATTGCGAAAGAGACAGCTGTCCTTTGGTACAGGTAAACCTGCACCAGGGTGAAGTAGCGCCGGCGTCCCGCAGGCGGTTTTTTCGCAAGTCGACCCAGCTGAAAAACCGCTGGCCCCTCCTCTGTCGCGACAAGTAAGATGCTGGCGTTATTGGGGCTGGACGATGAAGATTGAACGGTTTGCGGCACGCGTGCTAACATTTCGCCCGCTTAGGGTGGAATTCCCCATAGGAGTGAAAAAATGAGATCGCTTGTTTATTTACTTGCTTGCGCCGCAATGCTCTCGTTCGCGGCGGGCGCGAACGCCCAAATGCAAATGTCACGCCCCGTTCAATCATTTGATACGTCCGCCGGCCCGGTGAAGATCACGCCGGTGTACCACGCTTCGTTGGAAATCGAAGCCGGCGGAAAAGTGATCATCGTCGATCCCGCCAAACCAGCCATGTTCATGGGTCTCCCGCAAGCCGACCTGATTTTGATTACCGATATCCACGGCGATCACATGGACCCGGACATGATCAAAGCCGAAAGCAAGGCCAGCACCGATATCATCGCCCCTGCCGCAGTCGCGAAAACCGTTACGACCGCCAAGGTCATCGGCAACGGCGAAAAGACAACTTGGGGCGCGTGGACAATTGAAGCCATTCCCATGTACAACACGACGGCGTCGCGCGGTCCAAAGCCTGGCACGGTTTTTCACGAAAAAGGCCGCGGCAACGGCTACGTGCTCACCTACGGCGGCAAGCGCTTCTATTTTTCCGGTGACACCGAAGGTATTCCGGAAATGCGCGCCCTCAAAAATATAGATGTGGCCTTCATTTGCATGAATTTGCCTTACACCATGACGCCGGAAGAAGCCGCCGATGCAGTTAAGGCGTTTCATCCCAAAGTTGCCATCCCCTATCACTACAAAGGACAAGACACCGCCGTATTCAAGAAGGCTCTGGATGGCACAGGCATCGAGGTGCGCCTGCTTGACTGGTACCCAAATGCGTAAAGTTCTTTAGAACATAGTCGGGGGAGTTGTTTTAAGTGGCGCAGGCTTCAGCCTGCGGGTTTTAGTCCCAGCAAGGACGAATCCCCGCAGGCTTCAGCCTGCGCCACTTTATTTCTTGGCAGGGGGAATAACAGCGGGTTTCAATTCACCCGTGGCTTTTTGAATGTCTTCAACAGCCTTCGCGTCTAAATCAAAGAGTGCGGGTCCATCTCCTCTTCGAGCAAGGTAACCGCCGCCATTCTTGGAAATATCCACTTTTTCAACGCGCTTGCCATCTTTCGAGGCCACCACTAGGGACAGTCCAGGGCTGGAAAATCCGGTGGTAACAAATTTTGTTGCCGTTAGTGTGCGGATCGAGCGCAAGAATTCCTGAATGCTTACGGGATCCATCTTTTTCCCGTCCTGCCACCAATCCTCGCCGCTGTGGGTCAGGAAATACGCTTTTGATCCATCGTGCAATTCCACCTTGTCCGGATCTTGCTCAGCAAAATCAAAAACTCTCTTC
>DATBBY010000121.1:0-17785 GCA_036270765.1 Candidatus Acidiferrum sp.
GTTATTATTAACAATGTTCCTTTTCGGAGGCGCTATGTCGGAATCTGATTTTCTAATTGACCTACGCCGTGACTATGGAAAATTGCAGCCCTCAGTCCGCAAACAGAAAATTCGCAAGCTCGCAGCTGAATCTAAAGAAAGCAAGAAATTTATTATGAAGTTCTTTCCGGAGTTTTACGCGGAGGCTTTCCCTTCGCGGGCCCGCGTGGCGGACCGGCCGTGGGGATCAAGTTCGCGTCCGGGCTATCCGCAAAGCATCGCTAGACTGCAATCCCAAAGCTTCTGATCATTCCACAATAATTTCCTTGCGGCGATTTGTGCCATAAACATTTCTGGTAACGGATCGGAGAATCTCGGCGTCTGTCCAACCAATCTCTCTCGCAGCTTTCACAGCGGCCCTTCTCTGTGAGGATAACATCTCTAAACTTTCCCTTATGTGCACTATACCTTAAATAGCCGGCTTCATATTCTTCTTTGCGCCGTCTGGGGCTTCCGCGCATCAAATGAACGCACCTCATTGCCGGAAGAAGCACGCGAGCAGAACTGCGATTCGCGGTACCTTCGCTGTTGATGCCAAAATAAATTTGTATAATTTCGGATAGTCTGTTCAAGACTAAGCCCTATGCCCAGACTGCAGACCCGTGAAGACCAGCGCCTTGAAGAAACGCGCACCCGCAAGAAATATTGGAAGCGCTGGGGCCCTTATTTATCCGAGCGCCAATGGGGAACCGTGCGCGAGGACTACAGCCCGTACGGCACCGCGTGGGAATATTTTCCGCATGACCACGCCAGGTCACGCGCGTACCGCTGGGGCGAAGACGGTATCGGAGGCATCAGCGACCGCCATCAGATGATTTGTTTCGGTTTGGCCATGTGGAACGGCCGCGATCATATCCTGAAGGAGCGCCTCTTCGGCCTTACCGGGCATCAGGGAAATCATGGCGAGGACGTAAAGGAATATTACTTCTACCTGGATTCCACGCCCACCCACAGTTACATGCAGATGCTGTACAAATATCCGCACGCTGCATTTCCCTACGATGCCTTAATTGCCGAAAACGCTCGTCGCGACCGCACTCAACCCGAATTCGAACTGATGGACACCGGCGTCTTCGCGCAGAATCGCTACTTCGATGTGTTCGTCGAGTACGCCAAGGCCGACGTCGAAGACATTCTTATCAAACTCATCGTGGTGAATCGCGGCCCGGAAGCCGCCACACTTCATCTCTTGCCCTCGCTATGGTTTCGGAATACTTGGTCCTGGGGCAAGGATAACCGCCGCCCCACCATGCGGAAAACCGTCGGGCCGGAAAACTGCCGATGCGTTGAAGTGCAGCATTGGCAGTACGGCAAGCGTTGGTTGTTGTGCGCAGGTCAGCCACAATTACTCTTTACCGAGAACCAAACCAATTATGAGCGTGTTTTTGCGGGAAAAAGTCCCACGCCCTTCGTCAAAGACGCTTTCCATGAATATTTGATTCAAAAAAATCAGAATGCGATAAATCCCAAGCAAACCGGCACCAAGATGGCCGCCTACTACCCGCTCACCCTTGGCCCTGGCGACAGCACCACGTTTAAGCTACGCCTGACCGATACCGACCCACTGGATGGCATCAGCCCCGACTCGTATCAGGTGGACGTCACTTCGCCGTTACCTGCTGACCCCAACGGAGAAGTTCCAGCCACCAACGATTTCGGCGGTGGTTTCGATCGTCTTTTCGACCTGCGCCAAAGAGAAGCCGACGATTTTTACGGTTCTCGTGTGCCTAAGGACATTTCCGAAGATGCTCGCAACGTAATGCGTCAGGCCTTATCGGGGATGATGTGGTCGAAGCAGTTCTACCACTACGACGTCCTCACTTGGCTCACCGGTGATCCTGGCCAGCCGCCTCCCCCGGAAGAGCGCTGGAATGGCAGAAACAAGGATTGGACGCAGTTGTATAACGACGACGTTGTTTCCATGCCCGACAAATGGGAATACCCCTGGTACGCAGCGTGGGATCTGGCGTTTCACTGCGTCTCGCTGGCCATCATCGATCCTGACTTTGCCAAGGATCAGCTCGTGCTCCTCCTCCGAGAATGGTATATGAACCCCAACGGCCAATTGCCCGCCTACGAGTGGGCCTTTAGTGACGTGAATCCCCCCGTCCACGCCTGGGCCGCCTGGCGCGTTTACAAAATCGAGCGTCGCGTCCGCGGCGTGGCCGACCGCACCTTCCTCGAAAAGGTTTTTCATAAGCTGCTCTTGAATTTCACCTGGTGGGTGAATCGAAAAGATCCTGACGGCTCCAATATTTTTCAGGGCGGCTTTCTGGGTCTGGACAATATCGGGGTTTTTGACCGATCCGCGCCTCTCCCCACTGGCGGTCATCTCGAACAATCCGATGGCACCAGTTGGATGGGCATGTATTGCCTCAACATGCTTGCTATTGCACTCGAACTTGCCAAAGAAGATCGCGCTTACGAAGACATTGCCAGCAAATTTTTTGAGCATTTCGTCTACATCGCCCACGCCATGAATAATTTTGGATCACCCGGCAAATCCTTGTGGGACGAAGAAGACGGTTTCTACTATGACGTTCTGCATCTCCCCAACGGTGAAGACCACTTCTTGAAGGTCCGCTCCATGGTCGGCCTCATTCCGCTGTTTGGGGTGGAGACCCTCGAACCCGAAGCCATCGACAAGCTCTCAGGATTTAAACGCCGCATGCAATGGTTCATCGACAACCATCCCGACGTTCCTGACCACATTGATACGTCACAAAACTCGGCTCGCGGTACGCGCTTGCTGCTCTCGCTAGTCAGCAAAAAACGGTTGGGTCGTGTTCTCTCGCGCATGCTCGACGAATCCGAATTCCTTTCTCCCTACGGCATCCGGGCGTTGTCCCGCTTTCATAAGGATCATCCCTACGAATTGCGCTTTAATGGCACGGTCAGCAGAGTGGATTACGAGCCTGCGGAGTCCGCCACCGGAACATTTGGCGGTAATTCGAACTGGCGCGGGCCCATCTGGTTCCCGGTCAACTACCTGTTGGTCGAGTCCTTGCAGAAATACCATCATTACTACGGCGAAGATTTCAAAGTTGCCTGTCCCACTGGTTCGAACAACCAAACTGATCTATGGCAAGTGGCCGCCGAAATTTCACGCCGGCTGACTCACCTTTTTCTGCGCGATAATCAGGGCCGCCGCCCCGTTAACGCCACCGCCGAGGTTTTCCAGAGCGACCCATACTGGCGCGACCTCGTTCTCTTTTATGAATTTTTTAACGGAGACAATGGCGCCGGCCTCGGCGCCAATCACCAGACCGGCTGGACCGGCTTGGTAGCCAAAATGATTCAACAGAGTGGCGAGTGAATCACGGTGAGGGCAACTCGTAAAGTTCTATCAGTACTTTCGCGTTTTCTGCGCCCGTGCCCGGAACCGGCACCAGAACAAAATTTACTTTCGAACCGTTAGACCCTGCCCGCGCCTCGGGATAAATAGGAGCAGCGCCAAACCGCTCGTGCACAATTGCCATGGCGCGGTTCACATCCAAGCACCGAAACTCTACCTGCTGAACGCCGTCGCCAAACTTTGCCAGAAACCGCGCGATCGGCCCCTGACCAGCCGGCTCCCTGCTTGTCAGCACATCCAATTCAACGCCATCCGCAGAATGCAGCTCAAATTCTTCAGCATCCTGTTCTTGAGGCACAATCGCCAATGCCGGCTGCCCGTTAGCCGCCCGTATCCTCGCGAACGTCTCACGATGCACAGCCACACCAACAGTAACAATCGGTTTTGGGCTTAACAGCAACTTAGCTAATTCCGCGTCCTCCCACCAACGAGATACCGCTCGATCTGCTGCGACCCGCCCTTGTTGGTAAATCTCCGAAGCCGCCGCCATACGCGTCGATTTCTCGGCAGCCGACAGATTCGTAATCGCAGACGTGATCGCGTTTGCCATAGCTGATCGCGTTCTATCTATCAGGACCCTGCGCGATTTTACCGCGGCCCCGGCCTTGTTCAGTGGCCACTGCTTGCCCAGGCGAAATTAGCGACGCGATAAGCGCCACCAGAAGTATTCCCGCTACCACTCCCAGCGAAATGTGCACCGGAACATGCATCCACGGCTCCGCAATCATCTTTGCCCCAATGAAAACCAGCACACCCGAAAGCCCCACCGTCAGGTAACGCAACCGCCCTAAAGCTCCTGCCAGCAAAAAATACATCGCCCGCAACCCCAGAATCGCAAACACATTCGAGGTGTACACGATAAACGCATCGACCGTGATACCAAAAATCGCAGGAATCGAATCAACCGCCAGCGTGATATCGGTAATCTCCACCACCAGCAGCACCAAAAATAACGGAGTCGCAAATAATTGTTTGTTCAAGCGCACAAAAAATCTCTCGCCGTGATATTGGCGCGTGACCCGCAAATGCCTGCTCGCAAATTGAAAAATCTTGTTTTGTTCCGGATGCGTGTCCCGCGTTCGAATCAAAAGCATGTGAATCCCCGCGTACACCAGGAAGGCCCCGAACGCATACATGATCCACGAAAAGCGCGCCACCAGAGCAGCGCCCATGGCTATCATGATCCCGCGCATCACTAGCGCCCCCAACACCCCCCAGGCCAACAAACGGTGTTGTACCCGCTCGTCCACCGAGAAAGCGCGGAAGATCACCAGAAACAAGAACAGATTGTCGATGCTCAGTGCTTTTTCGATCAGGTATCCGGTGAAGAATTCAAGAGCGGGTTGTCTGCCCAGAAACCAAAATATCCCAGCGCCGAAAAGTAGCGACACAGCGATCCAACCCGCGCTCCAGATCGCCGCTTCGCGCAGCTTGATTCTGTGCGGCTTGCGATGAAACACACCCAGATCGAGCGCCACCGCAACCAGCAGAAAAATGTTAAAGAAGATCCAGCGCGAGAGGGTACCCATATTCGCGTTGGCTTATTTCAGGGAGCGGAAGCCGCGTGCGCGTCCGTCGCGTTCAAATTATTCAACTCCACTCGCGTGGTCTGTCCTGGCTGAATCGCTACCGGCACGTCCCACCTCACCCGCGTATCTCCCGCATCCGCATCCAGATTCAGGGAACTCACCCAGTAACTTCCCGGTGGCAATCCCGAAACTCCCGCGCGCCCATCCAGATCCGTGTCCGCCTTGGCCACCAGATATTTCGTCTGTGCCACATCGGGCGCCAGATGCTGCACGTGTTTCTTGTGCTCGCTTTCAATCTTCGCCCATTTTCGCTGTGGATTCACAGCGTCCATTTCCAGTTCCATCCCGCTCATTGTTTCCGGGTGTAAGCGAATAAACTTCCGCAGCGCGCTGTAGTATTCCTCTGTTTGCTTTTTGTATTTGTCCGGATGATCCGTTCTGTCCGCGTCCTTATATTTCGGTTTGGGAATGCCATTCGTCACGCCGCCGCTGTTCGCTCGCTGGTAAGCCAGCAAAAATTCAGGCACGTGCAGCACATCGTCGGCCGTCAGCGCTTTATCCAGCCCCGGCATGGTCAAATCCAGAATCTCATGCGCTTTGAGCCATTCCTTCAGCTCCGGAGAAACTTTCAAATCATCAATGAATTTAGCGCGAGAGGGAATTACATCGTCAGCTTCCACTTCTTGCGAAACCGCCGCGTAGCTCTTACTGAGAATGTAGAAAGTAAATTGCCGTACCGGCTCGGGCCGTGCCGCCGTGGGTGTGATCCTTGCAGTAAGCTGCAGTCCGCCCGTGCCCGCGGCCGTTTGCGCAAATGAACTCGCCCCCATAAACGAGGAGCCAAACAACAACACGGCCACTGAGGCCGTTCGCGTTTTCATCATTCGCAAATCGTAACAGATTGGGGTCCCGCCGACGCACCGAACATCTTTTGTGTTGCTTTAGTGAAGGGTCTCACCGACAAGACGGGTCCGACGCCAATCAGGAAATTGGCATTCCCGCCCTCGCGCGAAGCGCTGCTATGAGTCGACTTTTAGTAAAGGTGGAAAGTTACTTCGATCTGTACCCGGCAAGCGACAGCTTTGCCGCCGGGCCCCAAAGCCGCCCGCATTTTCCAATTGCGCACCTGCGCCAGCGCTTTTTCTTCCAGGCCCAGTCCAGGCCCCTTAATCACGATGGGATTAATAACACGCCCGTCCGCTGTTACCGTCACATCCAGCAACACAGTCCCCTGATATTTCGCTTTGCGAGCCTCATCCGAATATTCCGGTTGTGGGCAGTAAATACATTGCGGCGAGCCCACTCCGTTCACTCCCGCACGGAAAGCGCCTCCACCCGTACCTGCCGTTTCGCCAGGCCCCAACCCCGCGCCGGAACCGCTCCCTATACCTCCGCTCGTGCCTACGCCGACACCGCCGCCACCGCCTGGCCCGCCCGACATTGTTACCGCGCCCGCCATCGGATCGCCCACATTCGGAAGTGGGGGATTCGCAATCTTCAGTTCCGGCGGCCCCAGTAGTGTCGGATCCATCGGCAACTTAGGAGCGAGATTCTTGATCGTCACCTCAGGCGGCGTAAATTGCGTATACGCGAATTTCGGAGCCTGGCCCTTCGTAGGCGGCGTAATGGATCGGTCGCCACCGCCACCACCGCCACCAGCCTTCTTCGTACCGGCAGGCAACTTGGCTATGTATGGCGAAATATCCAACGGGGTTGAATCAAATGCTTTATTTTTTGCTTGAGAGCTCGGCAAAATATGCGTAAAGAGAGGAACAACTAGAAGAGTAATTATCCCGACGTGTAGCCCGATCGAAATTGCCTGCGTCCACCCAAAAGTCTCGTCCTTCGACCAAATATCCTTGACCTTGACCGGCTTGCTGGTCCACTGCGCGGGAGCCTGCTTGACCGGGAAAAACAATTCCTTGATGCGGTCCCCGAACCCGCCGAACCCCGCTCCCCAAGCTACTTCCAGTCGACTATTCGATGCGCCTTTTGGAACCGGCCCGCCCTTAAGCACCGCCTTCAAATTCTCTTTAAATCCGTCACCGTAATTTTCGGGCATCAGCGGAGAGTGAACATCCCCGCTAATTTTCACCGGACGTTCCGTCAGAAATTGTTTGAGGTTTCCCCAGAAACCATCGGTCACAAACTTGGTGGGAGTCCCGAATCGGGGCAGCGGAATCGTGGGACCTGCGCTGGCTTCATTGGCCTTGGGTGGCTGAGGCTGAGTCGGCAAGAGATTGATCATTCTACCCGGCACCGTCTTCCCTCGGTTTACACGCAGCTATTGCGGATTAAGCGTGCTAGCCGGATATGATTCGCGCTCCCCGGGAAAGGTTGCGCGACCCACGCGGCTGACATCGACTGCTATTCATTGTAACATACTCATTTAATCAGCTTTCCGATGTTTCCCGTCATATACCTCTCTCCAGAAACAAGAGAAACAAGACCGGTATAAATGCGGGAAAACAGGGATTTATCGCGCTGGCCGCGACCGGGATGAATTTATCCTGCGCTATAGATGATCGCTAGCGACAAAAAGGGGACTTTCCATTTCTCAGCTCATGGCCGAACCACTGGAATTAAAGAAAACTCTTAACCTACCCAAGACCGATTTCCCCATGAAAGCCAGCTTGCCGCAGAACGAGCCGAAACAGCTTGCTGCCTGGGAGGACGCCCATCTCTACGAAAAAATTCTGGAGACTCGCAAGGGCAAGCCCCTTTTTGTCTTGCACGATGGCCCTCCTTATCCCACCGGAACCATCCACCTCGGCACCGGTCTCAACAAAATTCTCAAAGACATGATCGTCAAATCCGAAAGCATGGCCGGCCACTACGCGCCTTACGTCCCTGGCTGGGATTGCCACGGTTTGCCCATTGAGACACAAGTCGAAAAAGAGTTGGGCGGCAAGGCCAAGGTTTCCGCACCCGAATTTCGTAAGCTTTGCCGTGAATTCGCGAATCGCTACGTCGAGCAGCACAAGCGCGATTTCAAGCGTCTCGGCGTCTTCGGCCGTTGGAATGATCCGTACCTCACCATGAATTTTGACTATGAAGCCACCATCGCCGGCGCTTTTCTGGAGTTCATGGAAAAAGGTTACGTCTATCGCGGGCGCAAGCCGGTCTACTGGTGCCTCCACGACTGCACCGCATTAGCGGAAGCCGAAGTCGAGTACGAAGATCACACCAGCCCATCCGTGTGGGTGAAATTCGGCATCGCCGATGGCCAGAATCCCGGCAACGAAGTTAGCGCCGTCATCTGGACCACAACTCCTTGGACGCTGCCCCATAACCGCGCATTGGCTTTTCATCCCGACTACGACTATGCAGTCGTCGACACCGAAAGAGGCGCTCTCCTCCTTGCCGTCGACCGTATCGCTGCACTCCAATCCGAATGCGATATTAAGGAAGCCCGTATCCGCGAAACATTCAAAGGCAGCGAATTCGAAGGCCGCAAATTTCAGCATCCCTTTCTGCCTCTCCAGGTCCCTGGCATTTTAGCCGACTACGTCACCCTCGATCAGGGCAGCGGCATCGTGCACACCGCTCCTGGTCACGGCGCCGATGACTTTTATTCTGGCCAGAAATATGGATTGGAAACTTACGCTCCGCTCGATGACCGCGGCGTTTATCTGGAAGGTTGGCCCGAGTACAAGGGCAAAAATGTTTTTGAAGCCAACCCCATCATCGTCAAACTGCTGCGCGACCGCGGCGCGCTGCTAGGCCACCACGAATACAAACATACTTATCCGCATTGCTGGCGTTGCCACAATCCTGTGATTTTTCGCGCCACCGAGCAGTGGTTTATCAAGATGGACGCCATCGTCCCCGGTCGCGATAAAACATTTCGCCAGGAAGCCCTTGACGAAGTGGAAGGTGTGAAATGGATTCCTGCTTGGGGCGAGGAACGCATTTACGAAATGGTGGAGAAGCGCCCCGATTGGTGCGTTTCGCGCCAGCGTTTCTGGGGCGTGCCCATCATCGTGTTTTATTGCGACGCCTGCGGAAAACGCCTCGAAGATTTTAACGCGCTACGAAATGTTTTGGATTGGTTCAGAAAGGAAGGCGCCGACGCCTGGTATCAGCACACCCCAGAAGAATTGTTGCCTCCCAACACCAAGTGTTCCTGTGGCTCCCCCAAATGGCGTCAGGAACACGACATTCTCGACGTATGGTTTGATTCCGGCTCTTCCAACCTCGCCGTCTTGCACGGCCCGGAGTGGCCTGCCGATATTTATCTCGAAGGTCCCGACCAGTATCGCGGCTGGTTCCAAAGTTCTTTGCTGGTCGCCACCGGAATCAAAAACGCCGCTCCGTTCCGCGGCGTGGTGACCCATGGCTGGACTCTCGATGAGCAGGGCCGCCCCATGTCCAAATCATTGGGCAATGTAATCGAGCCCGCCGAGATTTGCGAAAAGTGGGGCGCCGATCTTTTGCGCCTCTGGGTGGCCTCGCAGGAATACCAGGCTGACGTAAAGATGAGCGAACGGGTAATGATCCAGCTCAGCGAAGCCTACCGAAAAATTCGCAACACCTTCCGCTTCGCGCTGGGAAATTTAGCGAATTTCGATCCTTCACGAGATGCGCTGCCCAACGAGCAGTTGGAAGAAATCGATCTCTGGATGCTCGATCGCACCGCCGAATTATCGCGCAAATGCCGCGAGTGGTATGCCGGTTACGATTTTCATCGCGTATACCACGCCATCCACGATTACTGCGTCGTTGACCTCAGTTCCTTTTATTTCGATGTGTTGAAAGACCGCCTCTACACCAAAGCGCCTCGCAGCACATCGCGGCGTTCGGCGCAAACCGCCGTCTGGAAAATTACCAGCGCTTTGGTGCGATTGCTCGCGCCCGTCTTGGTATTCACCACCGAAGAAATTTGGAAAATGCTACCGTCGGACACGCAGGGCGCAGGAAGTGTGCATCAGGCGGAATTCGCTGAAGGCGATTCACTGGCCAGCGGGATCAGCAGGGAAGCCGCCGAACAGTGGGTGCGCCTCGCGCAAGTGCGCTCCGCGGTCTTGGTGGCACTCGAACAGGCGCGCGCCGCCAAGGCTATCGGCGGCGGTCTTGAGGCCAAAGTGAAACTCTACGCTGGCAGCGAAGCGCCGGGATTACAGAAATTACTACAGGACAGACGCGATGTGTTGCCTGCACTCTTCATCGTTTCGCAAGTGGAAGTCGAACCAGCCGCTCCGAACGGCGCTGTCCAAAGCGAATCGCTGCCTGGCCTTGCCATCAAGATCGAACGCGCCGACGGTGCCAAGTGCGAACGCTGCTGGAACTATTCCACTCATGTAGGCGAAAACCCCAGGTATCCCACCGTCTGTGAACGGTGCACCGAAGCCCTCGCCGAAATCGAAAGCGCAGCTTAGAGGTCGATCCTGTGACTCGCCGCATCACCGTTAATATCGAGAGGCGAGCAAGAAATATTGCCGCGTTGAAAGTAGAAATTTAGTGCCAATTTCCCCGCGATTGCGATGGTTGTGGCTCACCCTCTCGGTAGTCATCGCCGACCGCGCTACCAAAGCCTGGTTTGAAGCCTCCACCACCGAAAGCTACCGCCACGAGGTCGTCCGCAACTTAATTTACCTGGTCCACAGCACAAATCCCGGAATCGCCTTCAGCTTTTTCGCCGATTCGAATTCGCCTTGGATGAAATCCATTCTTATCGCCGGTTCAATTCTGGTGGTGATCATTCTTGCCTGGTTGTTGGTAGCCGGCAAGACTGGCGGCCCGATGACCTTCGCGGGCCTTGCGCTGTTAATCGCGGGCGCGACCGGGAATGTCACCGACCGCATTCTTCACGGTGGCGTGACCGATTTTCTTGAAGTGTGGATTGGCTCCTATCGCTGGCCCGCTTTTAATGTCGCCGATTCCGCGATCACCATCGGAGCCGCGCTGATCTTACTCGACGCCATCTTCGGCGCGAACGTGGATGCCACCGTGTCGGCAAAAAAGCGCGCCTGAATTATTCTGCCTGCACTATTCTAAATGATGGAGTGTCGCAGCGAGATGCGCCCGTAATTCCAAGGTCCAGCATGAGTGGCGAAAAAGAAATTAAAACCGGCGCGCCTTCACAGCCAGACGAGAGTTTCGTTCTCTCCTTCGAGGTTTTGCCAGGCGAAATTGGAGACCGCCTCGATCATGCCGTTGCTGCCAGGTATCCACAGCTAAGCCGCACCCGCGTCAAAGAATTGATTGACGGCGAACTCGTACTTGTCGACCGAAAGCCCTCCAAAGGATCGCATCGCTTACATGCCGGCGAAAAAGTCGCCGTAACTCCCAAGGCCCGGCCCCCGTTGCGAGCCCACGCGGAATCTATCCCGCTCGACATTTTGTTTGAAGATACCGAAATCATTGCCGTCAATAAGCCCGCAGGCATGACCGTGCACGCCGGCGCAGGTAACGCGACTGGCACTATGGTCAACGCTCTCCTTGGCCGCGGCCAGTCCCTTTCGCAATTGGGTGACGACTTGCGTCCCGGAATCGTTCACCGCCTCGACAAGGAGACTTCAGGAGTCATTCTCGTCGCGAAAACCGACTCCGCCCACGCCCGCCTCGGCGAAGCCTTTCGACAGCGCACCGTAAATAAAACCTACATCGCCCTGGTGCAAGGCTCGTTCGAGACCGCCAGCGGTCGAATCGAGCTGGCCATTGGCCGCGACCCGCTTAAACGCGTACGTATGGCCGCTGAACAGAAATCCTTTCGCGGCGCAAAAATTGCTAACTCCCGCGAAGCCCGTACCGACTGGCGCACCCTCCTCAAGATCGGCGCCACTACTTTGCTGGAGGTCCAGCTTCACACCGGTCGCACCCACCAGATACGCGTCCATTTTTCCGCGCTCAAACATCCGGTAGTGGGCGACACACTCTACGGAGCCGCGGCCCAGCTGCGTGTGGGAGATATATCCCTCTCGCCGCTAGGCCGCAATTTTCTGCATGCCGCTAAAATTGTTTTCTCTCACCCAAGAACCGGCGAAAGAATGGAGATCCGCTCTCCGTTGCCGGTCGAACTCCGCGACTTCCTGTACACCCTGGCCAAGACTGCCGGGGGAGACCCAGCAAAAATTGACGCTGCCCTCCACGGGTACCTATAATCTGGACACATGCACCGCAAACCATTCTTAATTTTGGCCTTCGTTCTTGGGGTCGGATTACTCTTGACGCCGCCACATTCTGCGCAGCAGCCCCCTCCGCCTCCCCAGCAATCCACACCCCCACCGCCTACTCCGGACGCATCACAAGCGCCGCCCGCAGGCCAGAACCCCACCGTGATCCAAAGCCGCGTAAACCTCGTCGACATTTTGTTCACCGTGCTAAATCGCCGCAACAAACTCGTTCCTGACCTCGAAAAAGCTGACTTTAAAATTTTTGACGACAAAGCTCCTCAGGAAATTCGCTACTTCAGCAAGCAGACCGATCTTCCCCTGCGCATAGGAATGCTGCTCGACACCTCCAACAGCATTCGCGACCGCCTGAAATTCGAGCAGGACGCCTCCACAAATTTCCTCTTCAGCGTTTTGCGCCATAACAAAGATGAAGCCTTTGTTATGACCTTTGATGACGAACCACAGGTGATTCAAAAATTCACCGGCGACGCCGGAGCCTTGCGCGACGAAATCTTCAAAACT
The DNA here is from genome assembly GCA_036270765.1 of Candidatus Acidiferrum sp. Lineage (GTDB taxonomy): Bacteria > Acidobacteriota > Terriglobia > Acidiferrales > UBA7541 > Acidiferrum. The sequence continues at coordinate 12,561 of DATBBY010000121.1, forward strand.
CGCGCCGGCGGCGGCACCGCCATCTACGACGCCATCTACTCCGCATGCTTGAATGAATTAAGCCACCCGCCCCGTCCACCCGGCGATCAGCCCGATGTGGTACGCCGCGTCATGATTTTAATTAGCGACGGCGACGACAATCTCTCCACCCGCACTCGTGCCGAAGCTATCGAAATGGCCCAACGCGCCAGCGTGGTGATTTACACCATCAGTACCAGCACCCAGTGGATCGCGCTCTCGCAGACCGATCCAGCCAAGGCCGCCAATCGCAAGAACCACCTCACCCCCGGGGATCAAATTTTGCAGGATTTAGCGGAAGAAACCGGTGGCCGAGCCTTTTACCCTTACCACGTGGATGATCTAGATCAATCGTTTCAGGACATCGGAGACGAGCTGCGCAACCAATACTCTATAGCCTACAGCCCTACCAACTACATTATGGACGGCCGCTACCACAAAATCCGCATCGAAACCCCCGACCATAAGGGTTATCAAGTCCGTGCCCGACGCGGTTACTTCGCGCGAGCCGGCGCGAACTCAGCCGGACCAGCAACTCCCCCAGCCGGCTCGCCCCGGTAAGCGGCTTCTCCCTTGGGGGCATAATAGCCTTTCCGCGCCAGCACTTTCAAATCGTGATTATTCGTTTCCACTTTAATTTTGCGAAACTTCCCGTCCCGGGCCGCGTTGCTCGGGTAATACCCCAGCGTGTACTGGCTGCGCAGCTCGTCCGAAATTTCGTCGAACGCTTCTTTTAATTTCTTCTCATTATTAACGACAATCATTCGTCCGCCAGTTTCATCCGCTAGCTTCTTCGCGACACCAGGATTCCCCCCGCCAAATCTCCGGTCCGCTACCAGCAAAACGTGAATCACTGAATCCGTCCTCTGCGCCGACTCAATAGCCTCTTCAATCCTCACTTTGCTGCCTTCGTCTTGCGCGTCCGTGACAATCACGATCGCTTTCCGTCCCGCCTCAGTGTTCAGCTTTTCTCCGCTCGCCAAATAAATCGCATCGTAGAGCGCCGTCCCAGTCATCTGCTGGTTCCCGATTGGCCCAGGATTCCCCGCGATCATTCCTCCGCCAGGAGTATTAATCCGCGCCCGCCGCACCGCGCGATCCAGTTGCGCCCGGTCATCCGTAAAATCAGACAGCATATCCACGTCCGTGTCAAACGACATCACCAGCGCTTCATCGCCCTTGCGTAGCACCCGATCCAAAAACTGGCTCCCAGCCGCTTGAATCGCTCCCAGCATGTCCTGTTCGCTCCCGGAAGTATCCAGCAGCAGAGCTAGCGTAATCGGCAGGCTCACTTCCTTGGAAAAAAACGAAATCTTCTGGTCCTGGTTATCCTCAATAATCTTGAAGTCTTCCTGCTTCAGATCCCCGACAATCCGTTTATTTTTGTCGCGCACCGTGGCGAACACGTTCACCAGGTTCACTTGCGACCGGATCACCGGCCCTTGACCACCGCTCTCCTGGGGGACCGCCGGCACCGCCAGCATCGCCGCGCTGCTAACCGCCAACCACACCCTCGCAAGTTTGCTCAAAGAATGCATGTATACTTTCCTCTGTTAGAATCCGCTGTCGCTCGCCTCTGGCGGCCAGCATGCATCCTACGATGCCGTGAGCGGACGGGATGGATGCGTAGCCAGAATCCTCGAGAGGCTAAATCGACACGAAGTTTGGCTTGAGGCCCATGAAAAGTCTACGAAAAACCGTAATCGTCGTCGCCCTCACCACCCTCATCCCCTTCATCGCAACGTACGCGCAGGAAACTAAGCCAGATACCCCTGCTCCTGCGCCGAACGCTCAGCAGCCGCCACCTCCGGCCGATACCAGCGCCAATGGCCAGGGCGGCAGAATCGTAATTCCAGTCAACCAGGTAATCGTTCCCGTCACCGTCAAAGACGGCTCCGGCCGCCTCGTCCCCGACTTGTCCAAAAACGAATTTCGCGTCTTCGAAGACAAGGTCGAGCAGCGCATCGCCTATTTCAGCAACGAAGCCTTCCCGCTTTCCATGGTCATTCTCATCGACAACGACCTAAAACGGAAAGATGCGGAAGAAGTCGCCGGCAGTTTGCGCGCCATCGTCGCCGGCCTCAGCTCAGCCGATGAAGCCTACGTCGCCCGCTTCGATCAGTTTTTTCACGAGGGCCCCGGCTTCACGAAGAATCAGGACAAATTACTCACCGAAATTAAACGCACTGAGCTGGACACCAAGCCCTCCGTGGCACCGCCGGGTCCGGCAATGACTGACGGTCCGGTAATCAACGGCCACTCCGCCATCGGGGATTCCCCCAACGTCGCCCCTACCGTTAATGTCGTCAAAGGCCAGAGCACCAAGGCTCTCGACGACGCCGTCTACAGCGCGGCGCAAATCCTAAGAGACCGCGGCCGTGAGCGCCGCAAAATCATCTTCCTCATTTCCGACGGTGCCAACGGAATCAGAACCAATACCCATGATTACAAGTCCACCGTAAAAGAATTGCTTCGTTACGAGATCTCCGTCTACAGCGTGGCCGTTAGCAGCGCCTATTTCGAACGCCGCTTCAGCCGCCTCGTCGATTACGCTCATGATTCCGGTGGCGACGTCTACTTCGCCGCCAAGCGCAGCACCATGGAAGAACTCTATTCCCGCGTCACCGAAGAAGCCCGCAATCAATACACCCTGGCGTATTCCCCAGCAGGAACGAATCGCGCGCTCGACTATCACACCATCGAAGTCCGCGTGAAACGTGAAGGCCTCACCGTCGACGCCCGCGAAGGCTACTACGCCGGCGCCGCCCCCCACTAATCACTACAATAGACCGGGTGGCCTACCCTATGCGATTTTCGCCAAGGGTGGGCGCTTCCGCTCAGCTTCCTTTCCTCGACCAGGCGCTTCCGTCTCCGCTTTCTTTCATCCCCACGCGTCGCCTCCGTCGCTTCTTCCGCATTCAACAAAATTTTGTTTTTTGCTGCTAGTGCCCGCGACCTATTTGTGAGACAACTATATCGGGCCGAGCGATTTTTTCCGGCCATTGAAAATTTGCGGAGGTGTTTGTGAAGAAGAAGCCAGCAAAGAAGAGCACCACAAAAAAGGGTAAGTAGCACCTCAATCAGATTGAAAAAAAGGGCGCCGCGGATTTTTTCGCAGCGCCCTTTCTTATTTTTTCCGTTCGTCTTCTTCCAACTGATGTTCCATCCGCTTCTATCAGCCCCCCGCCTCCTTTAATCTTTCAGGTAATCCTTCCGGGTGGCCTACCCGTTGCGATTTTTGCAAAGCGTAGGCGGCGTCTCTCCTCAACCTACTCCCATCGCTAAGAACACAGCGCTTCTTCATGGCTCGGGCAGATCGGCCGGTATGCGCAATTGCGGCACAGGTATCCCGGCTTCGGCGGGAATTGCCCCGCGCGAATGTCCGCCGCTACTTCCTGCGCAATCTTTTGCGCATCCTGCAGTTGCTTCGCATCCCGCGTCGTCGCCTGTATCTGATTATTTTGCAGGTAATGAAATACCAGCCGCACCGGGTTCCATTCGAATATCTCCACCGCAGCCAGCGCATAAATACTCAACTGCAAATCCCGCCGCGCGTCCAGATCTTTCTTCGGCTTCCCGGTTTTGTAATCCACGATCTCTACGTTGTTGCCGCCCAGCGCGTTCACCTGGTCGATGCGCCCGGCAATAATCACGTTGTTCTCCATCGGCAATTCGAACGTCTTCTCCTGCTCCAGAATTTCCGGCAGACTCTCCAGCATCGCCGCGTGAAACACCTTCAGCTGTTCCAGCCCATCCTTCTTGTATTCGTTCTCCTGGTAATCATCTTCAAATCCCGCCGATTTCCATTCCGTCTCAAATATCCGCTGCACTTCCTCGAACGGCAATTTGTTACCCTTGCGCAATTCCGCAAGCGTTCTCCGTATGGTGTCGTGTACCACTCGCCCAAACGTCAACGTCCCTCGCGGCCCTTCCTCCAGCGCCCACAGCCGTCCAAACAAATATTGCTGCGGGCATCTGCGGTAATTATCCAGCGCCGACGGGCTCAGCCTCAGCGGCTCCGGCGACGGGGGATGAAACGTTTCCGCCCACGAAGCAATGCGCGAAAAAATTCGCGGCGGATCGATTGGAGCCGGAAACAAAGAACCCGCCACCACGCTGCCACTAGGCACCTCATCACTCGCGACCCGAGGAGCCAGTCGCGGCGCCATCTGCACCACATCCCGCCGCTTCACCAGTGGATCCATCACTATGTCCTCGACAAAAGTAGGCACTTTGCCTTTTTTGTCCGTCAGCGTGGTTATCGTCAGCCGTTCCCGCGCCCGCGTCAGCGCCACGTAAAACAGCCGCCGCTCTTCCTGGATATGAAATTGCTCCGCCGGCGCGCCTTCTTTCATCAACTCGGCAGGGAACTCAAATACCCGCGTCCGCTCCGACGCCGGAAACGCCTTGTTATTCAGCCGCAGCAAAAACACATGCGGAAACTCCAGCCCCTTCGCGCCGTGCACCGTCATCAACTGCACCGCGTCGCCCGGAACATCATCCACTAGACTGACCGTGCCGCCCGCCTGGTCGAAATAATCCAGATACTCTAGAAACTCCGCCAGCCCCTTCGTATCGCTCTTCGGTTCCCACTCCACGACAAATTCCGCCAGCCGCGTCACGTATTTGCGATCCTGCACCGCCGCGCGCTGGCGAATTTCCAGCCAGTCGATCACCGAGCCCAGAATTTGCTGCGCGCTCCGCCGGTTAATCGTCTTCCGTTGCGCCAGAAGAAAATCCAGCAGCACCTGTACCGAAGCTTGCGACGCATCAAAAGCCAATTCCGTCTGCGGCGCTTGCAGAATATCGATCAGTGCTGCCCCGCGTTTTTTCGAAGCCCGCTGCGTCAGCCTCACCAGGTCTTCCGGTTCCATTTGCCACGCAGGTGCCGCCAGCACCCGCGCGCACGCCACATCGTCGTATGGCTGCGCGATCAGCCTTAGGTAGGCCAGCACATCCCGCACCAGAGGGTGCTCCAAAATCGAAAGCTTGCTGATTACAAATGGAATCTTCGCCCGCGAAAGCTCTGCCACCAGTTGATCGCGATGCGCGTGTTGCCGGTACAACACCGCGAAATCTTTCCAGCGGTGTCCCGCGCGGTGCAGCCGTTGCAGCTCCCCCGTAACCCACCGCGACTCCTCATCCGCATTCGCCAGTTCCGCGATGCGAATCTTTTCCCCCTCAGGATGCGACGTCGTCAGCACCTT
>DATBBY010000122.1:0-47650 GCA_036270765.1 Candidatus Acidiferrum sp.
AGCGCGCCTTTTTTCCAGAGATATAGGTAACCCACCAGCAGGATCGCGATGTAAATCATCATCTCTGCGAATCCATACCATCGCAAGCTGCGAAAAATGTAAGCCCAGGGATACAGAAAAATCGCTTCCACGTCGAACAAAAGGAAAATCATGCCTACCACGTACCATCTCACCGAGAAGGGCTCGCGTGCGTCTCCTGTAGGAGCCATGCCACATTCGTAGGGTTCTTGTTTTACGCGGCTTGGCCGCCGCCAGCCAATTAATACCGAAACAGCTGTCAACATACCGGCGAGTGCCGCTGCGATCAGCAGGTGTACCAGAAGTGGAGCGTAACTATGTAGGTCGGAACCGCCCATAAGCGAAAGGTTATAATAACGACTCGACTACCGCTCGGTCAAATCTTCGGCGAGAACCTCTATAATAGTGCTTATTCGCGTTCGTGCTCTGCCGCGCGTTCATCGGAGCCATCGCCATGATCTTCGGTCATAACACAAATGTTAGTGTCGGCGACCACAAGTATCACGTGCAAACCGAAGACGCTGGCGCCTCTAGCGCGCTAATCGACACCACCGTTTACGCCGGTGGCCGCGTGCTCCATCGCCGCACCAATAATTATCTGGACCTCTTGCCTCTGAACGCTGACAGGGAAAAAGCCCTTAAGCTGCGCGTCGATGAACAACACCGTCAGGTGCTGGAAGAAATTCGCACCGGTACGCTGCATCTATCTGCGCCCACGCCGCTGGCGCCGCCTAAACCCGTTACTTCGCAGGCATCAGCAAAAAACGCCGCTCCCGCTGAATCTCTGCGCATCGAATTACTTAACCCCAAAACTTGGCTCGCTGGCAAGCGCGTCACTCTGCAATTGCGTGTCACCGATGCGCAAGCCCACACCGTCTCCGGCGCAAAAATCACGGTATCCGTATCCGGCGGCGGTGAGCCCGCCAATTTCTCTGCGGAGTCCGCCGCCACAGGAGAAGCCCATCTCGCCTTCGATATGCCGCGCCTGAGTGATTCGAACGCCGCCTTGATGATCGAAGCGACCCGCGGCCCAGCGAAAGCCATCTTGCGTTTCCAGTTGCGTGCCCGCCAGCGTGTTCCAGTCGCGTAGCCGCCAAACATCCGCAGCGAACTTCGCCGCAATTAATATCGATAGGGTAGAATTGGAAAGATGGAAGCGTCTCACGCAATCATTGTCAATGGAGAGCGCCGCGAAACCCCGCAAGGCGCGACGGTAGCCCATTTGCTGCATGACTTGAATCTCCCCGCCGGACGTGTCGCTGTTGAACGCAACCTTGAAATCCTTCCGCGTCCACAGTGGCCCAATACAGCTATTCAACCCGGTGACCGCTACGAAATCGTCCACTTCGTAGGCGGCGGCTAGCTCTCTTCGAACTCAACTGCATCCCAGTCGAATTTGCCTTCGAAGGCAACCCCCGAAGCGCGCACTGCATTCTCAGTCCACATTAACCGTCGCCTCGCATTGGTGAGACGCAAAAAAAGTCGAGGCGGTTATCGAGGTACATCCGTGCCCGACTTCCTCCCCCGCTTCAACGCCGCATCCCAAAACTCGAATGAATCCTGGCTCTCTCGCGTGTGCAGCAATGCACAACAACTCGCTCACCACACTGGCCTGAAGCTCTCCAGCGCCAATGGCGCGCCCCTCCATCTCGTGGACCTTCGCAGAGGCTCGCGTCTTGGCCGCGCGCAATATGGTTCCATGCTTATGCACGCCGCAATAATTTCGGCGCTGGCCGTTTGGACTGTTCATCCTCCCGTGCAAAAAACACCGCGTACACCAGCCGACGACTCTTCAGGTCAACTAACACCCCTCTCGCCGGAGCTCTTGCGCCATCTTATGGGCCCTGATCCGTCCGGTGGCTCCGGCAGTGGTGGTAATCGCGATCCGCTCCCCGCGACCTCAGGTCATCTACCAACCCTTTCGTCTATCCAGTTGTTGAAGCCTTCGCTTCCCTAGAAGATCGATCCCCGACTCGCTGTGCCGCCGACAATCCTCGACCCTGACGCGCCCGCTGTGCTCTCGACGGTCGCCGACATCGGGCTTCCATGGATGAAAGAGAAAACCGATTCCGCTGGACCGGGTACAGGCAACACGATTGGCAATGGCAAAGGCGACTCGGTAGGGGACGGCGGCAATGGGCCCGCTGGTGAGGGGTTTTCTAGCGCCCCGTATCACGATGGATTCTCCAGACCCAGTTGCGTGTACTGCCCGAATCCGCAGTACACCGACGAAACGCGCGTCAAAAGTGCAGGGAAGTGTGACACTCGAAGTGCTGGTAGCAGCAGATGGACGAGCGCAGCTTGCAAACGGTTCGCAGTTGGCGCTTCAATCCCGCTCGCGACGCCGCTCATCGTCCCATTGCTGGTTGGGTCACCATCGAAGTGTTGTTTCGGCTTTACTAACGCAACCTCGAAATTCTTGCGCGCGCCCATTTCGTAGGGGACTAATTCGTTCCAGCTTCAAAATTTCTCAAATCGCAATTTCACCAAAGCAACTTCAAACCGAATTGTACCTGCCGCGAAGTGGTCGACGTGCTGGTAATCGCCCCAGCCGTTGGTGAAACCCCCGTCGGCGTGAACACCACCGCATTAGGCAAATTGAAATTTGCCCGGTTCAATAGATTAAAAATCTCAGCGCGGAACTGAATATTCAGTCGCTCCGTGATTCGCGTGTCTTTCAAAGCGGAAAAATCCCAGGTGGCCAGACCCGGGCCGACCAAAGTATCCCGGCCGACGTTGCCATAAAATCCCCCGTTTGCCGGGATATTGCTGGGGGCCACAAACGCATTCGGGTCAAACCACTTGTTCGGACTCCCAATCGTTACTGGTCCGCTGAAAGCCGGATTCGCGAAAGGACGCACCGGATTTCGGGTGTCCCCGTTGTTCGAAGGGTTGTAGCTCAGCTGCGGAGAAAACGGGAAACCGGTCTGCAACGTAACAATCGAGTTGACCGTCCAACCGCTGATCAGCCTGCTCGTAAAGGCCTCTTCATTGTTAAAAAATCGGCCTCCACGCCCAATCGGTAGCGCATACGTGGCATTGGCTACGGCAACGTGCGTAACGTCGAAAGTTCCGCGACCCTTATCGGAGCGCAGATTGAAAGGATTCGACGCCAGCGCGGGCCCGCCGCCCGATGTCGTCGCGTTAACGGAATCGCCATCGTCCAAAACTTTAGAAAACGTGTAAACGCCACGTAGCGTTAAACCGTCGCTGAATCGCCTATTCAAATCCACTTGCAGCGCGTTATAAGAACTCACTCCTTCCGAAAAATACGTCCAGGTATTCGCGAGGGCCGGATTAGCTTTCGTTGTCGTAGGCACGAAGTCCGTGCCCGCCGGCACTGGCGTACCTGCTATCCCTGCAGGAAAAGTCGCGGGATAGGTTGCCGGGCACGGCGCTGCCGGACAAATCACCGGAAATGGTTCATTCGCGTCGATGCCGATAATTTCGTGGTACCCATGACTCCCGACATAACCCACCGTCAACGAAGTATTCGGCGAAAGTTGTTGCTGCACTCTCAACGAATAGGAAATCAGCGTGGGAGTTTTCATGTCCGGCTGGACGCCTCCGGGAATGAGCTTCACGGTGGCAGGAAATGGTCCGCCCGGATTGATCGGAAGTTGCGACACTGCTAAAGGCGTCGTATAAGTGGGATTAAAGGGCGCATTTTGATCGGCGCGATATCCCAATGCATCCTGGAGATCGTTGTACATCCCGAATCCCGCGCGAATTACCGTACGGTCGCTGAATGGACTCCACGCTACCGCAACCCGCGGCTGCGGCAAAAAGTTTGCATTGTTCACTGTGAACAACGAAGTTCCGATACGCGGATCCGTGGAGATAATTCCATTTGAAAATGTGTAGTTCGAAGCCCGGCTATGCGCTTCGTTCCAGCCGGTTGAAAATTCGCCTCGAAAACCTAACGTAACCGTTAGCCTTGGCCGAATCCGAAACGTGTCTTGCACGAACCCCGCGCCAAACAACGAGCGCCAATTCAATTCCGTGGGAGCCGGATCGAACAAAAAGCTGGAAATCGTGCCCTTTAAAAACGTCTGCAGGCTGGTGAAAGTGGCCTGCCCGAATTGACTCAGTGCGATAGTCTCGTTGGATTGAAATTGCTGGAACCAGCCGCCGAATTCCAATTGGTGACGCCCGCGCGTCATGGTTAGGTGATCCTCGTACGTATATATATTTCGCGCGATCGTCAAGTTGCTGCCATTGTTGCTGCCGGCCAGTCCGATCTGCGCTTGCGGGTTGGACGCCGCGCTTCCCCCCACTACTACTGCCCCGACTGGAAGTCCGACAAGAAATCCCGGGACGCTCGCCGCTGGCGTTCCGGGCGTCGGCCCTCCGGTAAAAAAATAAGCGGCGCGCGAGAATCCGAATCTCGCGGTGTTGACCAACGATGGCGAGAAAACATGCGTTTCCTCGAAGGACAAAACCTGTTCGCGCATCGCGACCACGTCGCTGCTATAGGGATTACTCGGGGTTGCCGTAAAGTCATCGCCGTCATCAATCGTGTAAATGCCCGAAAACGTATCCCGCGAAGAGAACGTGTGATCTACCCGCACCGTCCCGAAATCCTCGCGAATCGTTTGCAGCGGGCTGCTGAACACCTCGGCAATGCCGCTGAAATCCGGCGCGCCTGCCGGCGGCGTGGGCCACAAATTCAACAGCGGCTGAACGCTTGGTACTGCTGACGCGCGAGAAGTTGGGTCTGGAACAAACGCGGCTGAGGTCTGGTGCAGGTGTTGACGGAATCCCTCGTAATTCGCGAACAAAAATGTTTTGTCTCTCTGCAGCGGGCCGCCCATCGAACTACCAAACTGGTTCCGCTGGAATGGCGGAGCATCTCCCTGATCGAAGAAATTTGGTGCGTCCAGGGCGTTATTACGCAGAAACTCAAATGCCGCGCCATGCCATTCATTCGATCCCGATTGCGTCAGAATCACCACTTGCCCGCCCGGGTGTTTGCCAAATTCGGCCCCGTAAGAATCCCGCAGCACATTGAATTCACGCACCGCGTCAACACCCAGAAGCATGCCGCTCGTCCCCCCAGGCTGCATGTTGTTCTCGGCGGCGCCGGTATATTCCACTCCGTTCAGCAGAAAAAGATTTTGCTGCGGCCGGTTCCCGGAAACCGCGAAGTTATTTGCGGTCGTGGAATTTGAGATTCCCGTCCCGCCAGTTTTTAGCGAGGTGAAATTCACGATGCCCGAATTCAGCGGCAGCAACAAGTCATAGCTGCGCCCATTGAGAGGCAGGTCCTTCACTTGCTGCTCCCCGACGAGCCCCGAAATATCTTGTGTTGTAGGACTCACGAGCGGAGCGTCTTCAGACACTCGCACTTCAGACTTCACCGCGCTGACCTGGAGTGTGAGATCTACAATTGCTCCCTGTCCTACGACGAGCCGGATTCCGCTCCTGATTGCGTCCTGAAAGCCGCTCTTGCTCACCGATACTTCGTACGGACCAATCGTCAGCGAAACAATCTGGTACCGTCCCGCATCATCAGTCGTGTCCGTTCGCACCGCTCCGGTTTCAGTGTTCTTCGCGGTCACCGCAACCGAACCTACCGGCCCTCCCGACGAATCGGTCACTACCCCTGAAATGCTCGCAGCCACTTGCCCCCGAGCCGGCTGCAGCCAACTCATCGTCATAAACAGCGCTAACAGCGCAAATCGGGTCCAACCAAATCGCCAAAAACCGTCTTTCACCGCAGGACGCTTGCTAACACTCATCGAATCCCCCAGGCAACCAAAAGTCAGTGCCCACAATTCAATACGGTTCGTATCGTTATGTCAAACCGACTTAAGTCAATATGAAGGACGGGGTGACATGAATGGTGACTAATTGAGGGTTTCTTCAGGAGTGAAGTTGCCGTTGTCGGCCCGCCAGTGCGGTAACGCCGAAAATCCCCGCGAGCGTCAGATAAATGAGTGGATAGCGAGTCGCAGCGGTTACGGGAGCCGAGCCCATAAAATCAAGCTGGGGAATGGCATGTATCGGGCCGACATACCACAACAAGGTGTACAAAATTTCAAACGGCTTGCCCGTCCCGCTCCAAACGCCCAGCGCCAATGCCAACGTCGGAATGAATAGTGCGCCCACCAACCAAGCCAGCGCTCCGCGAAAATTTCCCGTGAGTAAGAGTCGCAACCCGAAACCACTGCCAGTGAGTAAGGCCACCGTAACCCCCGCCAACCAATTCGCGGGCAGTTGCCGGCTGATCGGATGCGGCGCGGAAAATATAAGTTGATACGTCTGATCGCGTGTTTCGCGCACGCCCATCGAAGACCACAGCAGCACCGGCCAAATCCAGGCGCATGCCAGAAGTATTCCGCGCGCATCGGCTGAAGGAACCGCTGACGATGCAATCGCCAAACCCGTAGCCACCGCATACCACCACCATTTTTGTCCCTTCAACATCAGCCGCAGTTCGGCTTTGACTAGCGAAACAACGCGTGAATGAGTCGCGCGTGCAGCCAACGGCGTGAGCGTCGCGGCACTAACCTGTACAGGCGCAGTGTAATTCTCGGGCTGCACTTCGGCCGTCGACACGGCTAGTCCGTCGAAAGCCACGCGTAATGCTCTGCCGCGACACGGATCGAACCGGTCAAACCAAAGCGCCGACACAATCACAATTCCAAAAGCTAAACCCACCCACGCAAGACGGCTCACAAGGATATCTGTCGTCCAGCTAAGCCCCTCCCACCGAAACGTGGAAAGCGGCCCTGCTATTTGACCAAAACTCAGCGAGAAGGTGACCCCGCCATTCTCCGCCGACAGATTCGCGGCCTCTCGCGCACTGTCTGCAACCAGCGAAATACCAATCAGATCGGACGCGTGTCTGCCCACAGCCAACGGCACGCTGAGCAGCGCGGTCCACACAAAACAATACGCAACGTTGCCAAATCCACCGCGCAAAAGGGGAATGGTCTCAAACAGAACCGCGATAGCCGCCACCACCACCATCGCCGGAAACGCCAGAAATATAAATGGCGCCATTAAATTCCAAATCTCGATGTGCCGGTCTTCACCGCGTATCAGCTGCATCGCGATTCCCGACAGTGCTAGCACAGCAATCATCAATGTCAGCACCGTTAGGTTGCTGATCACTTTGCCCAGTACATAAATAAATTTGGAGAGCGGCGTCGCAGCTAGAATCTGTCCGACGCGCGTTTCACGATCCCGCTGAATCGTATTTTTAACGAAATAAAAACCCGCCAGTGAAATGAACGCGCTAGCTACCACGGACAGTAATGCGCCCACCCACGCCGAATTAAAAACCCCCCGCGCGTGTCCCACTTGCAGCACCAGATTGCCGGAAATCGCCAGGTAACCGAGATACACCGCGAAGCCCAGTGTGAAAAGGAAACTGTAACGCCTGACCCGTTCAAGAAAGTCCGCTCGAGCGATGGCCAAAATTACCGAGACGCGACTGCCAGCCGTGTGTGTCACCCCGCCGAACCGCTCGACGCGATTGCGCCGGCACCAGAAATTCGGTGGCTGGCCAGTACGAACAGGTACGCGTCCTCTAGAGAAGGATCGAGTGGCCTAATAGCCTTGTCTGGCGCGTCCCCGGCCACCACTCGCGCGTGAATGCCGTCGCTCCGATGCGCCGTGCTGCTGACCAGATATTTCTGCCGCAGCGCCGGCAATTCCGCGCTGGGAATCACCACTTCCCAAATCTTCCCCGCCACTGAAGCCAGCAAAGCCTCTGGCGAGTCATGCGCAAGCAGATGTCCTTGCTCCATAATGGCGATGCTGGTCGCCACCGCCTCGATGTCAGAAACAATGTGCGTCGACAAAATCACCACGCGCTCGCCGGATAGTTCCGAAAGTAAATTACGAAAACGCACCCGCTCTTCCGGATCAAGCCCAGCCGTCGGCTCATCTACAATCAAAAGTTGCGGATCGTTCAGCAGCGCCTGCGCGATCCCAATCCGCTGCCGCATTCCACCCGAGTAGCCGCCCAGCGGCCTCTTGGCCGCGCCGGTAAGGTTCACGAGTTCGAGTAGCTGACGGATCCGTGTGCGCGCCGCGCCTGCACTGACGCCTTTCACCGCGGCGAGGTATTCCAGAAATTCGATGGTGTTCAGGTGGGGATAAAAGCCAAAATCCTGCGGCAAGTAACCGAGCACCTCGCGAAGCGCATCAGGCTGCCCCGCAATGTCCACGTCATTCCATAAAACTCGCCCAGACGACGGCTGAGTAATCGTCGCCAGAATACGCATCAGCGTGGATTTCCCCGCGCCATTCGGACCGAGTAGTCCGAGCACGCCCGACCCGAGCGAAAACTGCACATCACTCTGCGCTCGCACCCGTTGCGCGCCACCCCGGTATTCCTTACTAAGGTTCTCCACCACCACTCGCATGCAAACCTCTCGAAACTGTTAATCACAGCGCGGACCTGATCACCTATGACAATGTACGTCAGGCGGGGGGTGCCCCACGCTCGATTTTCAGCGTGGGTCTTGTGTTTGAAGTCGAATTTAAATCTCAATCACCACGCCACCCAAGCAACATACGAAGCAGGTAACCAAAAAGTTTGAACTAAATGTGAATTTTCACGATTCAACCGCCGCCAGATTCGGTAGGAGTTTCTATCAAATCGTCTTCGTTGTAATCATCAGAAATCGACATTTCGACGTTCGATTGATTCATCGCGTGCATCAACGATTCGATTTTTTCTCGGCTCATTCCCACTCCCAGCACGGGATATCCGCCCAATATGAACGCCATAACAATCCTCCGGATGAACAATTTGAATCTCATTTTTTTCCTCGAACGAACGCGGGCGTTACAGGTGTATGCGAGATCGCAGTGGCGCGATCACACGCGAAGCTTTCAATTTTGGCGGGCGGTTAAACGGTGCAGAGAGCTACTGAAGCGGGGGAGGCCGCGGAGAGAATACAGAAAGCGGCGAAGCAAGCTGCGGAATCCAGGTATATTTTCGCGACGGGATTACACCAACAACCACAAACGCAAAGAGGAACCACTCAGGAACAAGTAATTTTAAAACTAGCGCAGCGACAGGCGCCGCTAACGTAAGCCAACACAGCAGCCACCAGCAACAGGAACATAATTAAATTATGCGCACTGCCCACATCCTTATAAGACTCATATTACGTCCAACTCAAACTTCCCATTAACAATACTTTGCAGCAGTTGACCTATTTCGCGTAGTGCGCCGCCCCAATAAAATGGAGCGACACATAAGGCTCATCGCCAAGCACCCAACTGTCATGCGCCACCGGTGGAATATAAAACAAATTTCCCGGCGTCAATTCCATTTGCGTTCCATCAGCAAAAGCGGCCACCGCGCGCCCTGAAACAACCAGCCCAACATGTTCCACTTCGCACAGCGGCGTCCCGGCCAGAGGAGCAACATCCTGCGACCACTTCCATCCGGGTTCATAACTCGCCCTTCCAATCGTCAATCCGCCAATGTGAACAATCTCAAACCGCCCCTTGTCGAAAACGCGAACCTCATCCGGACTTTCGAATCGCTTCAAAATAGCTTCCTGCACAAGCCCTCCTTCAACTGCCGCGGTAATTCACCCAGCACACAGCAATTCCGCCTGTAACTACGCGACAGTAACTACGCGACAAACTTGACGAGTCTACATGCCCCCAGTAGGCTCATGGCACATGCGCTCGCTATCCAGGAAAACCATATTAGTCGTGCTTGGATTGCTGGCCTTGGGCATCATTGCCTACCAGGCGCTCAACCTCCTTCACCTAGCCACCTTCAGCGGCTCCAAATTGCTCGATGCCGTGCGCGACGCCAATCCCTATTACATCATCCTCGCCCTGGTGGCCATTTATTCCTGCTACGGCATCCGCTCCCTGCGCTGGCAAGTCTTCCAACGAAACATCGGCAAAACAAATCTCTGGCAAATTTATAAGCTCACTCTGGCCGGGTTCGCCGCCATTTTTCTGCTCGGCCGCGCAGGTGAGCCCGTCAGACCGCTACTGCTGGCTAAAAAACAGGACTTGCCCATTGCCGACACCTTCGGCATCTACGTCCTTGAGCGCATTTTCGACATGGCCAGCGTCGCTGTGATCTCCGCGGTAGGGCTGGTTCTCTTCGGCATGCGTCCCCATTCAGGTGAAATAGCCACAGAGCTGGAAACCGCCGCTAAAACCACTGGCACAATTTTGTTCGCGGGCGTGCTGGCCGCTGTCGTCGCGCTGATCTATTTACGCCTCCACGGTACCGCTCTGCTGGAGCGTCGCCTGAAAACCGTAATTCAGGCCGGCGGCTGGCGCAGCTCCTTGGCGGGCGTCGTACTCGGTTTCGCGCACGGCGTGCAAACCATCCGCACCTGGAAAGATTTAGTTCTCGCGACTGTTTATTCCGGGCTGCACTGGTTCGTTGTCTGCCTCGTATATTACTGGGTCTCCCACAGTTTCACGGGAACGCTCCACACCCTCGGTCTCGCCGACTCCTTGCTGGTCCTGGCATTTACACTGGTGGGCTCGACCATTCAGTTGCCCGGCATTGGCGGCGGCTCGCAAGCGGGCGCCATCATTGCATACACAGCGATTTTTGGAGTAGAAAGAGAACCCGCGGTAGCAGCCTCCATGGTGCTGTGGGCCATAACCTTCGCCGGTTGCGGCATACTGGGCGTCCCCATGTTGATTCACGAAGGTTGGAGCCTGCGCGAGCTGAAACGCATGGCCGCGGAAGAAAAGAAAGTAGCGGCCGTCACGCTGAAATGAGCGCATTGGAAGCAATGCTCGTTACAATAAGTAAGAAAGAAAACTTTTGCGAAGTCGGAGATTTAAATTATCGTCGGCTGCCCATCTGTCAGGAGATGACCTCGAGTGAAGTGCCCTTTCTGCGCCCACATTGACGACAAGGTGATCGATTCTCGCGAAGGCCGCGCTGGCGACACCATTCGCCGCCGTCGCGAGTGCCTCAAATGCGCGCGCCGATTCACCACTTACGAACGCATCGACGAAATTCCCTACATGGTCGCCAAGAAAGACGGCCGCAGAGAGCGCTTCGAACGGCAAAAAATTTTGCAGGGTCTGCTCAAGGCTTGCGAGAAACGCCCGGTAGCCACCCCTAAACTGGAAGCCATCGTGGACGAGATCGAGGGCGTCGTACACGAGGCCACCGAGCGTGAACTGACCACCTCGGAGATCGGCGAGATGATCATGCGCGGCCTGAAAAAACTCGACAAGGTAGCCTACGTGCGCTTTGCATCGGTCTACATGGATTTTAAAGATGTACAGGAATTCATGTCGGAGTTGAAGGGCTTGCTTAAAGAGCGTAGCAAAAAGTAGTACAGCCGAAAAACTAATTCGCTACGCCAAAGGGGACTCATGCGGAAATCGATCATTGCTGTTGTGATTTTACTGGCAGCAAGCGGCGCTTACCTTACCGCCCGCACGCAGCGCCAAGAGAAAGCCGCCGGAGCATCCTCCCCCTCCGCTATCGACCCGGAAAAAATTCGCGCCCACGTTAAGTTTCTATCGAGCGATCTGCTCGAAGGCCGCGGCATGGGTCAGCGTGGCAGCGATATCGCCGCCGAATATATCGCCACGCAATTCGCACTCGACGGCTTGAAACCCGCCGGCGATCAGGGCAGCTATTTCCAGGAAGTTCCTATGGTCAAGATCACCACTCTTCCGGATACAACTATGTCGCTCGTTCCTAAGAGCGGCGAACCGCTGCAACTCAAAAATCTCGACGACTTCGTCATCCACAACGAAACGCAAACTGACGTCGCGGACATTGACGCCCCCATCGTTTTCGTCGGCTATGGCATCACCGCGCCGGAATACAAATGGGACGACTACAAAGGGGTCGACCTAAAAGGAAAAGTAGCGCTGCTTTTCGTCAATGAGCCGACCTCCGACGATCCTAAGTTTTTCAAAGGCAAAGCCCTCACCTACTACGGCCGGTGGACCTACAAATACGAAGAGACCGCGCGCCACGGTACAGTTGCCACGTTGATCATTCATCGCCGCGATCTGGCAAGCTATGGCTGGGAAGTCGTGCGCAATTCGAACGGAAAAGACAAATCCTATCTTCGCCTGGATGGTACTCCGCACTTGCAAGGTGCTTCCTGGATTCAACTCGACGTAGCCAAAAAATTAGCGGCCATGTCCGGCATGGACGTCGACAAGATGTTTCAGCAAGCTCAATCGCGGGATTTCAAACCCATCGAATTACCGGTGCGCCTGAAAGCTCACGTCGTCAGCACCGTCCACCCGTTTAATTCCCGGAACGTTCTCGCCGTGCTTCCAGGCAGCGACCCCGCTCGACGCGACGAAACCGTCATGTACACCGCGCACTACGATCACTTGGGCATCGACACCGGCGCCAAGGGCGACAATATTTACAATGGTGCGGTGGATAATGGCACCGGCTGCGGCATTCTGCTGGAACTCGCCCGCGCCTGGTCGCAGTCAGATCAGCAAGGTCAGCAAGCTCCGCCGCGATCCATTTTATTCGCCGCGGTAACAGCCGAAGAACAAGGCCTGCTCGGCTCGGAATTCCTCGGCAAGCATTTCGCAACTCCAGTTGGAAAAGTAACCTTGGATTTAAATTACGACGCCGTCGCCCCCATCGGCGATCCTGAAGAGATAGAAATCAGCGGCGCCGAGCGCACCACCTTTTACCCGCAAGTGGAAAAGACCGCTCAGAAATATGGCCTCACCATTCGCCCGGACGCGCAACCCGAAGCCGGCCACTACTACCGCTCCGATCATTTCAGCTTGGCACGGGTGGGCATTCCTTCGTTTTCAATCAGCGAAGGAATGAAGTTCAAAGGTCACGACGAAGCCTGGGGCCTAGCCCAAGCCAAAGATTACGTCGAGCATCACTATCACCAGCCGAGCGATGAATACCGCTCCGAGATGGACTTCACCGGCCTCGCGAAAGTCGCGCAGTTCGGTTACGACCTCGGCCTCCAGGCTGCATCGCAACCCGCACTGGTCCAATGGCAATCAGGCGACGAATTCGAGTCCGCACGAAAAAAAGCTGGCCAATAAATAAAATCGTCGGGCGTCAGAGGTTTTTCGCCTCTTCCGTCAAAAAATCGGGTGATTGCTGGTAGGCAATGGTTTGCGTAGCAGCGAGATCTGTTTAGCTAAAGTGGCGGCGTGGTGGTTGAGAGCCGTCGGTCTCAAAGTCGGAGTCAGGGTTTTCGTCGCTTTCAACTGCGGGTGTAAGCACCTCGCGGGCCGCAGTTGCGTCTTCTTCGCGCACTAGAATTTGAAACCCTGCGCCCGACCATGCAAGGTGCTCACGCATTCCTCCCGCCGTATCACCGCGGACCATTGCCTGAATGCCGGCATCTTCGAGCGCACCTTTGGCCAAGTCCGCCTCAGCCCGGCTACCGTACGACCAAGCGACAATGAGGTTAACGGGTTGCATAACAATATTCTACGCCCGGATAAGGTGCGTGCACTTTTTCCGCACTGGATGCATTGCGCAACGGTTTCAAGTCTGGACCACCGGATGCAACCGCAATGCCCAAATCAAAATCCCAATCGGTATTCCCACCGCCACAATCGCGATAGCTAAAATGACCGCTAAGAATATCCAATCCCGCCCGGTGTGATGTCCCGGTTGCTCCCGCTCCCGCATCAGTAATCGATAATTCCGCCGGTTCGCTTTCCAAGCCACGTGGAAAATATCGCCTGCGACAGGAATCGCTCCCACCACCGTTTCCAGCAGCACATTGGCAAGCATGCGCATCAATGTCACGGTTCGCGCGCCGCGCTGCCACGACGCAAATACAATCAAAAACGATGCGGTCCCCGCCATCGCATCGCCGATCCCCGGTATCCATCCAATCAGTGCGTCAAGTCCAAATCGAATCTTGGTCCCCGGGATTTGAAACATATCGTCCAGCAGCGACGCAATATAATCCAGGTGCTCGTCTGAGGTCAGTGTGCGCGGCATGCCCTGAACACGCTCGATTCTTCGCAGCCGAATTTAGCTGTACCGCAAAGTCGCTATTCTGGCGGCGAAGCCTGAAAATACTGGGAATCCGGCGGCGTCAGCAGGAAATAGGCCACCACCAGGAACAACACTGCATGCGCCAAACATTCCGACAGCGAGTGTAATGCGCTCACCCCAACGTGAAAGCCAAGCCACCCAGTCATCAACCAGCGAGCCCAATTGCGCCCCTTCAGCAGGAACACTCCAACCACGATAGCAAGTACTCGAATGAAGGAAATCAGCGCGACCCACCGGTCCAGTGGCCGTTCCGAAAGGTGATAGCCCAAACCTACTACGCCCGCAACGATAAACAACCAACCCAGGATCGTCACACGTATAGGACGTTTCACGCCGCCTCGGTTATAACCGCGCTCTCAAGTCTGAAAATCTTGAAAAGTTTTAGCGCGGCCAGACCCCCGCCGTAAACGACTTAATGGTGTGAAATCCCAGCCGGTCGTAAAGCTGCACAGCAGTGCGGTTCTCCGACGTTACCGTCAACGTCAATTCCTTAAACTTTAGAGCGCGCAGCGCATCACTCGATTTCTGCATCAACATACGGCCCAGTCCGTGTCCCTGAAATCCCGGAACCACGCAAATTTGCGTAGTGTGCCCAACCCCCGGCGACACTTCACTCGTAAGCACCGCCGCTACCAGCTCGTCGCTCCCCGGTTGCCGCAAAACAAATGACGCTGCCGGCACGAACTGCCCGCAACCGGGAAGCAAAATAATATTTTTCAGAAAGCGCAGCGCCCCTGTGATACTCCGATACTGATCGTTAATCTCTCCATCCACATGATCGGCATACGACAAATAAATCAATTTGGCGCATGGTTCGAAGTACCGGTCGTTCCAGCGATCGATCCGCAGTCCGCCGGAATTATTTGAATTGGCCTTCGCCGTTTTCTGTAAGTCCAGCAGCATGAATTGCCGCGTGTATAGGCTGAATCCCTGATCGCGCAGTGGCGTATCGATCGGTCCGCTGAACGGCATCAGCTGCGCCTCAATGCGTTCCAGGTGCGGAATGGCTCGCATGGCGAAAAGCGTCTCTTCCAGCAACCGCTGCGCAATCACCGACTGTGGGAATTGCGCCGACACATACAGCCCGCCGATCAATCCTTTTTGTTCCTCCATCACATAAAACGAATACCCCGCGGCATTTCCATTTTCAAACGCGACGCTGCCCGCCAGGGCGCGTGCCTCCAGAAACCGTTTGATTAGTTCCAGCGCCCCGCGATAATCCCAGTGTAATTCCTTGCGCCAGTGGCGAGATTCTTCTTCAAGAAGGGATTCCAGTTGCCGGACGGTGGTTTGTCGCAAATCGACAATGTTCATGGGTGAAGTGGAATGCGAACGGCCCGCGCTCACATTCCTATGATAGCCGATTCACGCAGTGGCGCGGAAACCCACCGGGCTCGCGTAGCCGCGATATAAATGCGACACACGCCCACCTGGCTGCGAAACTTCCGGGCGCAAGGGTGTGCTAGCATGCAAATTGTCAACTTTGTTCTATCTCTTTATTTTGAGGAACGGAAAAAACGGCGCTCTAGACGTTCGCGTTGCGCAGATTACGCATGTCCATTCTCTCTGAGCTTCGTTATCCCACACGCTGGTATACCAGGCTTCTCACCGCTGTTTTGGCGCTCGTGTTTTTCGCCGTACTCGCCACCGCGGGCGTTGCCGGCTTCCTCGTCTATCGCATCGTCAAACCGGAACGCACCAGCTCCGAAATTAATTTGCAAAGTTTCCCCGGCCGCCCCGATGCTATGCAGTTCACTGTCTTGGGGCAGCAAGCCCGCGAAGGGTGGTTTTTTCCTGGGCTTCGCGGCGCAGCCACTATCGTTCTTTGCCATGGTTACGGTTCCAGTCGTGCCGAGTTGCTTACTCTGGTCTCTGCCTTGCAAGACCATCAATACAATGTCTTCTTGTTTGATTTTGCCGCGCACGGGGGCAATTCCGGCGCCACTACCTTCGGCTATCGCGAAGCCGACGAACTACGCTCCGCTCTCGATGCCGTAGCCGCGCGTAACGACGTGGACCCCCATAGTTTCGGCGTGTGGGGTTACAACCTCGGCGCCTACGCGGCGCTCCGCGAGGCCGAACGTGATGCGCGGATCCGCGCATTGGTGCTCGACTCCGTTTACGACACTCCCGCGCAAATGGTGAAGATTGGCGTGGAGCGCACCGGCCTCGCCGGTTTCCCACTCATGATCCGTTCCGCGGAGTTCAGTTTCGACCTGCTAAATGCGCAGTTTCGCAAAGAGCCGCCCTTGTCCGCGCGGCTAAATGCCGTCGAAAACGTTCCCATTCTTTTTATTCAAGCGTCGGATGACCCCGAACTCGGCGCTATCTCACGCAACATGTATCTAAAAGCCTCCGGACCTCGCGAGCAAGCCAATATCGGACTTGGAAATTTTGTGGCCATGAATGATGACGACAAACGCGCCTATGAAAATCGCGTCGTATCTTTTTTCCTCGCTAATCTGCCCGCCACTATGCGCAACTCACGTTAAAAGACCGCCTCGTTAAAAGCGCGGCCTGACCACCACAATCTCCGCCTGTGGCGACTGCTCGGAAAGCACCGCAGTGACTCGTGCGCTTTTCTCGAGCTCCTCAAGGTTTCTTGCGCCCGTCACCACCACCGCCTCGCCGGTGACATTCGGGCCCCATTCGGGAATTTCGCGATGTAGATAAAAATTAAGCTGGTACTGCCACGAGCGCTGCAGTTTGAACGAATAAGTATTAGCCGCGCGTTCCACGCCAATCTGCCTGGCGCAACTCCGCGCGGAAAGCAGCGGATCCAGCCTGGATAAGGAGAAATAGGAGAGCGTTGCCATGAAAAGTGTTAGCACTACTGATAAAGTCAAAGCCGCGCGCGCGCGGCGTAACACGCTCACGATAAGGATAATCAAGCCACCAAAACCAGTAAATATCATGATAAGGAATAGCACCGCTCCGCCTACAAAGGTGACCCAAAACGCAATTTTGCCGTGTGTTCGTGTGAAGCCCAAGACAGCCGCTGAAAGGCTAGTCAACAGGAACAATGACGTTACCAGGATATTCATGTAGTCCCGGAAGGGGTGTTTAATTTTCAGCGCGCGCGTGACCGCTAATGAAATCAGAAAACCCAACGGAAATATCGCTGGAAGGATGTAGCCGGGCAGCTTCGATTTCGATAATGAAAAAAACAAAATCGGGAAGACACCCCACGAAGCCAAAAAAAATATTTGCGGTCGCTGATGTCCGCCATCGTCCTTCCTCCCTTTGCCACTGGCAAACCATGCCAACCAAAATGTCCAGGGCAAAAGCGCGATGATCGTAATCGGCAAGTAATACCAGAACGGTTGAATATGCTGAAATTCCGGCGTCAAATAACGCTTGAAGTTGTGTTCAATAATGAAAATGCGAAAGAACTCCGGATTGCGACCGGCGCATAACACGTACCAGGGAAGGCACGTCAGAAAAAATGTAGCGATCGCGATGGGGTGAAACAATCGCAGCGACTCGCGCCAATGCGTGGTTGTCGCTGCCCACAAAACGATCGCGCCCCCGGCCAGGACTAATGCTGCGGGCCCTTTAGCCAGAACCGCGATACCCAGGAAAAATCCAAAGAGTGCCAAGGTGAGATAAACAGTCGTCTTCGGCTGCCGAAAGGCCGTTTGCGCCTCGGGTGTTCCATCAGGGAATAATTTCTCAGACGGAATCACCTCTAGCTCCACCGCCGCACACACCATCGCAATACTCAACATCGCGCTGAATGGCATGTCCGTCGACGCAGCATGCGAAAAACCGATCATTCCCACCGTAGAAGGCAAGAGCAACAGCACCCAACGCGCCATCTGCCAGCCGCCGAGGCGCAGCGCCAGCCACGCCAACGCCAATGTCGCAAGCAGCGCGCATACCGCGCTCGGCAACCGCGCGCTGGCTTCGTTCACGCCGAACAATTTGAAACACACCGCCGCCGACCAATAATAAAAAACCGGCTTTTCAAACCACGGCTTGCCGTAGAGTCGCGGGGTGACCCAGTCGCCCGTTTCCGCCATATCTCGCGCGATCCACGCGTAGCGCGGCTCATCAGGTCCTATGAAGCCAAAAGCTCCCAGATGACTGAAGTAGCAAACGTACAGCGTCAAAAGAATTAGCACCGCCCAGGTGAATTTGCGAAAGGATAAGTCGCGAAAGGCCATGTCGCGCAGCGATGAGTTCTGCAAAGAACTATCGCCGTAAGAATCGTCGCCGGGTTTTTTGGCCAAGGCTGGTGCGGTATCGTTCATTCGAAAAAGCCAACTGCGGACGTGAGTCTAACATCGTGCGCAATGTCCATGGCATTGTAGCCGCGCCCGCAGGCATACTGTCGAGGCAGCGGAGGGCGTCGTCTCAGAAAAGTGATGAGGGAATGGGCAGAGTACGCGGTTGTGCGCGCATTATTAAGAATTCTGGAAGTTTTGCCACGCCAAATAGCGCGGCCCCTGGCCGCTTCCACCGCGCATGTTCTCTTTCTCCTATCCCCAAAGCTGCGCAAAACCGCTGAATTTAATCTCCGCCTGGCATTTCCGGATTTGACCGGTACACAACGCGCCGACATCGTCCGAAAAATGACTCGCAATCTTGGCTGGATGGCCGCCGAGTTTGCCCATTTGCCAAAATATTCAAAACAAAACGTCGAAGATCTAGTCATTCTCGATGGTCATGAAAATTTTTTGCAAGGCCATCAACAGGGGAAAGGAGTCTTGTACCTAACCGGCCATATCGGCGCCTGGGAACTCTCTTCGTTCGCCCATGCCTTGTACGGCTACCCGCTTCACTACATGGCCCGGCCACTGGACAACCGCAGGCTCGATCAACTGGTCAACCGTTATCGTTCTTTAAGCGGCAATCGCCCCATTTTCAAAAACGAATCCGCGCGCACCATGCTCAAAGTCCTGAAAGATGCCGGCACCGTGGGAATCCTTGCCGACCAAAACACCATGCCCGGAGAAGGGGTCTTTGTGGATTTTTTCGGTACGCCGGCCTGCACCACAACTGGCCTCGCGCGCGTGGCCTTGCATACCGGTGCCGCTGTCGTTCCCGGCTATGTATTTTGGGACCCGCAAATCAAAAAATACCGCCTCAGATTCGAGCAGCCCGTAGCGTTAACCCGCACCGAAAACATGGACCGCGATATTCTCGAGAACACCCAGAGATTTACCAAGGTCCTCGAAGAAATTATCAGAAAATATCCCGACCAGTGGGTGTGGCTGCATGGCCGCTGGAACACTAGGCCGCCGGGCGAACCGCCGTTATACAAATTTAATTAACTTGTGGCTCGTCTGAAACGAAATTAAAAGTTAGCGAGGGCGCATCATGAAAAGATCCGCTAAAGAATTGGCCGCTGCGGTCGGAGCCACACTCGAAGGAAATGGCGCTCTGGAATTGAGCGCAGTTGCCTCCCCAGAACGCGCTGGTCCCCGTGATTTAATTTATGCCGACTCGACCAAAAACGCCTCGCGCGCCCAGGTATCCGCCGCAACCTGCGTGATCGCACCTCCAGACCTCGAATTAGCCGGCAAGACCATCCTACGCAGCGCCGCCCCTAAACTAGCCTTTGCCAAAGCCGCCGCATTGCTCATGGACCGCACGCCCATTTCTGCTGGCGTGCATCCCACTGCTATTATCGCCGCCCTCGCACAAATTGCCCCAAACGTCAGCATCGGTCCCTACGCCGTGATCGGCGAAGACGTCCACATTGGCGAAGGCACGCAAATTGGCCCTCACGTCGTAATCGGCCCCGGATGCTGGATTGGCAGAAATTGCAGAATTCATGCACGGGTCACTCTTTATAACGGCGTTCGCCTTGGCGACCGCGTTGAACTTCATTCCGGCGCTGTAATCGGAGCCGATGGTTTTGGATACGCATTCGGCGAAGGTCGGCGTTGGAAATTCCCCCAAACAGGAATTGTCGAAATCGGCGATGACGTGGAGATCGGCGCCAACACCACCATCGATCGCGGCTCGCTCGCTGACACTAGGATCGCCACCGGCGTAAAGCTGGACAACCTCGTTCACATTGGCCACAACTGCGAAATTGGCGAGCACTCCGTGATTGCCGCTCAAGTGGGTCTTTCCGGCTCTTGCATCTTTGGCAAAAATGTTGTCGTCGGCGGCCAGGCTGGCTTCGCCGAACGCTGCAAACTGGAAGACGGCGCCATCATCGGCGGCCAGACAGGAGTCCTCGCAGGTAAAATCGTTCGCAGCGGCGAGACCGTCTGGGGCACGCCCGCCCGCTCTCTGGAAAAATTCAAGGAACAGTTTGCCTGGCAAACTCGCCTCCCCGAATTAGCAGCAAGAATCAAAAACCTTGAGGCCAATGTGAGAAAATAAGCTGTCCCACGGAGTTCAAGCGGCCAGAAGGCAGGCAGAGTTGCAAACACCAGCCGCAGTACAGAAACAAAATTGGCGACTCATCGTTGTCGGCGGCCACACTCGCAGCATCGGCAAAACCCAACTTGTCTGCGATGTGATCCACGCGTTTCCAGAAGAAAACTGGATTGCAGGCAAGATCACTCAATACGGTCACGGCGTATGCGCAAAAAATGGCGAGAATTGCGGTTGCGCTCCGGACGAACACAGTTACGCGATCAGCTGGGAAAAAAGCGCGACAACCGGCACCGACAGCTCCCGTTTCCTGGCCGCAGGCGCGCAACGCTCTTTCTGGCTCAGAACCAAGCAAGGCTTTCTGGCCGAAGGCCTCCCACTCTTGCGCGAGGCCCTGGCCGGCTTGCAACCCACCAACGCCACGGAGCCACCCACACTCATCCTTGAGAGCAACTCCCTTTTGCAATTCGTCCAGCCCAGTTTATATTTCGCGGTAATCGACCCCAGCCGCGACGACTTCAAAGACTCCGCTCGCATCGTTCTGGACCGCGCAGACGCCCTGGTCCTGCGGGGCGGATCCAACGTAAATGAAGCACCAGCCAGCGAAGCTCCTTGGATGAAGCTCCCCCGCCAGCTCCTCAATCAAACCCCCTCAGTCCACCAAAAAGAAGGCGACCCTTTGCCTCTCCCTCTTCAGGTACTGATTAGGCGCACCCTCGAAGGCCCCGCTGACGTCAGTTTATAGCCTTGCCGACCGTTCTCATCTCTAAATAAGACAATATCGTTGACCGTTGGGGCCAATTCCAGCGATAATCTACTAGTACTAGTGTAATCGCTGTATAAGTGGCGGGGCCTCGTAGTCCAGATTCGGGCTTATTCTGGGCAACGGTAATAGATTTTCCGCTTTCCAAATCTTAAGTAGGGTTTCCCATTGCTCGCGCGGTGGGAGGGGGAATAGCACCTCATGGCGTCTTCTGTCCGCATGGAGGATGAATTCGCAGTTGCTCAGGCGCCGCTACCTTGGCGCCAGCAGAATTGGGCTGAGAGCCTCGAAAGCTCCATCGAGCAGGGTGCCAATCACCTCTTGTCCCTGCAGACCGAAGAAGGCTTCTGGCTCGGCGAACTCGAAGCCGACACCACCCTCGAATCCGACTACATCTACTATCTTTTTGTACTCGGCAAAGCCGATCCCGACCGCATCGCCAAGCTCGCCACCTACGTCCGCCGCCGCCAACTCGAGGACGGGGGCTGGAGCATCTATCCCGGAGGCCCCTCCGAACTGAATGCTACCTGCAAGGCCTACTTTGCTTTGAAATTGGCCGGCGACTCGATCGACTCCCCGCACATGACCCGCGCGCGGGCCTCGGTGCACGCCTTGGGCGGACTTGAACTAACCAATTCCTATACCCGCTTCTACCTCGCGCTCGTTGGCGCCGTGGGCTGGGAACTAGTCCCCGCCATTCCACCCGAGCTGATGCTCCTGCCCAACTGGTTCTACATCAATATTTATGAATTTTCTTCCTGGACCCGCGCCATCGTCATCCCCATGATGATTCTCTCCGCGCTGCGACCCAACTGGAAGCTCCCGGAGCGCGCCCAGGTTGACGAACTTTTCAAGGATCCCACTCGCAAAAGAGCCGCTTTCGACTGGAGCAAGCAACTCATCTCCTGGCGAAATTTTTTCCTGGCCCTCGATCGCGGCCTGAAATTTTACGAGCGTCTGCCTTGGAAACCCCTTCGCCAACGCGCCCTTCGCGAAGCCAAATCGTGGGTCCTCGAACACATGGAGCGCTCCGAAGGATTGGGCACCATCTACCCCGCGATGATGAATTGCATCTTTTCGCTGGTAGCCATGGGTTACGGTCCCGACGATCCTTTGACCTGCCGCGAAACCCGCGAATTTGCCCGCTTCGAGATCGAAGACGAAGAAACCATACGCTTGCAGCCTTGCGTTTCCCCTGTCTGGGATACCGCCATCGCCATGGTCGCTCTCGAAGAAGCTGGCGTAGCTCCCGACGACCCCGCGCTGGTTCAGGCCGCTGACTGGATTTTGTCGAAACAGATTCTCGGCCCCGGCGACTGGCAAGTAAAAAATAAAGACGCCGAGCCCGGTGGCTGGGCGTTCGAATTTCGCAATGATTTCTATCCCGACGTGGACGACACCGCCTTCGTCTTGATGGCCTTGCAGCGCGTGAAATTCCCCGATGCCAAACGCATGGAAGCCGCAACTCGCCGTGGCGTTCAGTGGCTTCTGAGTATGCAGAATCGCGATGGCGGCTGGGGCGCCTTCGACCGTGACAATGATCGGCGCTTCCTCTGCAATATTCCTTTCGCCGATCACAACGCCATGATCGATCCCTCCACCGCTGACGTCACCGCGCGCGTTCTCGAGTGTCTCGGACGCTTCGGCTGGCCCACGGATCATCCGTCGATACAAAAAGCCGTCAAATTTTTACTCAAAGACCAATGTGGCGACGGATCCTGGTTCGGTCGCTGGGGTGTTAACTACGTCTATGGCACCAGCGGCGTCCTCCGGGCCCTGGAAACCGTTTCTCTAACCGCGCAGGAATATTGCCAGCGCGCCGTAGCTTGGCTCAAATCCGTCCAGCAAGACGACGGCAGTTTCGGCGAATCACTCAAAACTTATTCCGACGTCTCCTCCAAAGGCCAAGGCGGCAGCACTCCATCCCAAACCGCCTGGGGCCTGATCGGTTTGTTGGCCGGATCAAATACGGCCGACCCAGCCATCACTCGCGCGGTCTCTTATCTGGTCGGCAGCCAAAACGAAGACGGTTCCTGGAGTGAGCACGAATTCACCGGCACCGGTTTCCCCTGCGTCTTTTATCTGAAATATCACCTGTATCGCAATTCCTTCCCGGTATACGCGTTGTCGCGTTACCACAATCAGGCCCGCCGAGCCGACGAATTCTGCGCCTTGAAGTTCCAGCCCAACGAGTTCCGGCTGCGTTCCGGAATCTAGCGCGCATGATGCGCTTTCCCCCTCGACTTCTCTGGCAGCTAAGTAAAGTCCGTCTCGCACAAAAATTATTTGGCTCCTCGCGTTATCCCTGGGCCCTGCGCCTCGATTTATCGCAATTGCCCGCTAACGTCGAAATCGCCCTTCCGAACGGAGTCACTTCATCCTCTGAAGTTTCCTCCAGGGACTCGCAAGTTCTCTCGCAAGTGCGAGCAAGCTCCGCGCCCGTCGTGTGGATAGGTGGCGATCCTCCACTGCAACACGCAAGCATCGGCCACTTAGCGCGCGACCTTGTCAACACCGGCCGAACGGTTTTCGTCGAAATGGATGGCACTCTTTTGCGCCGCCGTATCCACGAGTTCCGTCCAGTCTCGCGCCTTTACCTCGTTTTGCCGCTCAACGGCCTGGAAGACGCTCATGATTCGCGCGCCCAGCACTCAGGAAACTTTCGTGCCATCATGGAAGCTCTCCGCACCGCCAAACTTTCCGGCTTTCATATTTGTATCGAGACCACAATTTTCCCTGACTTCAGCCGCAACGAACTTCTCGAGTTGGCCAAATTTATTTCAACTTTGGATATCGATGGCTGGATTCACAAGTGCCCTCCGGCGGTCGCTAACGAACAAACCACCGAGGCCTTGCAGTCCGCTCGCGAAATAATCCCGAGCCGCCAATGGCGAGCCTTTTCAGCTCTCCTCGATTCGACACCACTCTCCCCTCAACCTAACTTTGGAAAAAAACGCATCGCCAATCCAGTCGCTGAAAAAGTTGAAAAAGTTTTCACCCGCGAATCTCGCGAGGTCCACGACGAAGGATTACGCGCGCTATGACTACTCTCGTCACCGGTGCCGCTGGTTTTCTAGGCAGCCACGTAGCCCGTCAACTCGTAGCTCGCGGTGATGACGTCCGGGTCCTCGTCCGTGCCTCCAGTTCCAACCGCGCCATCTCCGATTTGTCGCTGGAATACATCACCGGCGATCTGCGCGATCAAGCTTCACTCGCGCGCGCTATGAAGGGAGTCCATCGTGTTTTCCACGTAGCCGCCGACTACCGCCTGTGGTCCAAGCATCCCCAGGACATCTACGACTCCAACGTCGGCGGCACAAAAAATTTGTTAGCCGCCGCCCGCCAGGCCGGCATCGAAAAACTCATCTACACCAGCACGGTCGCCACCATCGCTGTCGACCGCCCCGCATTGCCCAACGAATTTACCGACTCCAGGCTCGACGAGATGGTCGGTCATTACAAGCGCTCCAAATGGATGGCCGAGCAAGAAGTTTTGCAAGCCGCCAAAGACGGCCTCCCCGTCGTCGTTGCCATGCCCACCACCCCTGTAGGTCCCTGGGACTGGAAGCCGACTCCAACTGGAAAAATCATCGTCGATTTCCTCAATGGCAAAATGCCCGGATACGTGAAAACCGGCTTGAACTTCGTCGGCGTGGAAGATTGCGCCGCAGGGCATTTGCTCCTCGCCGAAAAAGGCAAAATCGGCGAGCGCTATCTCTTGGGCGGTGAAAACCTCACCCTCAAGCAGGTGTTGGATTCACTCGCCCAGTTAACTGGCCTTCCTGCCCCTAAATTCAAAATTCCTCACGGTCTGGCCTTGGGTGTAGCCTATGCGGAGACCGCATTTTCGCGGCTCATCGGTCGCGAGCCGCAAATTCCCGTGGAAGGCGTAAAAATCGCCCAGCATTTAATGTTCGTGGATTGCACCCGTGCGCAAAAGGAACTGGGCTTCCGCGCCGAACCGATATCGGCAGCGTTCGAACACGCCGTCCGCTGGTACGAAAAAAATGGCTACGTAAGCAGTCGGCGCATCAAACGCATGGCTCATGCCGTGCCAGCATAGGCAAACGATATTGCGATGAATATTCTCATCACTTATGCGGTGGAAGCAGAATTCGCTCCCTGGCGCGCGCTGCGAAATCTGGAAAAAGTTACTGTCCGCGGCGTTGAACTGCACCGCGCTCAAGTCGGTAGAGCGACAGTTGATTTTGTCACCACCGGAATGGGTTCTGCGAATGCGCAACGTATTGCCGCAGCCATCATCTCAAAAGATTATTCATTTTGCGTCGCATCGGGATTCGCGGGAGCCCTGAAAGCATCCGTTAACTCAGGAGACGTGGTCGTCGCTAGAAAGGCGCAGCACGATGGCAACGGTGGCACCGTGGTTTGTTCGCGGAATCTCTGGACGTGTGCTTTCGGCGATGGCGCGAAAGGCATCGAATCTTTATTGACCACCGACCATGTTGTGAACACCGCGGCAGAGAAGGCGCGGCTCGCTCCTTTTGCTGAGGCGGTGGACATGGAGACTTTCTGGATACTGTCGGTGGCGCGCACCAACGAAGTCCCAGCTATCGCCATCCGCGTAATTTCCGACTCCTTCGATCGCGACCTGCCGGTGGATATCGACACCATGGTGGACGAGGAAGGCAATGTGCGCGTGGGCGGCGTCGTCCGTTACGTTGCAAAACATCCACTGGCACTCCCAGCGCTCGTCCGTCTCGGTCGCGAAAGTAAAACAGCAGCTGAAGCGCTCGCGCATTTTCTCGAGGCCTACATCAAAAAATTATCGTTTGCGACACATGGCTGGCCTCCACCCGAGCTGCAGGAAGTGGCCGCCTCATGAGCCACACGCGAACCATGCTTCATCCCTCCGCCACTCTGGGCCCAGTCCCCACAACCATGTACGCCGGCGTTTACCGCGAAAAGGGCATCGTCCGCGTCGAAGAAGTTCCCGTTCCCGACGTCGCCGACGGTGAAGTCCTGATCAAAGTCGCTGCCTGCGGCATCTGCGGCACCGACATCAAAAAAATTTTTCAAGCCTACGTAAACCCCCCGCAAATTCTCGGTCACGAACTAGCAGGCACCGTCGTCGCCGTGGGTCCCGGTGTCACCAAATGGAAGTTAGGCGACCGCGTGATGAGTTTCCATCACGTCCCCTGCGGCAATTGTTTTTATTGCCAGCGCCGCCTCTTCTCTCAATGCAAACAATACAAGTCCACCGGATTAACCGGCGGCTTCACTCCCAATGGCGGCGGCTTCGGCCAATATGTGAAAGCCATGCCCTGGGTCGCCGACCGTGGCATCGTCGCGCTCCCTGATGACGTCTCCTTTGAAGAAGCCACCTTCATCGAGCCCATCAACACCATCTTTAAAGCCGTGCAAAAAGCTCGCGTCGCCAACGGCGAAACCGTTCTGGTACTCGGCTGCGGCCCCATCGGCTTGCAATTACTCATGGTCGCCAATCTCCAGGGTGCACGAATTTTCACCAGCGATCCCATGGCCGTCCGGCGTGCCAAGAGCCTGACCCTTGGCGCTCTCGAGTCCTTCGAAGCTAACAGTAGTGGTAAGCTGGTACAGCAAATTAAGGACCGCACTGAGGGGCGCGGCGCCGATGTTGTACTGGTGGCCGTCGCGCATCCCGCCGTTGTCGCCGACGCCTTGGCAGCAGCCAGGCCAGGCGGCCGCGTCCTCCTCTTCGCGGCAAATGACCCGGTAACCAGAATCGAATTTCCGGCCGCGGAAGTAGGCATCGACGAAAAGGAAATTCTTGGTAGCTACAGCGCGGCGGCGGACATCCAAGACACCGCAGCCGACTTAATATTAAAGAAGCAGCTCCCCGTGATGAATATTGTGACGCATCGGTTTCCGCTGGCCAGAATCCAAGAAGGATTGGAACTTGCCGCGCGCCCAACAGTAGAATCACTTAAGATACTGATCACCCACCAATGAGATCTACGACTACAAGAAAAGCGGAGATCGGTGCGGCCGTCAAAACTGCTGCGCCCTGGATGGCCGTTCCCACCAGGATGAACGCCGCCGTTCTATACGGTAGCGAAGACTTACGTGTTGAGCAGATTGATGTGCCCGCGCTCGCCGCCGACGAAGTTCTCATTCGCGTGCTTCTCGCGCTGACTGATGGCACCGACCTCAAAGTTTGGAAGCGCGGTTATCATGCCAGGATGATTCAGCCCCCGGCCGTCTTCGGCCACGAAGTGGTCGGCGAAATTGCCGCCGTCGGAAAGCGTGTAGATCCCCGCTGGCAGATCGGCATGCGCGTGGTGGCCGCCAACTCCGCTCCTTGCCTGCGTTGTTTCCATTGCCGCCGCGGACAGGAAAATCTTTGCGAGGACTTGCTCTTCAACAACGGCGCTTACGCCGAGTACATGCGCATCCCCAGTCGCATCGCCACCGAAAACATGCTGGAAGTCCCGCATTCCGTCGATGACGCCAGCGCCGCTCTAGCCGAGCCGTTGGCCTGTGTCCTTCGCGGTGTTCACGAAATGGAATTGCGCGCTGGTGACACCGCCGCCGTAATCGGTTGCGGCCCCATCGGTTTGAAATTCGTGCGCATGCTTTCACGCCGTGGAGTCCGCGTAATCGCTTTGGCACGTCGCACCCCAGCTCTGGAACTGGCAAAGCGCCTCGGCGCGGTAGCAACCGTCAACGTAAACGAGACCGCCGACATCGTCGCCGCGGTAAAAGCCTTAACCGAAGATCAGCGCGGTCCCGACGCCGTCGTGGAGGCCGCCGGTAATCCCGTCACCTGGAAACAAGCCCTTGATATGGTTCGTCGCGGCGGCGTAGTAAATTTCTTCAGCGGCCTGCCCAGCGGCACGCAAGTGGAAATCGAGCCCGCCGCCATCCACTATTCTGAAATTAAATTGATTTCTCCCTTTCACCATACTCCAAGATTCTTTCGCGATGCGCTCGAAGCCATTCGACGCGGCGACATTTCTGCCCACGATTTCGTGACCGAGGAAATTCGCCTCGCGGATTTGCCCCAAGCCTTTGAACGCATGCAGGCGCGTAGTGGCCAAATCAAGCTCGCCGTCCGGCCATAATAATTTCGTCCGGCCATAATTATTGTTACCGCGCCGGAATTGCATCAAAGCACGATTCATTCTGTTTGCTGCATTAATTCCTCCGGTTCCATAGAAGATCGAACCGCTGGAATTTTTTCGTAGACTTTGCAAGTCGTCCTGAGGTTTATTCGCTGCATGCTGCGTCGTGGGGAACTACAACTTGCCGATCGAGCACCCGCCTCCGGCTGCTCCATTGAGGAAGCTCAGAAATACACTCGCTGGCTCGCCACCCACCACTACGAAAATTTCAATGTAGCTTCCTGGCTTCTTCCCGCCGAGCTCCACCAGCATTTCTACAACTTGTATGCTTATTGCCGCTGGGCCGACGATCTTGGCGATGAAATTCCCGAACCCGCGCGCGCTCTCCAATTACTCGATTGGTGGGAACACGAATTAAACGCCTGCTATGACGGCCGCCCATCGCATCCTGTCTTCGTGGCTCTCCGCGAAACCATCGTCGCCAAAGATATTCCCGAACAGGAATTCGCCGACCTCTTAAAAGCTTTTCGCCAGGATCAGAAAATCAAGCGCTATCCGAACTGGTCTACGCTTCTCCACTACTGCGAATATTCCGCCAATCCTGTCGGCCGCCTCGTCCTCTATCTTTGCGGTTACCGCGATGAGCACCGCCAGCGGCTTTCCGACGCCACCTGTACCGCGCTGCAGCTCGCCAATTTCTGGCAGGATGTTTCGCGCGACATGGAAAAAGGCCGCATCTACATTCCACTCGACGAAGCCGCCGCTCACGGCATCGCTGAAAAAGACATTCTCGAGCGCCATTTCGACGACCGCTACGTCGCGATGATGAAATCCCTCATCGCCCGAACGCGCACTCTGTTCGCTGAAGGCGCCCCTCTGTCAAAAATGGTGGACGCCCGCTTAAAAGTCGACCTCGAACTCTTCAGCAAAGGCGGAATCGCCGTCCTCGAAGCCATCGAGGACATGGGTTACGACACCTTGCATCGTCGCCCCTCCATCAGCAAAACCAAACAGGTCCGCTTGCTCGGCCGGGCCTTGGTCACCCGCGCCGTCGCCACCAATCGCAAACCGGAAGATCTGCAAAATTCCGCCGCCATCAACTCGTTGGCCGACTCCTATGAGGAATGCCAGCGCATCATCAAAGCCGCGCACAGTAATTTTTATTACGCCTTTTTCCTCTTGCCTAAGCCCAAGCGTGATGCGCTCACCGCCCTCTACGCTTTCATGCGCCTCGTCGATGACGTTGCCGACGAGGGCGACAACGTCGCAGACAAGCAGCGCGGCCTGGCTAAATGGCGTGCTGCTTTTGACCGCGCCCTCACCCAGCGTTCTGATGCGCCTATAGACGACGAACCGCACGGCGTCTCCGTCCTGCCGGCGCTGGTCGACACCATGCAACGCTACAGCATGCCCTCCCGCTATCTTCACGATTTAATTTCCGGCGCCGAAATGGATTTAACCGTTCGCACCTATCCCACCTTTGAACGACTCAAGGAATATTGCTATCGCGTAGCTGGAACCGTCGGTCTGACCTGCGCTCACGTCTTCGGGTTTCGCGATTCGCACGCGCTGGACCTCGCCGAAAAACTTGGTCTCGCCTTTCAACTCACCAACATTATTCGCGACGTTCACGAAGACTATAAATTGGGCCGCGTGTATATCCCTGAAGAAGATTTAGCGCGCTACAACGTATCCCCGGCCTCCTTCGGTTTGAGCGAGGCCACCCTCGGCGTTCGCGAACTTTTGCGCTTCGAAGCCGAGCGCGCCTGGCTGCTCTACAAGCAAGGCGCCGAGCTACTCACCCTGATCGAGGAAGACAGCCGCGCCACCCTATGGCTGCTAACGCATACTTACAGCGCCCTCCTCGCGCGCATCGAGTCCCAGGAATTTGCCGTGTTCGGTGAACGCGTGCGCCTTTCGCGCGCGGAAAAAATGGTGTTCATTGCCAAGGCGCGCTTCGGCCGCCTAACGGAAGAGAATATTATTGAAAAGCGCGATCGTGATCGGCGGTGGCCTGGCGGGACTGGCGTGCGGCGTCGCGTTAGCTGAAGCAGGCTGGCGTGTACGGCTGTTCGAACAGAAACCTTTTCTCGGCGGCCGCGCTACTTCCTACGTTTTGCCCAATGGCGAGCACGTCGACAACTGCCAGCACGTGACTCTCGGCTGTTGCACCAACCTCGCCGATTTCTATCGCCGCGTCGGCTCCGCCGATAAAATAAGATTCTTCGACGAACTCGTCTTCCTCGATCCCCAGGGCCGCCGCGGAACCATGAAAGCCGGCCTCCTCCCCGCGCCTTTTCACATGACCGGCTCCTTCCTCACCTTCGCTCCGCTCAGCATGCGCGACAAATTCTCCATCGCTCGCGCCATGCTCGATATTGTCGCCGCCGAAGGAAAAACCGCGGACCTCGCCGCTCCAGGCGGAATCTCCATGCTCGAATGGCTGCGCCGCAGGCATCAGACTAAAGGCGCCATCGAAAGATTTTGGCGCGTCGTCCTCGTCAGCGCCCTCGACGAAGAACTTGACCGCACCGATGCCCGCTACGGCGTCGACGTTTTCTGGAAAGCCTTCCTCATGAATAGCTCCGGCTACCGCATGGGCGTCCCCATCGTCCCGTTGGCGGAATTATATGCAGGCTGTAAAGACGCCATCGAATCCCGCGGCGGCGAAGTGAATTTGCGCTCCACGATAAGAGCTCTGAACGCCGAAGACACTTCAATCAAATCTGTTCAGTTCGATGCCGGCAGGGAAGAGTCCGCCGACGCGTATGTCTTCGCTGTAACCCACGACACTCTCTTCGAGTTAATGCCCGAAAGCATTCGCCGCGCCGAACCCTCGCTCGCAAATTTAAGCAAAATAAAAACCGCCCCCATCACCGGCGTCCACTTCTGGTTCGATCGCCCCGTCATGGATGAACCCTTCGTCACTCTCCTCGACACCAACACCCAATGGATTTTCAATAAGTTCATGTTGTACGGGGAACAAAAGGGAACCACAAACGACCGCGAACAATATTTGCAACTCGTGATCAGCGCGTCCTACGACCTGCTGAAAAAATCGCGCCAGGAAATTATCGACCTATGCCTTCGCGAAGTTCGTCAAGCCTTACCTCGCGCCCAAGCAGCACAACTCATGAAATCCACCGTAATCAAAGAAGTCGCCGCAACCTTCTCCCCGCAACCCGGGGTAGATCGCTGGCGCCCCACCCAACAAACGAAAATCCCCAACCTCTTCTTCGCCGGCGATTGGACTGCCACCGGCTGGCCCGCCACCATGGAAGGCGCCGTCCGCAGCGGCTACCTAGCCGCCGAGTCCGTCCTCCGCACTTCAGCTCCGCCAAGTGCCCCCGCCACCTCCGCCGAGGCCCATCAGTTCCTCCAACCGGATCTATCCCCGAGCGGATTAATGTCCTTATTAAAAACGTAAACAACACGGAGGGGGCCCCACCCTAAGGTTTTTGCAGGGTGGGGTTTTTAACGTGGGAACACCAAGGCTCTAACAACAGAGCTGAGTATTTATTCACTCGCACATGTCCGAGTATCAAAAAATAATTCAACCATCAAAATATCCCAAACATCTCTCAAACGTAGTCAACGACTGACACTCCCGATCCAACCTCAAATAAGCCGCATGATTCAATTCCTTAAACGACTCATAAGCACTCCGCGACACCCAAAAATCCAATGTCACAAATTTGTCAGTCCGCACCCCATCCCGCACCAACCGCGTCTCAATAAAATTCTCATCCGTTCGAAAAAGTCGCGCCCATTCTCCCTCAGCCCCATAGGCCGATTGAAACCGCTCTTCACAACCAGACTTGACTTCGAACTCCCAGAGGGCTAAAAACATATAGGCCCCATCTTCTGCTCCCCGGTCCTAGCATTCTGCATCATAACCTTGGAACCATCGCGCAGGCCGGCCGAGTGTAGCAATCCGAGTGGATTCTAACCAAGTTGTTGTGCGCAATTAGCGCCAATAGCAGGTTTGCGTTAGCAGTAGTCCGTCGATACGACGGACGGAGGTGTCAGTGGATCGCAAGTACAGCCACCGCGGTTATCGCGACGCGGAAAAAGACGAAAAAAAATCTAAAGTTCATCATGATCGCAGCAAACCGCCCTCCGGCGGCCCACGCGGCGCCGATCAATTCGGCCCACGCACTCCCAGAATGGTCGGCACCGTCACCCGCGGCCGCTGCGCAAATTGCGGCGCGGTCCTCACCCCTGGCTTCGACCCCAACGGCACCTGCCCCAAATGCCAATTCGAACTTCACTCCTGCAAACAGTGCCGCTTCTTCGATTCCGGCGTCCAGTTCGAATGCACGCAACCCATTCCCGAGCGCATCACTCCCAAGGACGCAAAAAATAATTGCACCTTCTACGAATTCCGCATGACCATTGAGAAAGACACCGCCCCCACGTCCTACTCCCAGCCTTCCACCGCCACCAGCCCGCCGCCATCCCCATCGCGCCCCACCGACGCCCGCCAAGCCTTCGAAAATCTCTTCAAAAAAATGTAACGAGTTCCGTGGTAGTTCCCTCGAAACTGTCTAGTGAAAATTATGTCCGAAATTGCCCCACTAATTATCGGAAGTTAAAAACTGACGTCGATATTTGGTCAATGGCCATCGTTTCACGACGCAGAGGTGCATGAGCTGCATCTTGCGCGAGGCCACATTGATACGGAGAATCAGGTTTACCATTTTTCCGAGTTTAACGATAAAGCTTCATCTCTGGTTGATTACCAATGACGTGAACCAGAAGGGTTACCTCGTCTTGACGAAGCATACTCTCACCACAATGAAATTCTATGACGTGGACAATTTCAAGATGGAAGGCTTCAATCATCAAAACGCGATTTTTGGACTAGGAATCGAACAAAAGACGCGAGATGAAGGAGGACCCACTCCATACTTCGCGGTAGATTTCGAGCCATCGTTCGGAATCGGCGCTACGTTTACCTGCTCACGCATCGAAATCGCTGACGTTGTGCCATGTAACGCTGAGGGCATTCCCAGATAGGATTGAACTACTGAGCGTCAGGCTTGATCGCCGTCGCTAACGGGAAAAGCGTCGGCTCAGCCGGCCGCGAAGCTGCAATCGCATCCAATTGCGGAAAATGCTGTCGCAACGGCTCCGGCACGTTAACCTTAGTCTTCGTCAGAATGCTAATCAGCTGCAGCGCGTTCACCACGCCCTTCCCCTGATAGTGATTATTGGTAATCACAAAAACCGTCCCAGCCTGCTTGCTCACTTTTTGAATTCGCGCAGCCCACGGCTTCAGCTCCTCGCCCGAATAAAGATAGTTGTACCGTTCATGCGAAGACACTTCCGGATCGTCCGTAAACCACGTATCGTAGCGTCTCCCATGCAACCGCACGTAACCCACCGCAGCAGTCGCCGCTGTGGACGGTTCTAAAGATCGCCCAATAATCGGCTGATCAATGTTGCAAAATCCCGCGTTATGCTCCCGCAGCAATTCAAACGTGTCAGGAATATTCCACGACGAATGCCGCACCTCTACCACCAATGGATAATCAACAAATCGCTTCAGCAATCGAGAAAGATACTCAACAGTCTCGCGCTCGCGATGAAATGAAAAAGGGAACTGCAGCAACAGCGCTCCCAACTTTTTACCCGCGTGCAGAATATCTAACCCCGCACGCGCCTCACGCTCATCCGTACCCGTCGCGTCATGTTCATGCGTGAATTTCTTCCAGAGTTTCGCAGTAAATAAAAATCGCGGATTCCCGCTCACCCGCTCAATCCACTGCGCCGCATGATCCGCCTGCATCGGGTGATAAAACGAAGTATTAATCTCAATCGTGTCGAAATATTCCGCCAGAAAAGTGGCCGGATGAAAATTTTTCGGACGCGGCTGCGGATAAACATACCCGGCCCAATCCTTGTAAGCCCATCCCGCAGGCCCAATGCGCAGCAGCGGCCTGCCACCGGAACTTGCAGACGGCACGGAGCTATCGCCACGAGATGTTTGCGAAATTTTAGAAGCCAGCGATCGTGGACTCATCGATATCCAAACCAAATTCAATCCAAATTTCAAA
This sequence comes from Candidatus Acidiferrum sp., assembly GCA_036270765.1. Lineage (GTDB taxonomy): Bacteria > Acidobacteriota > Terriglobia > Acidiferrales > UBA7541 > Acidiferrum. The sequence continues at coordinate 34,219 of DATBBY010000122.1, forward strand.
TTGAGCTTAGGTGTTCCCGCCGCGCACTGTCAACGCGCATCATAAATCACAAAAACTCAATTGCGGCGCGACCTTCCGACCTGCTAGTCTGCTCTTTGCCGCCAACGGAATACCACAGGTGCTTCCGATGAAATTATCCGTCAGTTACAAGCACGTCGATGCGCACGACGCGATCGAGAAGGACGTCGACCGGCACGTCGCCAAATTAAATAAATTACTCAAAGCCTATGCTCCGGACCTGGTGCAGCTCCACGGCGTCTTCGCCGTAAACACTCACAAGGGACAACATTCCTGCACCTTGAATCTGTCTTTGCCCACCGGTTCAATTCACGCCACGGGCACAGGCAAAAATGAACGCGCCGCTTGCAAGATGGCCTTCGCAGAGCTGGAAGCTCAGGTCAAGAAACACCAGGCTCTCCTTAGAAAAGATTATCAGTGGAAGCGCAAGCGCCCCCGCGAGCGTGAACTCGCAGTCTCATAAGCGGTAAAGTCGGCAGCGTATTTCGTTCTACAGTATTTTCTTCGAAACTCCCGGCAAGCCGCTATTCGCCACGGATTTACGGCCGCCCATAGCACCGCGACAACTCTTCCCTCTAATGAATTCACCGTATGTTGTAGCTGGCAAACAGGATGTACACTCGCCCCATTAAAACTGAGATGGCCCGTCTCGGCGAAGACCTTTCAAAACTTTACTGCGAACCCAACCACCCAGAGTTGGCGGAGAAAAATCACTATGAGCCGAATCAGCAAAATGGCATCTGTTCTAACTCTGGCAATCGCATCCGCCGCACTGACCTTTGCTTTCGCAGGGTGCAACAAATCCGCTCCAGACAACACCGCCCAAACGCAACCGGGCGCCGCGCCCGCTAACCAAGACCCCGCCGCCTCCGCCAACTTGGCCCCGGTTTCCGCTCAGCCCGCGACCTACGATCAGCAAGCCCCCAATTCCAATTATCAACAAGCCCCAAACCATTCGAGTAACGATTCACGTAATTATTCCAGCCGCGATTCCCGCAGCCGTGACTCCCGTGATTATCCCAACCGCGATTCTGGCGGCTACAACGACGGTGGGAACTATAACGACGGTGGCAACTACGACCCCGGCAGTTACGATAACAGCTACGACAGCTACGACGACACGTACGGCCAGCCGGTCCTGTACGCCAACGCTCCGCCGCCCCCGCTCCCGGAATATTCTCAACCAGAAATCCCCGGCGACGGTTACATATGGACCCCTGGCTACTGGAGCTGGTCTTCAGAAGGCTATTACTGGGTTCCCGGCGCGTGGGCGCTCCCACCCGAAACCGGTTATTTGTGGACCCCCGGATGGTGGGGATACGACAGCCACCGCTATCGCTATCACAACGGCTATTGGGGCAGGCACATCGGCTACTACGGCGGCATTAACTACGGAAATGGCTACACTGGAGCCGGTTACCAGGGCGGTTATTGGAATGGCGATCGCTTCGAGTACAACCGTTCTGTCAACAACGTCAGCAACCGCAACGTCGAGGTCTACGAACGCTCCATCACCAACACCACGATCAACAACACCACCATTAACAACACGACCGTGAATAATGTCAGCTACAACGGCCCAGGCGGCGTCACCCGCCAGCCCGCCCCGGCGGAGCTAGCCGCCACCCGCGAGCAGCGCATTCCCCCGATGACCACCCAAGTTCAGCATCGCGAACAAGCCGCGCTGAATCGCCAGCAGTTCGCCGCCGTCAATCACGGCAAGCCCGCCGTCGTTGCCGCAGCCCAGCCAATCGCGCAGGGCAGACCCATCGCGGCGGTAATTCCTGCGCGCTTCGCTCCAGCTCCGGCTCCGCACCCCGCGCCAACAGCTGCGCCACCTAATGCGGTGCAGCAACAACAGCCCAACGGCGCCCGTCAACCAGCTGCGGCCCAGCAAAATGTTCAACCGAATCGCAATCACCGGCCCAGTGCGCAGCCAGCTCCTGCCCCAGTTCAACAACAGCCCAATCGCAACCAACCGCCTGCTGATCAGCCGCCCGCGCGCACGCAACAAGTTCAGCCGCAAGCTCAACCGCAGCCCCGTCCGCAGCAAACGCCTCCACCAGCGCAGAACAAGCCCGCGCCAGCGCCGCAGCGCCAACAACAGGTTCAGCCACAAGCTCAACCGCAGGCTCGTCCGCAGCAAGCGCCTCCACCAGCGCAGAACAAGCCGGCCCCAACTCCGCCTCCGCAGCGCCAGCAACAAGTTCAGCCACAGGCGCGTCCACAGCAAGCGCCACCACCGCCTCAGCAACAAGCTCCTCCGCCGCAGCGCCAGCAACAAGTCCAGCCGCAGGCGCGGCCACAGCAAGCGCCACCACCGCGTCAGCAACAAGCTCCTCCGCCGCAACGTCAGCAACAAGTCCAGCCGCAGGCTCGCCCACAGCAAGCGCCGCCACCTCAAAACAAACCCGCTCCTGCGCCACCGAGGCAAGAAGCCAAGCCAGCACCAGCGCCAAAACCGCAGCCTCAGCACGAGCAGCGTCAGGCTCCTCCTTCACAAGAAAAGAAAAATCCGCCTCCACCGGAAGAGAAAAGGAAAGAACCACCGGCCAAGTAGTATCGTCTCGAATTTTCGAGTTATTAGAGTTTAGCGGGCCCAGCCCAACCGAAAACCTGCACACTGTCCATCTTGTCGCGCGTGCCGCACACGCTATAATGCGCGCACGAATGCCTCTAACTTCTGGCACCAAATTCGGTCCATACGAAATTCAATCACCCTTAGGTGCTGGCGGCATGGGCGAGGTCTATCGTGCACGCGACAGCCGTCTCGACCGCACCGTCGCCATCAAAATTCTCCCCTCTCATTGATCTGAAAACGACGAGGCCAAGCAGCGCTTCGACCGCGAGGCCCGCGCCATTTCTTCGCTGAACCATCCCAACATCTGCACGCGCTATGAGGTGGGCCACCAGGCTGGCGTCGATTACCTGGTCATGGAGTTTCTCGAAGGTGAAACTCTCGCTGATCGTCTGCGCAAAGGTCCGCTAACTTCCGAACAGCTGCTGAAGTATGGAATTGAAATCTGCCAGGGTTTGGAGAAAGCCCACAAGACCGGCGTCATCCATCGCGACATGAAACCCGGCAACATCATGCTGACCAAAGCCGGCGCGAAGCTCATGGACTTTGGATTGGCCAAGTCCATCACCGCCCAAGCGCCACCTACTTCAAGTTTGACCATGACGTCAGCCGCACCATCGCCAGGTCACCCAAGGCATGATCCTCGGCACTTTCCAATACATGTCACCCGAACAAGTCGAAGGCAAAGACGCCGACGCGCGCAGCGATGTCTTTGCGCTTGGTGCCGTCCTCTACGAAATGGCCAGTGGCAAGCGAGCCTTCGACGGCAAAACCACCGCCAGCGTGATTGCCGCGTCTCAACCATCCAGCCGATGTCTCCACCGGCACTCGACCGCGTCGTCAAACCTGTCTGGCCAAAGATCCTGACGAGTGCTTCCAAAACGTGCATGACGTTCAGTTGCAATTGAAGTGGATCGCGGAAAGCGGCTCACAAGCAGGCGTCCCCACTCCCGTCGCCCATCGCCGGAAGAACCGTGAAAAACTAGTGTGGTCGTTGATGTGCTAATCGCCGTTCTCGCCGGGACTGTTGCTCTTTGGACGTACCTTCATCCCCGCACATCAACAGCCGGCCCCGTTTTGGCCTTTGTTCCCCCACCGCGTGATACCCGTTTCCTCGCTTTCGGTTTTGACTCAGGACCTGCGGTGATTTCTCCCGATGAAACGAAACTGGCTTTCGCCGCCATCGATCAGAATGGCGTGATTAAGTTGTGGACCCGTTCGCTCAAAGCCAACGATGCGACCGCTGTTCCAGGCACCGAGGGGGCGGGTGCGCCGTTCTGGTCGCCGGACAGCCGCTCGCTTGGTTTTTTCGCGGGAGGAAAGTTGAAAACCGTCGAGTTGAACGGTGGCAATTTGCAGACAATCGCGGATAGTTCCTGGGTTGGAGTGGCGGCATGGGCCACCGACGGCACCATACTCTTTCGGCCAGCGGCAAGTTCGCCTCTTTTCCGTGTGCCCGCGGCCGGCAGCCAGGCCGCGCCGATGCACGCTTTAGCCGCCAATGATTATTCCGAAAGCGATCCCGCAACGCTTCCCGATGGCAAACACATTCTCATGGTTGCCAGCGACAAAGCGCAACGCAAGCGTATCGAGTTCCGGTCGGTAACCTCACCAGAGACCAAGGTCGTACTCGACGACGCGCAGCACCCCGGATATTCCGCCGGTTTTTTGTTCTTCATCCGGAACCAGAAAATATTCGCGCAAGGATTTGACGCCAGTTCCGGAAAACTTTCCGGCGCCGCTACTCCTATCGCGGATGCCGACTGGTATTCGCTAACTGGTACCTCGGTTCTGGCGTTTCAATCTGTTTCGCATGACGCACGACTGCAGTGGTTTGATCTCAGTGGAGACCTGACCGCCACGACCGGTCTGGTGGCTTATTACCTTGCTCCAAAATTCTCGCCGGATGACAAGCAAATCCTTTTCTTGGAAGGGGACCCGCAAAATCCCGGCACGACAGACTTGTGGTCGCTCCCCGTCGCTGGCGGAGTCAACCGCCGGATCACCTTCGGTCCAGGCTGGAAAGGCTGGAGCGTATGGTCACCCGATGCAAAATACATCGCTTATATGGTGGAAACAACCGGCAAAGTGAGAATTGTTCGCAAACCTTCAGACGGCTCGGGCGCTGAAGAGACGCTGCTAACTCTCGGCCCAGAGATTTCGGCCGCATTGGTTGTGGATTGGTCGCCAGATGGCCGGTATTTGTCCTACGACGCTTACAACCTCAATGAAGGCCGCAGGGCGCTTTGGATTCTCCCGCTGTTCGGCGACAGAAAATCATTTCAGTGCGCTCCGTCAGTTGCCGGAAATCAGTTCGATGGAAATTTTTCGCCCGACGGCCACTGGTTAGCTTATTTTTCCGACGAGACTGGGCAGCCGGAAGTGTACATCGTTCCTTTTCCCGGCCCCGGCGGAAAATACCAGATTTCTCAGAAAGGCGGATGGCTGGTTCGTTGGGACAAGAAGGGCGACCTTCTTAACCACCGGCAACCAGGTCATTAAAGCGGAGTTGAATCTTGGCCCGCAATCGCTGCAAGTGAAATCTCTGCGTCCCCTCTTCCAGATGAACTTGGCCGACGTGCCAGCGCCTTTGTTCGAACGTGAGCGCCGACGGCCAGCGCTTCCTCGCAGTCACCCCGGCGCGCGCCGAGTCCAGCTCCATCAGCTTGCTCCTCAACTGGCCCGCCATGCTCCAAAAATGAATTATTCACTAGAATTTGCCGCCGTGCCTGAAGCGAAGCGAATAGTTAGATGTGGTTTTGATTCTGATCGAATTGATAACGTACGTTAAGCTGCGTCGATTTCGCTTACCAGAAACCAACCGTTCGTTTGACCTTCAAACGCCCTTCAACAAATGTCCCATCTTGGATCTCTTCGTCTTCAAATACGCTCGCGAGGTCTTCGAAATCCGCGGCTGGCACGGCACCCGTTCCACCACACGAATCCCCGCTTCCTCAAGTTGCCGAACCTTCTCCGGATTATTGGAAAGCAAACGAATCTTCTGCGCTCCCAGTTGCTTCAAAATCGCCGCGCAAAAATCGTAATCGCGTGAGTCCGCCGCAAATCCCAACTCCTCATTGGCCTGCACCGTATCCATCCCACCGTCTTGCAACTCATACGCGCGCAATTTATTCATCAGCCCGATCCCGCGCCCTTCCTGCGGCAGATAAAGCAGCACGCCCGCTGCCGCCCGTCCAATCTCTCGCAACGACAACTCCAGCTGTGCCCGGCAATCGCAACGCATCGATGCCAGCACATCCCCCGTCAAGCATTGCGAATGCACCCGCACCAGCGGAGCAACTTTACCCTTCAAATTCCCGCGCACCAGCGCCACCGCCTCATCCAGTGCGCCCGCCCCCTTAAATCCATAAATCGTGAAGTCCCCATAACGCGTCGGCAATTTCGCCTGCGCCACCGTCTGCAACTCCACATCCTTGCTCTTTTCCAAAGTTGTGCTCTTCAATTTTTTACCGTTTCCCGAACCCTTTCTGCGTCGAGCATTAGATGCGTACATACTCATTCTGGCTACTCAAACTTCCAACCTCCAACCTCGAACATCGAGCATCCAGCATCCACTTTACATCCCGCGTAACATTAGCTTAGCGTAAGCAAAGCCGCCTCAAAGCTCCATGGACCCGACCACCTCAACCCGCGACCTGCTCTTCACCTTGCTGCTAAAGGTCGGCGTGGCGTCTTCCATCGCCGCTCTCCTCGCTCGCTGGAACACTTTCCGCCGCGTGCTCTTTACCGAAGAACGCGACCCCGACCAAAAACTCAAACTCATGCTCTTCATGACCCCGCCGCTCATTCTCGGCGTCACCTTGCGTCTCGTCGGCTACCCCTACCGCTTTGCCGATCTCTCGCTCGAAGGCGCTTTCTTAATGGGCCTGCTCGGCGGACGCGTCGTCGGTCCCCTCGGCGGCGCCATCATCACCCTTCCCGCTCTCATCGGCCACGAATGGCTGGGCATGCCCGCGGCCGCCACCGCAGGCCTCATCGGCGGCCTCATCCGGCAAGCCATCCCCAACAAAGAAGACATCTGGAATTTTGGCCCCTTCACGTTTCTCAACATCCCCCGCGCCATCGTCCGTCTCGTGCGCAGTGCGCAACCTTCCTGGGAAATGGCCCCGCTCCTCGCCTGCGTCGGTCTCGAACTGGGCCGCGTCGCGCTCGTTTACGCCACCAAGCCCAAATGGCTCTTCGCCATCGATCCGCGGTGGGACTGGTGGCTGCTTCTCACCGTCATCGCCACGCTCATGTCTGTCGCCGCGCCGCTGAAAATCTGGAACAACACTCGCATCGAAATGAATCTCGAGCGCCACCAGCAGCTGCTCCTCAAAGCCCGCATGGACGCGCTCTCCAGCCAGATCAATCCGCACTTCCTCTTCAACACCCTCAACACCGTCTCCGCTTTGATCCGCTTCGATCCCGACACCGCCCGCGGCGTCGTCCTCAAACTCAGCAACATTTTGCGTCGCCTTCTGCGCAAGCACGAAACCTTTGTCCCGCTCCACGAAGAACTCGAATTCATCGACGACTATCTCGACATCGAAGTAGCCCGCTTCGGCCGCGACAATCTCGAAATCATCAAGGAACTCGACGAAGACACTCTCGAAGCTTTCGTTCCCAGCATGCTCCTGCAACCCATCGTTGAAAATTGTCTCAAGCACGGCCTGGCTCCTAAAATCGAAGGCGGCAAAATCCAGCTGCGCACTTCCAACCGCGACGGCCGTCTGCACATAGAAATCGAAGACAACGGCGTCGGCATCTCCGAAGAAAAAATGCCCCACGTCTACGTCGAAGGCATCGGCCTCAGCAACGTTCGTGAACGCCTCAAAGTTTTGTACGGCGCCGACTTCAACCTCGAAATCGAAAGCCGCCCCGGCGACGGCACCATCATCCGCATCGACATCCCCGAACTAGTCTCCACCATGCAAGCCGTCGGCTAACCCATCACTCTGCCAGCACGAAAGCTCAATCCCAGGGCAGGGAATTGCGACACATCCTTCCATCGAATCCGTTCGATACACATCTTCCAACTTTGCTCTTGACATCGGCCCGTCACTACTGTACTGTCTGTCTATACAGAAATGACTGAACACACACAAAGTCCACCGCTCTCCCCCGTCGCCCAGAAATTCGTCCTCCATTGGGGCGAAATGGGCACTCGCTGGGGCATCAACCGCACCGTGGCGCAAATCCACGCGCTGCTTTTCGTTTCGCCGCACCCGCTGCCCGCCGACGAGATCGCCGTTATCCTCGCCGTCGCGCGCTCCAACGTCAGCACCAGCCTGCGCGAACTCCAGGGATGGCGCATCGTCCGTGTCGTCCACGTCCTCGGCGATCGCCGCGACCATTTCGATTGCACCAAGGACGTTTTCGAAATATTTCGCATCGTCTCTGAAGAACGCAAGCGCCGCGAAATCGACCCCACCCTGAAACTCTTAGCCGAATGCGTCCAGGAAATTAAAACTCACCCCACCAAAGACACCTACACCCTCGCGCGCCTCGAAAGCATGCTCGATTTCCTCAGCGCCATGACCGGCCTCTTCGAAGAAGTAGTCCGTATGCCCGACGCCGCCCTCAGAGGCGTAGTCAAATTACGCGGCAAAGTAATCACGCTATTAGGCACCGGCCGCAAAAAAGCCGGCTAGAAAGTTTTGCTATCGAGGGTAAGTTGGGTGCCCCAGTCGCCGTATTTGCGTCTGGGGGTTTTGTCCGGATACTGAGCGTTTTGGCAATGAGCGAATCGTGTTTTTTCCAGTCCTTTCGATATGAACGTTCTGACTGTTTTGGTGTCCGTCCCGAAATTCTTTTCTGACCTGTTATCTGTTTCGCAGTACCGAGGCCCAACCAATGATCTCCCTAACCTCCGAATTCACCGACACCAAATCCCGCCACGCCCGCGGCTGGCTGTTCTACGACGCCGACTGCGCTTTCTGCGTAAAAATCGTCCGCGCTGTAGCCCCAACTCTACAAAAGCGAAATTTCGCATTAGCGCCATTGCAGGATCCCCGCGTCGGCGCCTTACTCGGTTTATCTCAAACTGAATTGCTGCTGGAGATGCGTCTCCTCCTCAGCAACGGCCAACAAACCGGCGGTGCAGACGCCGCCGTAGCCCTCGCTCACGAAATCTGGTGGGCCCGCCCGCTAGTCTGGCTCTCGAAGCTCCCAGGAATGATGCCACCGTTGCGCCGCGCCTACCGCTTGATCGCCGCCCGCCGAAAATGTTCAGCAGCAATCTCCTGCGGTATCAGGCAAACAGCTCAAGCTCACGTACCTAAACACTAACGCGTCATCGGGGCCTGAGTTCGCTTCGCGTGGAGGAAAAATGCCCGAGCCATACGACCCCATCGCAAGTCTGTGGCGCTTCGACGGCACCGTCACCCGGCAAACTTATGCGTTGGTCGGTTTCATCGGCTTCGCCATAAAGCACAACATCGATCGCTACGTCGCTCGAGATTATTTATACGGGATTCACGGGCTCTTAAATTATTGGGCTCCCCTCAGCAAAGCCGCGCGTCTGGAACATTTGTCTAACGGTGAAAAACATTTCCTCTTCAATCTCGCACTCGTTTCCTTGCCGTTTATTTACATCGGCGTCAATCTCACCGTTCGACGCCTGCGCGACGCGGCGCTACCTCTGTGGCTCGTGTGCCTCTTTTTCACCCCTTTCGTAAACCTTCTTTTCTTCCTCGTTTTGTGTTTGGTTCCTTCCAAGCACCACGACTCCACAGACGCAGCCGCTCCGTGGCCGCGCGTGCGCCCGCTCGACAGGTTCATTCCCAGAGGAGCGCTGGCCAGCAGCATGCTCTCTATCAGCATCACGACCCTTATCGGCTTCGTCTGTCTTTCCCTAAGCACTCTTGTAATTGGTTCTTACGGATGGAGTTTGTTTATCGCGCTGCCGTTTTGTATGGGCCTGTTCGCAGTGCTCCTGCATAGTTATCACGAGCCAAGAACCTTTGAGTCCTGCTTGGAAGTTTCCATAATGCCTATCCTGATTTTGGCCGTAATACTTCTTGCCGTCGCCATTGAAGGTGTCATTTGCCTGATGATGGCTGCGCCGATAGCGTTGGCCCTTGCATTGCTTGGCGGCTCGATCGGTTTCGCCATTCAACTTCATTATTGGGACACTCATTACAAACCCGCGATGTTGGGCCTCATCCTATTTGTCATACCGTCCGCCTTTGTCAGCGAGCACGCCGCTGCTCTGAAGCCGCCAGATTTTGTAGTCCACTCCGCTGTCGAAATTAGCGCTCCGCCCGAAGCGGTCTGGCGCCAGGTAATCGCTTTCTCCGAAATTCCGCCGCCGCAAGAATTATTATTCCGCGCCGGCGTTGCCTACCCCATACGCGCCGAAATTTCCGGCTCAGGAGTCGGCGCCACTCGCCTATGCATTTTCTCTACCGGACCGTTTGAAGAGCCCATTACTGTTTGGGACGAGCCGCACCTTCTAAAATTCAGCGTCACCAAAAATCCCGCACCCCTAAACGAGCTGAGCCCCTACAAAGATCTTCACGCACCACATTTGCATGGTTATTTTATTTCCCACGGCGGGCAATTTTTATTGACGGCTTTACCTGGCGGGCGAACACGCGTCGAAGGAACCACCTGGTACCAACACAACATGTGGCCTGCTACGTATTGGAGTTGGTCGTCCAACTACGTCATTCATCGCATTCATATGCGCGTGCTCAATCACATCCGCGACCGGGCCGAATCCCAAACACCTCAAGCCGTCGCCACCGCCGCCGATTCCAGCACTCGCTGATAATACCGTTCATATTGCGGGATCACATCATTCGCGCAGAATTTCTGCTTGGCATTCAATCGCGCCGTATGCCCCATCTCACGCCCGCGATCGGCGCGTGACAATATCTCAATCGCATACGTTCCCGCGCGTTTCACGTCGCCAGGCTCCACCAAATAGCCATCCACGCCATGCTCCACAACTTCCGGCAGCCCACCGACATTCGTAGCGATCACTGGCACCTCGCACGCCATGGCTTCCAGCGCCGCCAACCCAAACGACTCCAGTTGCGACGGCAGCAAAAACAAGTCCGCCAGCCCGAGCTTCTCGTACACCTGATCCTGCTTACCCAGAAAAATCACATCTTTCTGTAGCTTTTTCTTGCGCGCCAGATATTCCGCAGCGCCGCGGTCCGGCCCATCCCCGATCAGCACCAGCTTCGCCGGCATCTTCTCCCGCACCATCGCAAATATTTCCACCGCGTCCGTTACCCGCTTCACCGGACGAAAATTGGAGAGGTGCATCAAAATCGGCTCCCCATTTGGCGCCCACTTGGCCCGCAACTTTGGGTCATCCTTCCGTATATACAAATCGCAATTCACAAAATTGGGAATCACTTCAATCGGCCGCTTAATCTCAAAATCCCGCACCGTCTGCTGTTGCAGGTAACTCGAAATCGCTGTCACCCCATCACTCTGCTCAATCGAAAATCTTGTAATGGGCAGGTAACTCCGGTTGCTCCCCACCAGCGTAATGTCCGTCCCATGCAGAGTTGTAATAAACGGTAGTCTCCGAGGCGCTGCCATCGACCTCGCCAGCATCGCGCTCACCGAATGCGGTATCGCGTAGTGCACATGCAGCAAATCCAGCGCCTCAGATTCAAACACCTCGAGCATCTTGGTCGCCAGCGCTAGGGTATAAGGAGGATGATCAAACAAGGGATACGACGCTACTTCCACTTCATGAAAATGAGTATGCGGATCGTTGGGATTCATGCGGATGGGCGGCGCGTAGCTAATGAAGTGCACATCGTGCCCGCGCGCAGCCAATTCCGCGCCCAACTCCGTAGCCACCACTCCCGACCCGCCATACGTCGGATAACACGTTATCCCGATGCGCATCTCGATTGCACTCCTCAACCGCCTCGTCCAACGACCAGGCCGCCCGCATGACACCAATGCGTCGCTAACAATAGCCTGTTAGACGCACCACTACCCATTATCGTGACATTAAGTGTTTATTGGGATTGTCGTACCCGCATCATGCGCTGTGTTTGCGCGTGCGCCCGATTCGCCTGGGAGGAGATTTACATCGTTCGTTAGGTCACGCACTTAAGTACGAGCAAAAACACAAAAACCCGGAGGGTGCCCCATCGTTGCGCTCTTTGCAAGGGTGGGTCTTGCATCACGCTGTTGTCTCAGGTTTTTGTCTTAGGCTCTAGCGTTAGGTTTTGGCCTTAGGTCCTGAGCCAACTCAACTCACGGTGTTGTCGTCGAGAAGTCAGAATCGCCTTTACTCATCCCCGCCATGCGCCGATTCTTCTCCATCCTTATACACATACTTAATCACGCGCTTAAACACCAATAAATTGGGGCTGCCCGTTCGCGTCAACTTAATACAATCTCTGTCGTACCATTCCACCGTCCCACGCAGCACTTCGCCATCTTCCAGCACCACCGCCATTGGCGTGTGCGACTGCATTTGCTTGACCCAATAAAAATTCTCCGCGTGGGTCATTTCCGGGGGTGCGGGTTTCTTACTCGGCGCAGGCCCGTTATTCGAAGGACGCGAGCTGTTCGGCTCCTTCACATCCGGAAAGCCGGGACGAAACAACCGGCGATTCACCATGACTGCTCCTATTCAACTGGGGGGTTTAGGTAGGGGTTAGGTACCTATAAGCGTATGATGCATGCCGTCTCAAACGGGTTACAGTACTCCGTAGGAAGCCAGACCTTCACAGTAGTCGCACAAATTCTTCTCGTGACAACTCCGTCCTTCGCCTGACGACGTGCTCAAGTCAACAAAACCAAAACCCAAAAAAGCGCGTCAAGTCTGTTCCATTTGATCCGACTGTTTCAGTGACAGACCGCAGATACCAACGACACCAAAAAACCAAGAATTCTCGCCAAGTCTATCAAACTCGATCCGAGTTGTTCCACCGATCCCATCCCCACCAAAACCAAAAAAACGCGAAGGGTGCTCCATCCTTGCGGTTTGTGCCAGGGTGATCGCCGCGCCACACTACTAACGGTCATTCCGAGCGGAGCTAACCGGGTTTCTCCTCCTACTTCGCTCCTGCGAAGTAGCCGGTCTGCGCAGTCGAGGAATCTCTCTTCGATCTTTCCGGGATCCTTCCTTTGCCTTGATCCCGTCTCGGTCTTTGGATTCCGTTTACTATCTTGTTTCCACCCAACTCGCATTTAGTTCCGCATCAAATTGGTCCGCTTCACCGATTCATCGCCAGCGAAGCCACCAACGCATCCAGCCCCAACTGCCGATTCAAATTCCTCCGCGCCCCCGCATGCAATTCATCCACCCCAGCAATAGCCCGCATCACCCATGCCACATCCACAGTCTTGCTCAACGCTTCCAGTTCTTTAGCCAGCGCCTTATTCCGCAACATCGGATTCTTGATCTTCGCGCTCAATTCCAGAAGATCCGTAAGCAGTCCATAAAAAATTCCTAATTGCCGCTCAAACGTAGTCTCCCGGTCCTTCGCCATCGCCGCGGTATCCGCAAACAGTTGCGCAAATCCCTGCCCCTGCGCCGCGCGCGTCAAAATCCTCAGCGCATCTTTGCGGCGCTGCGCAGTCATCGCCACATCCATCTCCTTTGCCAGGCCCGGACTGCCCTCCGCAAGCTGCGCCGCCAACGTAATCTCCGCGCCCTTCAGCTCGGTCTTCTCTTTCAAAATTCGCTCCACATCCGCCTGCGGCAGCGGTGCAAAATGAAACTGCATGCATCGCGACACAATCGTCGGCAGCAGCGAATAGGGCGATGGCGCAATCAATATCAGCGTGGCCGACGGCGGTGGCTCCTCCAATATTTTCAAAAACACGTTAGCCACATCCCACCGCATCGTA
>DATBBY010000123.1:0-2366 GCA_036270765.1 Candidatus Acidiferrum sp.
TTCACGCCAAGCCCCCGTCGGTCCTGCTGCTTGATTTCGATATGCCAGGGTTAAACGGCGCCGAAGTGCTAGGACGTCTGCGCGCGGATCGACATCCGGCAGTCGCGCAAATTCCCACGATTATGTTGACCGCTCACGGGAGTGAAGAAAGCGAAGTATCGTGTCTGCAGGCTGGCGCGGATGATTTCGTGACAAAACCAGTCAATGCCGCAGTGTTGCGGGCTCGAATCGAGACTCAGCTTCGCCTCCGCTCCATGCGGCGGCAGTTGGAACGACAAAATGATGAACTCGAGAAATGGCGCCAAAACCTTGAGCGCGATCTGGCGGCTGCTCGTTTGACGCAGCAATCATTGATTCCACAAAAACCACTGGCGCTGCCGGGGTGGGAGATCGCAACTTGTTATCGCCCAGTGATCCAGGTCGGCGGCGATATCTATGGCTGGCTGCGAATGAAAGACGGGCGGATTTTGTTCTGGATCGCGGATGGAACCGGTCACGGCGCCGCTGCCGCGTTGCTTACTACGCTGGCAAAACTTCTCTTTCACCATGGCCATGCCGAGCACGATACGCCTACCACTGTGATGGAAGCCGTGAACCATGACTTTCGCAGCATCTTTGGCTCGCGCTCATTTATGACGGCAATGTGCGTGGCGCTCGATCCTGTAACCGGAAACGCCAGCATTGTGGGGGCGGGCCATCCTCCGCTTTTGGTCACGCGCGGCGACGGCACGACGCAATCCGTCGCCTCGATTGCGCCTCCGCTGGGTTTGGTCGAACAGCCGGAATTTTCGGAAACAGCCATCGAGCTTGAGCCAGGGGATGCTTTTCTTCTGTACACAGACGGCCTGTTTCGTTGGGCAAAGGATGAACGGCAGCGTCTGACTCCGCAGAAGCTCGAAGGAATGCTGGATCACTGTGCGCCCACCGCCGAGGCCTTGCTCAAAGGGGTTTTGGCGCACGCTGCCCCGGATGGCTCTGCGAACACTTCGCCGGACGATATGACGGTGCTGGCCATACGCCGAATGGGGGGCCAATAAAATTTTTGGATTTTGCGCAAATTTAATCTTGCTCTCTTGCGAGCGAAACGTTAGTCAAGCCTCCATGCCGAAAACCAAAAAGAAAACTTCCAAGCGCAAACCGAATCCCGCCTTCATGAGACCGGTCCAACCCGATGATAAGCTCTCTGCTGTCGTTGGGTCGCAGCCGCTCCCACGCTCCGAGCTGACAAAGAAGCTCTGGAATTACATCAAGCGGAATGGTCTCCAAGACAAGAAGAAGAGGACTATGATCAACGCCGACGACTCACTACGGCCGGTATTTAATGGGAAAAGCCAGGTGAGCATGTTCGAGATGACCAAGCTCGTCTCGAAACATCTGCGTTAAATCTTCGGTATTCGTTGATAGCCCGGCGCTGTTTAGCCAGGCTATCTGCGAAGCTTGGTAAAAGAAAGATTGTCGCATTGGCGGTGCGCAGTACCGCTCTTGCACAGGACTGTAATCGCATCGAACATGATGATGTGAAGATGTATCGACTGATTCTTTTCACGCTGGGGGCCTTTGTCTTTCTCTGCGGGCAATTCGCGCGTGCGGAATCTGACTGGCTGAATGATTACAAAAAAGCGCAGGAACAAGCTAAGGCGGGTAACAAAATCCTTCTGCTCAATTTCACCGGATCAGACTGGTGTGGCTGGTGCATAAAGTTCGATAAAGAAGTTCTGTCGCAACCGCAGTTCAAGGAATATGCGCATAACAACCTGGTGCTAGTGGAACTCGATTTTCCTCGCGCTAAAGCCCAAAGTGTCGAGCTGCGAAAACAGAATCGGCAACTAGCGCAGCAATACGACGTTGTCGGGTTTCCGACCATTATCGCGGTCAACAGCGACGGACAGAAGCTCTGGGAGTACAATGGTTACTTCCCTGGCGGTCCGGACGCGTTCATCGAAGAGCTGCAAAAGTTGCGGAAGGGGTAAACGCGCACTCGCCCGAAACTTCGGGTTGATTTCTGCGGCAGGGCAAAGTTCGCCAAGTTTTTGTCTCCGGGTCAATCGTCTGCGTACTGTGTAAGTGCTGGCCTCTGCTAGACACACGCGTTCAGTGTGCCACTTTCGTGCTCATGTCTGTTTACCGTTTGTTGTTCATTTGCTTCGCGTCAGTCGCCGTCGCGATCGCAGCTGGAGCTGATCCCACGCCGGCGACGCGCCATGCGGCGCAAAAAACCCAAGCCGCGGCGGAAGATCCGAGCATTACGTTTAACTCCGTGCATGTCGATGGCCCTTACATCGCCATGACGTTTGATGATGGGCCAAGCGCGACGCTTACTCCCAAGTTGCTTGATCTACTTGCCGCCCATCACATCAAGGCCACCT
>DATBBY010000124.1:0-12680 GCA_036270765.1 Candidatus Acidiferrum sp.
GTCGACAAACGGTCGAGCCGGATAATTATCGTGCAGTCCAATCGCCAGCACGCGTCCCGTGCCGCTGTCGTGAATCAATGCGCCGGAAATCTTGGCGAGGTCGGCTTTGTGCGCCTTCACGTATTCTTTCGAACCGATCAGGCCCTGCTCTTCGCCGGTGAAAAGCACGAAGCGAATAGTGCGCCTGGGCTTCAGATTCAGCTTGGCCAGCGCGCGCGCCGCTTCGAGCACAGCCATCGAGCCGGTGCCGTTATCGGTCGAACCTGTCGCTAAATCCCACGAATCAAGATGCGCGCCGATGAGCACGATTTCGTCCGGCTTCTCCGTTCCCGGCAAATCGGCAATGGTATTGAACACTTGCACCGGTTTTGCGCTGAGCGAATTCTTAATTTCCAGTTCCACGTTCACCGGGCCATTTTTCAGCATGCGAAAAATCTCGCGATAACCTTCGCCCGTCACAAAAGCGGAGGGAATCGTGCCCAACTGAAAAGGTTCCGTGGTGCCGCTGGTCATGTTCAGCAACGCGTGAGGTTTGCCAGCATCGCGCAAAATCGCGATCGCGCCCTCGTCGACAAGAAATTTCCGCTGTGCCTTCACGGTCGCCAGATATTTTTCATAGGGATCGGGTGCGGCAGGCTGGCCCGCAGGCGGGGGAGGCTCTTCGAGCGGATGGTAGACCTCGGCGTTGGTATCAATAGAACGGGGCGGCGAAAGAGGTTGCGGGTCCTGGGTGATTACGATTGCGCCGCGGAGTTTGCCGCGAAATTTCGCAAAATCCTCGGGTTTTTTCGCATCGAAGTAGACCACGGGCCCGCGCACGGTGCCTTTGGTATTCGGTGACCAGGCAGTCGACGCGATCGTCAGCGGATGTTCGGTCGGCGCGATGATTCTCGCTTTAGCAATTCCTCTCGTCCAGGCATGCGGAATCGAATATTCCTCCAGGTGGACATTCGTGAGTCCGTATTTCTTGAACATGTCCGCGGTCCAGTCGTTGGCCTGCTTGAGCAACGGAGAGCCGGTCATTCGCGGGCCGATGCGATCCGACAGATATTCCAGGTTGCTCATCAGTTCGCTGTGATCGCGAATCTCGGCAAGAATCTTCGTGTCCGCATCGGCGAACGAATTCGACTCTTGGGGAGGTGCACCGGCCAGACGCCTTCCTGCGCTAAGCGAAAGCAGCGCGGCACTCGTCAGCACAATCGTTCTAACGATTCGGTTCATTGGCTCTCCCTGATGGATTCAAACACAACTCGCGACTCGATTGCCTGAGCAGCCTAATTCCGGTGCACACGTCATGGGGTCTATCTCTTGGACGCACGGCGTTTGCTGACAGCGCGAGAACCGCTCTTCTTTTTTGCTTTTCGCGGTATTGGCTGACATTTTGGACAAAAATGACTGCTTCTTCCGGCCACGATGATTCGGCGAATCGGCGTTTTGCAGTGGAAACAAGGCTTCCCTTCTCGTCCGTAGACTCGATGGTGTTGCTGATATTCTCCCGGTTGGCCTTTTGCGTCAACGAAGTCCGATATTGTGGAACCGCGCAGCAAGATCGCGTTTTGCAGGATGGTTTGCAGGGCTCGGTATAAAATCCGTAACTGCTCAGGCTTCAGCTTCGAGCCCAACTGCTCCGGATGAATCTTGGCCTTCCACAAACTCTCATCGGCATAGATATTTCCGACGCCGCGCAGCACTTGCTGATTCAGTAGCAAGGCTTTGATGCGGGTCTTGCGTCTCTGGATTTCTTTCACGAATTCGTCGCGTTTCACTTCGAGAGGATCAGAGCCAAAACGCTTTAGTTCTTTTGTCAAAACCTCGCCGGCGAGATAGGCCATACGTCCAAAGCGTCGCGGGTCCACGTAGCGAAGTTCGCGCCCGTCATCGAGCAGGAAAACAACGTGTGTGTGCTTCTGGCGCGGCTGCTCAACCAGCACCGGCGCCAGCATTCCGGTCATGCCCAGGTGAACGAGCAGAGCCTCTTCTTCGCTTTTGGCGCTAGCGCTGGCACTTTCCTTTTGCTGCAGTCGCAACAAGAGAAACTTGCCGTATCTTTCCACCACGCGAATCTCGCGGCCCGGCAAAAAACGCTCGACATCTTCCGGATTGTCGATGAAATCCGTTTTGCCTAGGGTTACGGCAACAATGCGACGGCCCGCAACGCTGAGCTGCAGTCCGCGGGCGACGGTTTCGACTTCGGGAAGTTCTGGCATGATGCCTCGGTTTTCTCAAGTTACCACATTCGCTTCTTCGATGAGGGCGGACGAGGCGTGGTACATTTTCGTCGGAGGAGACGTGCGTATGTTTTCGGCCTTTCCGGGGCGTGCGAGGCCGGACATTTTATGCTGATTGGCAAACGCAATCCGGTTTTCGCGGCTCGCACGATTTCCCTGCGTGGCGCTAACTACAAATATCAGATTTTCGCGCCGAACGACTGGTCGGCTTCGCGAAAGTGGCCGGTAATATTATTCCTGCATGGCGCTGGGGAACGCGGCTCGGATGGCGTGCGGCAGACGCGCGAAGGCATCGGCAAGGCTATTCGGCGCGATCACACACGTTTTCCGGCGATCGTGGTGCTGCCGCAGTGCCCAAAGGAAAATTGGTGGTCGGCACCCAGCATGGAAGAATTTGCGCTCTCCGCGCTCAATGCGGCCACGGAAGAGTTCAACGGCGATCGCGGCTGCATCTATCTAACCGGCCTTTCGATGGGCGGATATGGCGCATGGGACATTGCAGCGAAAAATCCCGGCAGATTTGCGGCGCTCGTACCTATATGCGGCGGAATCGTGACGCCAGCCAGCCTGCAAAACAAATATCCAGAGCTGCACAAGACCGCATATGCAGATGAGCCGGCGAGTTACGCAGAGATCGCGGCAAAAATCGGTAAAACGCCAGTCTGGATTTTTCACGGCGCGAGAGACGCGGTAGTGCCACCTGATAACTCGCGAAAAATGTTTGCCGCGTTGCAAGAAGCGGGCGGCGACGTGCGCTATACCGAATATCCGCGTGTGGGCCACGAATCCTGGAAGAAAGCCTATGCGGATCTGGAATTATGGGCGTGGCTTTTTTCCAAATCGCTCTAGCCACTTACCGCGTAAATCTTCGCGAAATAGCTCCCGTTCAGCCGATCATTGCGCTTTTTTCTGGTAGTCCGGATACGGCGGATGATCCGGAATGGTCACGGGGTTCTTCTTTAGATTGTCCATGGTGACTTGCACGGCTCTTTCAAGTTGCGGATCGTGTCCCGCCGCCACGGAGGCGGGGTCGTTTTCCACTTCGATGTCCGGTGCGATTCCGTGATTCTCCACTTCCCATTCGCCCTTTAGTCCATAGATCGCGGCGCGTGGCGCCATCACGAAGCCACCATCCATAAGTGAAGGATATCCACCGATGCCCACCAGGCCACCCCACGTCCGCGTTCCCACAAGCGGGCCGAGTTTGTCTTGCCGGAACATCCACGGGAAAGCATCGCCGCCAGAGCCGGACATTTCGTTGATGATCATCGTTTTCGGGCCGAACACTTGCGCCAAAGGCGAGCACCACTTATCGCCTTCGCGAGTGATCGCGCAGTTGCGCAATGGACGGCCAATCATGTCGATCATGTAGTCGGCAATCGCACCGCCGTGATTGTAGCGCTCGTCGATGACCGCGCCCTGCTTGTCTGCTTGCGAGAAATAAAAACGGTTGAAATTGAGGTAGCCTCCTCTGGAAGTATCGGGCACATGCACGTAGGCCAGCTTGCCGCCGCTGAGTTCATCGACCTTGCGGCGATTGTCTTCTTCCCAGGTGCGATTGCGGAGTTCGAATTCACTGTCCACTGGCACTACGGTAGCCTCGCGCGAGTCTTTGCCGTCGGCATTCGGTCCGACCTTGATGCGAATCTGCTTGCCTGCCGTATTCTCGAAGAAACTGTACACATCTTCTGGAGGACGCACTTCGCGCCCATTCACTTCGAGCAGGTAGTCGCCAACTTTCACGTTTACGCCAGGTTGGGTGAGCGGCGCGCGCAATTCCGGGTTCCAGTTTTCGCCATTGAAGATGCGGGCAAAACGGTAGCGGCCGTTTTCGACTTTGTAATCCGCGCCAAGCAATCCGCCTTTCACTTCCGGCGCTTTTGGCACATCACCGCCGAAAATAAACATGTGCCCAACAGTGAGTTCGCCGAGCATTTCGGTGAACAGATGGTTCACATCGGCGCGGCCACCCGCTCCCTTCAGATAGGGCGCGTATTTTTTCTCGGCTTCTGCGAGATTCAGTCCATGAAAGTTTGGCGTATAGAAGAAGTCTCGTTCAATGCGCCAAACTTCGTGGTACATCTGGTTCCATTCGGCGCGTGGATCGACGTAAACTTCCATCCCGTCCAGTTTTAGCTGGCCTTCGTTGGGCTTTGGCGCTGAGCCCGTGGCCGAGATAAACCACTGCCCGCCTTCCGGTGGTCCCTGCCGATACAAAGCCTTCTCGCCATTCGCAGAGACGTTGAAAGAACTAATGCCGGCAACATATGGTTCGGTCTTGCGGGTGGACAGATCGAATTTTGAAACGGAGACGAGGGTGGGCCCGCTCAGCGAATCGACGACGGGCGTTTCTCCGAGGAACAATATCCCAGCCTTGCCGGTGTCCAGGCCAACATAGTTTGCAGCTTTGATCGGCATGGACACGATGCGTTGCCCGATGCCGTCGAAATCGATGGTGACCTTTACTTCTTCTTTTTTGTCCTTGTCCTTATCCTTGTCTTTATCTTTGTCAGCATCTTTGCCCTTATCGGCGTCCTTGTCTTTATCTTTATCCTTGTTTTTGTCCTTATTCTTGTCTTTCTCTTTATCCTTGTCGGCGTCTTTGTTTTTATCTTCGTCTTTCTTTTCGCCGACTTTTTCGTCGTCGCTTTCGGGTTCAACCGGATTCGCGTCCGTCTTCTTCAGCACCACCGCGTAGACGTTACGCGTCACCGGGCGTTGGAATCCCGACATGTCCAGCCAGCTGACACTGAGCGCCTCATCGGTACTGGAAGCGAAAAACAAATATTTGCCGCCTTTATCGAACACCGGGTAGCGTGCATCGCTCATTCGGTCGGTAATTTGCGTGCTCTTTCCGGTTTCTATCGAGTACACATAGATCGCGCGCAGGTGGTTGGGCAAAAATTGGGAATAGGTGATCCACTTGCTGTCTGGCGCCCAACCTGCCGTGAACTGGACTCCCCACGCGTCGTACATGTCGGTTGTTACCTTGACGGGCGTGCCTTTATCGATGTCCACGTACCAGAGATTCAGCCGCTTATCGCTAAAGACAATTTTCTTGCTGTCCGGCGACCACGTGGGGCTGTAGAAAAACGACGGCGGGTTGCCAAGATTGATTTTCTTCACTTCGCCCAGTCCGCTCTGATCCACAAGATGCAGTGCGTATTCGCCCGATTCGTCGGAGAAAAATGCAACCCACTTTCCGTCAGGGGACCATGCCGGATCGCGATCGGCTACGGTGGTGCTGCGCGTCAAATTCCGGATGTCGCCTTTTTCGCCTGGCACGCTTAAGATTTCGCCGCGTACTTCAAACACAGCGCGCGCGCCAGTAGGTGAAATTGCAGCGTTCCGGACTTTGTCGGCCGCTTTTTCCCAGTGCGGTCGCGTCGCCGGCAGATCTCCGGCAATTTTGATATCCACGTGTTGAGTTTTTCCGGCGGGATCGCAGGTATATATTCCGCCGAACTGTTCGTACACAAGTCCGTCGGGTCCCGCGGAAAATTCCTTCAAGTCCAGCCCTTTATTTTCGACTAGCTGTTTGACGTCCTTCGTTTTCGTGTCGTAGACGAATAAAGTGGTGGGGCCATTTCTGTCGGAAAGAAAATAGACCTTGTCGTTCACCCAAACCGGGTTGTAGTCGTTGGAATTTTGGCGGGGCACACGATCAAATTTCAAATCGGCAAGATTGATGACGTAGATTGGCGTGGTCTGTCCGCCACGATAACGCTTCCAAGCCTCTTGCCACTTCAAGTTTGGCACGTAAGCCATATGTGTTCCATCGGGCGAATACGAACCCCATTCCGCGCGCCACATAGGCAGCACTTCGGGGACACCTCCCTCGACCGGCACTGTATATAGCCGGTTGAAGTCGGCATACGATTCGCGTCCCGACTGAAACAATATTTTTTTGCCGTCGGGCGTCCAGCCGACCGCGGCGTCAGCTCCCGGATGCCAAGTCAGCCGCCGGGGTGTGCCGCCTTCCGCAGGCATCACGTAAACATCGGCATTGCCGTCGTATTGGCCGGTAAACGCGAGCCACTGGCCATCAGGTGAAAAAGTCGGATCGCTTTCGTGGCCACCAGTGGTAAGTTGCCGCGCCTCGCCGCCGCCTTTGGGCACGCTCCACAAATAACCGCCATAGACGAAGACGATGTTCGTCTTGTTCATTGCTGGAGCTTGCCCCAGCAACGGCGTTTCTTCAGCAGCGCCTGCCGCACTCGCCGCAAAAAGCAATACGATCCCGAGCAACCACCCGCACCATGAGCGCATGTTTCCTCCCAATTCAAGTCGAAGAACAAACTTTTGCTTCAGCCGTTTTCTGAAACCTATAAAACTTAGCGGCTACGTTGCAACTTATTTCGGTCCGGGCCAATATCCCGGCGCGACAATCTCGCGTGTATCTTCTTTTTGCGCATATTTCTTTACTGCGGGGCCGATTTCTGCAGCTTTCCCGATGAGCACAAAAACTAAATCATCCTGGGGGAAGTGCTTGGCGATCACTTTCTTGGCAATCTCCGGAGTTACCGCATCCAGGCGCGCTTCCAGGTCGTTCACTTCGCTGTCGTCCAATCCATAAAATTCGTGCGAAGCGATCAGGCGAGCAAGCTGGGCCGAAGTTTCAATCGTGGGTGGAAACTGCCCTTTGATGTAGCTTCTCGCGGCCGCCAATTGTTGCGCGGTCAAACCATCGCTGTGAAGCTTCTTCAGGACGTCGAGCGCCATGTCGATGGCTTGCGTGGTGGTTTCGTTTTTTGTGTAGCTGAACATCAGGAATGGCCCAGGCTCTTTGCGTTGCACAAAAAATGCTTGGGCGCCGTAGGTCAAGCCGGATTCCACACGCAGCGCTTCATTGAGCATGGAAGTAAATTGCTCTCCGAAGATGCTGTTGACCAGGCGAATGGCCACGCGATCGGGATCGGTTTGCGAAATTCCTGTATTGCCGATGGCAAAAAAGGTTTGCGTCAGGTCTGGCTTGTCGACCAGCAGTAATTTCTTCGTTTTTACGGGAGGCATCGCGCCAGCTTTTACGGCGGGCGCGGATTTCGCGGCCCATCCGCCAAAGGATTCCTCGAGTTTCTTCCTCATTTCCGCAGCATCGAAATCGCCGGCAATCGCGAGAACCGTATTTGCGGGTGTGTAATATGTTTCGTAGAACTTCGCTACGGCGTCGCGCTTGATTTTGGCGAGCGATACTTCGTCGCCGCTGGTGGGACGTCCATATTCCTTGCCGTCGTACAAATACCCCTGGTAATACTCGAAGACCACTTGGCCCGCACTATCCTTGGCCGCTTTCACGCCATCAATGGCCTGAGCCAAATATTTATCGACTTCCTCCTGCGGGAAGGTGGGATGCAAAACCACATCGGATACCAGTTCCAATCCCTTGGCGAGATCTTTGGTCAGGAATTCCGCGGTGATGATGGAGTAATCGGAATTCGCATCGGCGTCGAAGCTACCGCCAATGAAATCTATATCCGCTGCGAACTGTTGAGCGCTGCGCGCTTTCGTCCCTTTGCGCAAAAGCCCCGCCGTAACCGAAGCCAGCCCTCCTTCCCCCGCAGGATCGGCCAGAGAGCCGGACTTCACGATTCCCGCTACGTTGATCATCGGGACACCGCGCTTTTCCAACAGCAGAACGGTGAGGCCGTTTTTCATCACGACTTTTTCGTGCGGGGGCAACTGAATTTTTTGCGCGCACGCTACTGAAACCAGCGCCAGCCACACTGCACAAGCCGCCATTGCGGCTACTGCTCTCCGCGCGGCGCTCATGGCTTCCCCTTTGCTTCGTTTTCCGGCAGAAGTGTGGCCACCGTGCGATTGTTTGCGCCGAAATATTTTTTGGCCACGCGCTGAACGTCTTCCCTGGTAACAGCGTTGTAATTCTTGGCCGCGTCGAAAAGCTTGTTATAGTCGCCGAAGAAAACCTCGTAGGTTCCGATAGTGTTGGCGCGGCCACTGATGGTACGCACCTCGCGATAAAAGTCCGCGAGGCGAATATTTTTGGCCTTCTGCACTTCCTGATCGCTGACCGGAGCGTTCTGCACGCGCGCTATTTCGTCGTAAATAGCTTTCTCGCAAGTCTGAGGATCGATTTTTTCTTTGGGCTGCGCGTCGATGACCAGCAACGTCGGGTCAAAGGCGCTGCGAATCGAGGAATCCACGCCCAGCGCGATCTGGTCCTTGTCCACGAGCCGCTGATACATGCGCGAACTTTCGCCCTGGAACAGAATCGTGCGCAGAATGTTCAGCGCGTAGTAATCGTCACTATTCGATTGCGGCACATGATAAGCAACCATCAGCAACGGAAGCTCCGCGGGCTTGCGGATAACCAGGCGCCGCTCGCCGATCTGACTGGGCTCGACGGTGGTCACAGGGGGCGGCGGAGCATGCGACGGAATGGGCTCGAGATATTTTTCGCCGAGCGCGAAGATTTCTTCCGGAGTGACGTCGCCCACGACAACCATGGTGGCGTTGCTGGGTGAATAGCCCATCTCGAAGTGGTGCTTCAGATCGGCCATGGTCCAGTGCTCGATATCGCTCATCCAGCCCAGCACCGGCCACTGATAGGGATGCGCCAGGAACGCGGTGGCCCACAGTTGTTCATCGAGAATGCCTTCGTTCTGGCTATCCACGCTGGTGCGGCGTTCGCTGGCCACGACGTCGCGCTCGCTATCTATTTTCTTGGGGTCGAAATTCAGATCGCGAATGCGGTCGGCCTCAATGTCGAAGATTAATTCCAGCGCGGTGCGGGGAAACCAATCCTGATACACGGTCACGTCGCGCGTAGTGTAGGCGTTGTTGGAGCCGCCGTTGGTCTCCATCGCTTTGTCCAACTCGCCCGGGCCGTATTTCTTGGCGCCATTGAACATCATGTGCTCGAAAAAGTGGGAAAGCCCGGTGGTGCCGGGTCGTTCGTTGCGCGAGCCAATTTTGTAGAAGGTGTAAACCGCGACGTTGGGAATGCTGTGGTCCGGCTGAACCAGGATCTTCATGCCATTCTTCAGAGTTTTGGTGGAGACGGGATATTGCTGGGCTTTCGCCGGAGGCGCCGCCAAGAGCACCACACACACCAGTAGGGCCGCCAGCGTGCCTACAAACCGTATTTTCATCAAGAAGTCCTCGCGCAAGGCCACTCTTTCTTTGACGTAAAAGCTACGAAAAATGTTCGGTCGATCGAAGGAAGAGTCTTTCTGCAAAGCCCGTCAGGGCGAGTGTTGGGTGCAACTAGAGTGACGTACGGCACGCATCAGGAATTTCGAGTCGCCAGCAAGCGTACAGCTTCGAACTTTGGAATCCAATCAGGGTAGAGGAACGCCAGGCATGGCCACAATGCCCGCCATGCGTAACAGTTCCTGATACTCGACGTCGGAGATCGCGGATATGATCAGCCGCACATTTTTCAGCAGTTTCACCTTTTTCAGCGCCGAATTGGCGCGCATCTCAGCAAGGGTAACCGGGCGCGGCAGCTTTTCAAACGCGCGCAGGTCCGCCACCAGGTTTTTGCCATCGTAATCATGCGGGTCCGGGTACGGGTCGCGGGTGACCTCGGCGATGGAGTAGAGTGAGCGCTCCGGGGCGGAGTGGTAGCACAGCACCCGGTCGCCCTTTTTCACCTGCTTCAACGCGCGTATCGCGTCAGGCTTCGCACCTGCACCGTGCCACATTTCCTTCCCTTTTACGAAAAGTGTGTCCCAGTGATAGTGGTGCGGGTCCGCGCTGAAGATCCAATAATGTCGTGTCTGAGGAGTCGCTGTCGCCATCTGCACCCGAATTCGCCCCGCACTATACACGGGAGAGCGGCGAAAACCAAACAAAATGTGAGGGATAGCGGTGGAAAACGGTGCCGAAATGGCACAGTACGCGTACTAAAATCGTTCAACGAAGCCTAAGCCCTTAGTATTGTGCAAATTAGAGGAGAAACGAAGGCTGATTCCCGCGGGTCTGGTGTGAGTGTCTCGCGAGTGTTTCTGAAGGTGCTTTCAGATGGCGATGTCGACGAAAATGTCCTCGCCGCGCACTTCCACGCGATAGCAATCGACGCCGACGGTCGGGTTCTGTAGCGATTTGCCGGAGGTCACATCGAACTGCCAACCATGCCACGGGCAGGTCACGGCCTTGCCCTCCAGCAGGCCTTCGCCAAGGGGTCCACCGCGATGCAGGCAGGTGTTGTTGATGGCGTAGATTCTGCCGTCCACGTGCGCCAGCGCGATGGCTCGGCCTTCCACGGAAAACTCGCGTATGGTTCCGGGAGGCAATTCTGCGACTTTGGCGGTCCTGATGAGGGGCATTTGGGCTCCGTGGGTGAGGTGATCGCGATGACAGTTTTAGATATCAGATATCCGAATTCTCTTTTCCTCGCCTCACTGCGGCTCAGCCACCTGCGCAACCATCACACTTTTCTTGAATTCTTCGACCATTTCCGGCTTGAGGCGCACTTCGGTGGGGCGCTTCGCCAGGGTCATGTTGTCGATTTTGTCTTGCAACTTCAGCAGCGCGTAGAAAAGCGCCTCGGGACGCGGCGGGCAGCCCACCACGTACACATCGACGGGCACAATGCGGTCCACGCCCTGTAGCACCGAGTAGGCATTGAACGGGCCACCCACGCTGGAGCACGCGCCCATGGAAATGCACCACTTGGGATCCGGCATCTGTTGCCAAACTCGCTGAATGACTTGCGCCATTTTCAGCGTTACCGTGCCCGAGACGATCATCAAATCCGCCTGGCGCGGCGAAGGCCGAAACACTTCGGCACCAAAACGCGCCATATCGAAGCGAGCCGTGGTGGAAGCAATCATCTCGATCGCGCAGCAGGCCAAACCAAATGTCAGCGGCCACAGCGAACTTTTGCGCGCCCAGTTGAACACGTAGTCCACCGAAGAAATCAGCACATTTTTCTCGAACCGCTGATCGATTACGCCCAAGGATTGCTCCGCATTGCGTGTTGAGTTGCGTTTGGCACTCTTCCGCGAAGTATAGCCCTCGCGTGTTTGCGCGTCAAAACTGCCGGCATTCCGAGCGCGGCTATGGCAAAGGCCTCCTCATAGAGCGATTCCGGGCGATACATGTTGACTCGCACCGCGATGCGGCATATTGTTCGCCAGGCAATTTCCACGGGCCCAATTCCAGGTTAATTCCAGCAGGAACAATACACACGGTAAACGTGTGAAAAGATGCGACTCACAGGAGGGTCACTCATGAAGCAAGTTTTACGGTTTCTCGCGGTTGCGGTACTCGTCGTAGCAGGCAGCACCGCATTGCGCGCGCAAGAAAGTCCATTAGTCGGAAAATGGAAGCTTAATACGGAAAAATCGAAATTCGATCCGGCGCCGGGACTAAAAAGCCTGAATCGCGTAGTCGTGGCGCAGGGCGATGGCGTGAAGTATGCATTTGATGGCGTAGGCGCCGACGGAAAGCCCATTACCTACGGTTTCTCCGTGAAATTCGATGGCAAAGACAATCCTATCGATGGTTCAATCCCGAGCGGTGCAGACACTATCTCGGCAAAACGCACCGATCCCAACCACTTCGTGGCAACCTTGAAGAAAGCTGGCAAAGTGGTTAGCACTTCGAAGGTATCGGTATCGAAGGATGGCAAAGTGACCACCGTCGATACCACTGGCACGAACGCATCCGGCGTAAAAGTGCACGACGTGCAGGTCTTCGACAAGCAATAGAAACGCAGCAGCTGCTATTTGCAGTTCTGTCGGCTATCGCGGGCGGCGCTTAAATGGGCCGCCCGCTTTTTTTTTGCAACGAGTGAAATTTTGTCAAAACGCGAGTTTGGTGCCGCAAAACGGGCAAAATTTTATTTGTACGCCCGCTTCTGCTTCCGGCAAAGTCCAGTCTCTTGAATACATGAGAAGAAATGTCGGTCCCCACTTGTGCACTACGATCATGAGACCCAGGCCTTTTTGTTTCTCAGGACTCACGATCAGCTTCTCGAGTTCGGCACAGCACGGTACGTAGTTCATCACGTTCTTTACCAATTTCCAATTTTCTCGCGCGCTCACTAACAAGGAAGCGCTCACTATTGATTGCGGTCCACTCGAGGCATCGGGTCTCGTCTCGATGATAGTCTAGGAACGTGCGGCGACAATGAGCGATCTGCCAGAGAGCTTGTTTCTGAATCCGGTGTGGCACGCGTTGCGAACCAAGCATTTACACTTCGCGAAGGCTACCCCAGAGGCGTGCCGGTATCCCGGAGATGTGGCCCCGTTTGTGGCCGTGAGCGTGCCGACTGCGGAAACCATGCAGCAACTTCGGTCGCTGCTCGCGCCCGGAGAATTTACGTGGCTAATGGCCGAGCAATATCCAGAAATCGCGGGACTCGCTCGGGAGAGTACGCTGGATTGCTTTCAGATGGTGCTGCCCGAAAAAATCTCGGCTCGTAACAATACAGCAGGCGAGACCGGCATCACGCCACTCACCCACGCCAATGCGCACGAAATGGTG
>DATBBY010000125.1:0-17751 GCA_036270765.1 Candidatus Acidiferrum sp.
CGAGACCGGAACGACGCGCAGCAACAGCAGCGCGCCGCGGAAGCTGATTCCGATCGTAACCGCGAAAAAGCAGCATCCTCCGACGCACAACTGCAGCAAGCGGTGCGCGACCGCGAAGACATTCGCGCGCGGCTGCTTACCCAATTTAATTTAATTCTGGAAACACGCGACACCGCGCGCGGGCTGGTCGTCAATATGTCCGACGTGCTATTCGATTCCGGCAAATACACGCTTCGTCCGCTGGCTCGCGAAAAACTGGCCAAAATCTCCGGCATTGTTCTTGCGTATCCAACACTGAGGTTGGCCGTTGAAGGTAATACCGACAGCGTCGGGACTGAATCGTTCAACCAACAACTCTCCGAGCAGCGCGCCGAAGGTGTACGGAGTTTTCTGACGGCACAAGGAGTTCCGGAATCGTCCACGAGCGCGGCGGGCTTCGGGAAGTCCCGGCCAATCGCATCGAATGAACCATCGGAAGGCCGCCGACAGAATCGCCGTGTGGAACTGGTGGTATCCGGCGAAGTGATCGGCACGAAAATTGTTTCGCTTCGTCTTCAACCCGTCGCTGACGCGAGGGACCCGCAGTAGGCCGCAGCTAATTTCGATGTCGGGAATTGGTTCCGCTAGCGGGTAGCCGCTGCGTGAGCCAGGACGATGGCGGTGTCCGCGGGGCTGGCGTCATAGTATTCGACCCAGCGTTGCGGCTCCATCGCTTTGTAGGCGCTGAGGTTGTGGGCCCAGCGATAACCGATGGGTTGATACCAGAGTTCCACATCCACGTGAAAAGGTCCGGGCGCGTTGCCTAGCGAGACGGAATAACGAACCAGGTTTCCCGCGTCGCTAAAGTTCGGATCGTCCGCGGCATCTCCGGTGACAGCAATATCTTTTTCCGCATTTTCTTTTCGAAAGCCGGCTGGCAAGAGGCGATTGTCCTTCAAATATCCCACGGCATTGACAAGTCCGGTGGTGACATGACCGTTGTAATCTTTCAGGATGGGTTCATAAATCTGCACCTGGTCGGCGGATTTAATCTCGCGGAAATGCGGCTCGAATCGCGCCGGATCAGAGTCATTGACATTGCCCTCGATAGAGCCGTCGGAACGCAGCGCCCCGGACTCGAAGGCAGTCCGTCCATCGCGATCGTGCACCGCGACATGCAGCCAGGCGCGCCGCGATGGATAGGCCGTCGGGAATTTGTGGCCGGTGAGATTTTCCACGAACACATCCAGTTGAAGCTGGGAAGACACTACCTCAACATTGCGGATAGATAGCCGTACGGACTTCGATTGCAAAAAGTCTATGGTTCGTTGCGCTTCCACGCTCAATTCTTGAGGCATGGCTTTGACGCTCAAATCCCCGCGATGCAGGTTCAATATTTTTAGCATGAAAAAGTTTGCACCGACGAAGGTGTGTTCGTGCACGCCGCTACGAGGCACGCCAAGAACTCCCGAGATAGGCACGTTTTCCTGGATTTCGGGCATGTGGCACGACTGGCAACTATTTTTATTGGCGTAGCTACTGTGCTGCCACTCGAGAAACGGAACTTGCTCCGGAAATAATTCGAGTTCTTTGCCGCCTGGCCCCAGGCCCCGGGTATATAGCGTGTGGCAAGTGGCGCAAAGCGCCGAGTCCCGAATGTGCTTGTCATTCGTCGGGCGAAAGCCTTCCGACGACGTCTGCATAATGCGCGATTGGCCGTTTTCAATTTGATAGGGACCGTATTCCGGGTGCTCGCCTTTCGTACGCGGAGCATCGACGACGAAGCCGCCGTTAAAACTCTCTCTAGTGCCGAGTTTTTCCGTGCCGATCTGGTGGCAAACGGAACAGGAGACGCCGTCTTCAGCAGCCGCGTTTTTCTTCGGATCATTACTAAAAGGAAGATGCGCGAGGACTTCGCCCTTGTGGCCCTCCACCTTTGCTTCATAGCGGGCGATGGGCATGTGGCAAGCGGCGCACTCGTCTTCGATTACTGCTTTTGATTCGGGATGATCGATACCTTCACGGCGAACGCTGGCTTGCCAGTACGGATCGCGCGAGGAATTGGCCATGATGCTGGAGCGCCAGTCAAAGCCGATGGAAACATCTTTGCCGGAGGGAGCGATAAGGCCGTTGTGACAGGCGAGGCAACGGTCGGAAGTCTGAAATTTCGGCTTCAAATCGTTCTTGTTAGCTGAACCTTTAGAGCTCTCTTTGCCGCTCTGGCTAACGAGTGCGGAAGGCATGATGCACAGAACGAGCGCGAAGATCGCATAGCGGGACAGCTTTCGCATTTACCAGCCCTCGTTCAGTCGTCCATCAAACCAATCCCACAGCAGGTAAAACACAATTTGTTTTGGGCGTCCGGCAGTATTCGTAACCGGAATGCGCAATCCAAGATCCGCGCGAACATGTTGCCGCTTACTGATGGTCACCTGCATTTGCGGCAGGACATCCCAATCTGTTTTGGCACGGTCAGTAAGATCGCGCGCGGCGAGAAATTCCATCATGGGAGTCCACAGGCGACCTAACTTATGATCTTGAGGAAGCATCTGGCCAACCGCGGTGTTAAAAAATATGGATTGCGGTGCGATGTCGGTATGGCGCGGCAGATCGGCACCCAACTGCGTCTGAATAAAAGTGTTGGTGGGTAAAAGTTGATCGAAGGCCGCAAAGGTTTCAAATGTGGTGGTGCCGGAGCCAAAGCCACGTCGCCTGCTGCCAGTCGGCACGATTACGCCGCCAAACAGGCTCAGGATCGACCCTGTTTGCAAATTCGAATACATGACTCGTTTCAAACCCAGCGTAGCGTCGCCAACCCCACCGTACCAGGTGTGGTTCTGATCCTGGAAATTAAACGGAACATCCACTTCAATTTGATTATTTTTTCCGAAGCGCTGCTCGTGAATGATGTGGCTGACAATGGTAGGCGCGCCTTGCGCGTTGAAGCTAGTGGAAATGACCTCCTCATCTTCGGGGTAGGCCTTTTCGGTAGCGATCGCTCGGGGCAAGTTTAGCTCGCCGCGAGGCCATCCGGGCTGGCGGCAAAGGCTTCGCAAGTAGCGAACGACTTGATCGATCTGCTTCGGCGTCAGTGCCTCTTTAAAAGAAGGCATGATGTGCGAGAACCCGCGGCTCGGGCCGCCATTGGTTATCACTGATTTCCAGGCGGTGTTGTCTTCCGGGGTGGTCTGATCGCACTGGGTAAAGTCTGGGAATGTGCGGGGCCGCTCAAATCCTGCGGTGGATTGCGGCGTTCCGGTTCCGTCCGGTCCGTGACAAGCGAGGCAAGCGGACTTAAAGATGTGCTCGCCGGTGTCCAACCGCAGCGACGGTTGAGTCCCAACCTGGCCGATCAACGCAGTAGCGCACCAACAGACCAGTGTTCCGAGCGCAGCAATAAATGCTGCTGACCGGCTAGTAATGTTCATGCATGTCCCAAGGCAAAGTTATATTAACGGCCCAAACCCGTTTGATGTCAGAAGGCAGGTGTCAGGTGTAAAGTAACAATTTTTTTCTCTCTTCGAGATTAATTTATTTTTAGGTTGTTACTCAGCGAGAGCTTTGTGCGCCAAGTGGATGGAGATGGAGCCTTCTCCGACCGCGGAAGCTACCCGCTTTACATTTCCTGAACGGACATCTCCCACGGCCAGGACGCCGGGCAAACTGGTTTCCAGAAGGAAGGGATGACGTTCGAGCGGCCACCCGGACTTGAGCAAATCTTCCTCGGTCAAATCAGAGCCGGTGCGGACGAAGCCCTTTTCGTCAAGCGCGATGCACTCACTAAGCCATTGAGTGTTGGGAGTTGCCCCGGTCATTAGGAAAATATGCCGGATGTCATGCATCTCCGTTGCTCCCGTGTTTTTATCGCGCCATTGGACGCGCTCGAGGTGATTTCCGCCCTCCAGGGCGGCGATTTCCGTGCACACGTGCAGCGTAATTTTGGGACTGTCTTCAATGCGGCGGATCAGGTAGCGAGACATGGTTTCGGCCAGGTTGTTGGAGCGCACCAGCATGTGCACGTGTTTGGACAATTCTGAAAGAAACACGGCGGCTTGGCCGGCGGAGTTGCCTCCTCCGACAACGATGACCTCTTCGTTGGTACACAGTTGAGCTTCGATGAAGGTTGCGCCGAAATAAATGCCCATGCCTTCAAAGTCATCCAGATTTTTGAGCGGGAGCTTGCGGTACTGCGCGCCGCTAGCGATGACCACGGTACGCCCCATGACGGAGCGCCCGTCATCAAATTCAATTTTGTAGGGACGCTTTCCGCTAAGCTTCGTGGCGCTGCGGGCAATAATTAATTTAGCCCCAAATTTCTGCGCTTGGGCGTACGCGCGTCCGGCCAAGTTTTGCCCGGAAATTCCCGTCGGGAAGCCCAAATAATTTTCGATCTTGGAGCTGGAGCCAGCTTGTCCGCCGGGCGCGGTGGTTTCAACCATCACCACACTAAGGCCTTCAGAGGCCGCGTACACCGCGGCAGCTAATCCCGCGGGTCCCGCACCGACGATCACCACATCGAGAACCTGAGTTTCATCAAGTTTAGGATTCAACCCGAGACAATCGGCAACTTGCTGGTTGCTGGGGTTGCGAAGGACCACCGTGCCGCGACAAATCAGAACGGGAATCTCGTCGACACTTACTTTGAACTTATCGAGCATTTCCTGCACGCCGGTATCTTTGTCGAGATCGAGATAGGTGTAAGGATGGCCGTTGCGGCTGAGAAACTCTTTTATGCGTAAAGTTCCAGGGGAATGCGGCGAACCGATGACCACCGCGTCGCCGACGTGATTGGCGATCAATTCAAGCCTGCGAAAAATAAAGGCGGTCATCAGCACCTGGCTGATCCCGACGTCGGTCTGCACTATAGCCTGCATTTCCTCAGGAGTAAGTTCGATAACCTCGCCATCCTCGCCCATTCGCCCGCACACCAGCGAGCGGCGGCCGGTGAGCATGTTCAGTTCGCCCGTGAACTGTCCTGACTCATGCTGAACGATAGTGAGTTCGCCCTGCTCCGTAGGCTGAATAATGTCGAGACGCCCGCCAATGACGACGAAGAACGGGGCTACTTCGCCCTGCTTGATCAGCATTTCGCCTTTGGCGACTTTGCGCTTACGTCCGACGGACGCGATGCGTTCGACTTGCGCGTCAGTGAGCTTGGGAAACAGTTGCTCGCGGCGTTCCGGCGATAGGGTTGGCAGCTGGTTCATTGGAATAGTTCCCATAAGGGAGAATTGGATGCGCGAAGGGGTACAAAGGACATAAAGTTTTTGATTGTATCAGTACGCCAAATCAGTACAGCAAGCGATATACTTTTGAATTGTAGAGGACAAGGACGGACTGTGCGAATCTCCATATCCCATAACCGTACCAAGGAAGAAGTTGTTCAATCCGTCGACCGCTCCTGGGACGACTTGTTTAAGGAGGCCGGAGCGCTTCCGGTCAAATTAACGGTGGAACATCGAAGCTGGCAAGGGTCGACGATGACCTTTGCGCTTACCGCAAAAATGGGAATTATTAGCACTCCGATCAAAGGTACCGTCGAGGTAACCGACCGGGACATTATCGTGGATGCTGACCTGGGCATGCTGGGCCGGTTCGTAAACGAAAAGACCGCGCAACAGCTCTTGGGAAGCCGGGTTAAAGGCTTATTGAAGTAACGACCGCTGGGGTGGGCTGGGCCTTTTTGCAGCTTTTGAACCTGGCGCGCAAGGCAACACTGGTGAATTTCAGATGCACTGGTTAGCCTTGTTGGACCATTCCAACTGCACAGCGTACTGGCCAACTTTTTTGGTTTTCCAGGCGCAAATGTCGCCAATTTCACCGTTGGAATCGTCGTACCAGCCCTGGCCAGGAATAGGATCGGTAATGGCTTCGCATAATTCGTGTGAACTGGTAGATGTCAGCGCATCAAACGGTTGCAAGCCACCGGTGCAACCGGCGCATCCCGGATATGGCATGACGGCGTAAAAAATCTGGCCGTTGATGTCATTGTGATATCCGCAGAACGCCTGACAGGAAGCCGAGCCGCCCTGAACGACCTTGACTCCTTCCGGCATAAAAACAAAGTACAAGGTGTTCGCACCTGGTTGGGGGAAGGCACTGTTGGAGGAGATGGCGTTTTGGAGTTCGCTTTGGATGGTTGAGTCGTTCACGGAACTTGAGGAAGCCGGAGTGATGACGGTCGTACCGGTGCGCTTGCCATGCGAAATTTTAAAACTACCCACGTTGTACTCCGCCAATTGATCGATCAGCGCGCTGGTCAGAATGTAATCGAAAAAGGTGTTCATATTATTCATCATGGTAATTTGCGGAGCGGAGTTCCAGGTGGCGCCCCAAAACACGGTGAAAACTTCGACGGCGGATAGTAAGGGACCATTGCGATAGGTAAGTTGCGGCGCGGCGGCCTGCAAGGCTTGAGGGTGGTGCAACGGTACGATGCGAATCGCGTCTGAATGACCAGCAGAATGGCGAACCGGCGACTTTTTTTGAGTGGCCATGAATCCTCCTTGCTGGGGAATTCAAGTGTAAGACGTATGGGAACCCCCAGTGAATAGTACTTTTGAACGTCGGAGCTGGAAGAAAGTGGGAATTTCCGATGGATGCTCGGATTCACAACGAGCAGACCGGGAAATAATCTTATTTCTGACGCTCTCGCGAACCAGCTAAACCTGGAGAACGTCGCCTTGACGAGCGACCATCTCGTAGAGCACCGGGTTAACGAAGAATCCGAGAAGTAACCGGGAAATCAGACCGGCGACCACCACGATGGCGAATGGTTTTTGCGTGTCGCTGCCTACACCTGTGGACATCGCAGCGGGGAGCAGCCCGAGGCAAGCGACTAATGCCGTCATCATGATCGGCCTCAGTCGTAACAACGATGCTTCCAGAGTGGCCTCGCGTACGCTTCGACCTTCAAGACGCAACTTATTGATGTAGCTCACCAGGATGACGGCTGTTTCAACCGAAACGCCGAGTAGCGCAAGCAGTCCTAAAACGCTGGAAACGCTTATAGGGGTGTGCGTAAGTTTCAGCGCAATTAGCGCGCCGACCGGTTCGGTTAACACCACGCCGAGAGCGATGGTCAATGGGAATTTAAAATTACCGTAGAGTGCAAACAAAATAAGAAAAATTAAAAGGAGCGCGAGTGGTCCAATGATTAGAAATTGCGATTTAGCTTCCAGGAGTTCGCTATATTCGCCGCCCCAATCCAGCGTGTATCCCGGGGGGAGAATCACGGCTTTACGAACCGCGGCTTGCCCGGAATTAACAATGCCTTCCAAGTTGCGGCCCTCGATAGAAAATTGAATGCCGATGTAGCGCGAATTATTTTCCCGGTAAATGAACGATGCGCCGGTACTTTCTTTAATGCTGGCAAGTTCCGCGAGCGGGATTTGCTGGCCGGTTGGAGTAGGAACGAGCAAGTTGCTGATGTCACCGGCAGTGGAACGGTATTGCGACTCCATGCGAACAACCAGGTCGAATAATTTCTCCCCTTGAACAACCTGCGTCGCGGTTTGGCCGCCGACGGCTGCCTGTACCACCGCCTCGACGTCGGAAACGTTGATGCCGAAACGCGCGATCTTCTGGCGATCGGCATCGATCACCAGGCTGGGCTGCCCGAGTTCGCGGACGACCGTCAACTCCTTGAAGCCTGGGTTTTTACTCAGCACGTTCTTGATCTCTACTGCTTTTTTCTCTAGTACATCCAAGTCAGGGCCGAAAATTTTTACCGCAAGAGCGCTCTTCAGTCCAGTCAGCGCTTCATCGACCGCGTCTTCCGCCGGCTGCGTGTAATTAAAGATGACCCCTGGAAACGCTTCGAGATTCTTCTCCAAGTCCTCGGTTAGTTGTTGTTTGGAGTGAATGGAACCTTGCTTCCAGGACTTGTCGTTGTAAGGTTTCAATCCAACATAAAATTCGCAATTGAAGAATCCCGTCGGATCGGTGCCGTCGTCCGGACGGCCAAGTTCGGAACCCACCACGGTGACTTGCGGATATTTCATCAATAGAGCGCGGATTTGCGGCGCGAACTTACTGGCCTCTTCAAATGAAATGGTATACGGCATGGTGGCGCGCACCCACAACGCCCCTTCATCGAGGTGGGGTAAAAACTCGCCACCGATAAAGGGCAACAAGAGCAAACTTAAGCCGAAGATCAGCACGCTCAAGCCGACCGTCGACTTGGGATGGTCCAGGCACCAACGTAAACGTTTCGAGTAGGAATCGCGAACCCATTCGAAAATGCGATTAGGTTTTTCCCGGACACCATTCTTGAACCAATAGGAAGCCAGCACCGGCACGACGGTAAGTGTTAGAACCAGCGCACCAACCAGCGCAAAGGCCATGGTATCGGCCATGGGATGAAACAGTTTTCCGGCAGGCCCGGTGAGAGCATAAATAGGCAGGTATCCGGCGATGATGACGGCGACAGAATAGAAAATCGGACGATCCACATCGCGCGCGGCGATGAGGATCACCTCGTTTAACTTGTAGTTTTGGCCGCTGCGCAGACTCAGCTCGCGGTAAATGTTCTCAACCATCACGATGGTGCCGTCAATGATGATGCCAAAGTCGATGGCGCCAATGGAAAGCAGGTTGGCGGCTTCCCCGGTCAAATGAAGAAATATGAAGGCGAACAGAAGCGCGAGCGGAATTGTGAGCGCGGTGATAAGAGCCGCGCGAATGCTGACCAGAAAAAAGATCAGCACGATGAGAACAAGCGCCATTCCGCGAAGCAGGTTCCATTCGACGGTATCGGTGGTAACTCGAACAAGATCGCTGCGGTCGTAGAACGGGCGCACTTTTACATCCGCGGGCAGAATGCTGTGGTTCAGTTCCTCTGTTTTTTTCTCCACTCCGGCGAGGACGTTCTGGGGCTGTTCGTGGGTGCGCAAAAGAATGACGCCTTCAACGGCATCGTCATTTTTCTCAAAGCCGAAAATACCAAGACGCGGTGCGTGGCCTATCTCTACTCGAGCAACGTCTTTCACGCGAATAGGAACGCCATTGGCGCTGCCCACCACAACTTCTCCGATATCCTCGGTGGACTTAAGCAGCCCGATCCCCCGTACGTAATAAAACTGGCCGCCCTGGGAGTAAAATCCCCCGCCAGTATTGGAATTGTTGGCAGTCAGGGCGGTGACGATCTGCACCACCGGGAGGTGATAGCTGTAGAGCCTCGCAGGATCGAGCAGGACTTGATACTGCATTACTGTTCCGCCGAAGCCAGAATCGTCGGCCACACCAGGTACGCTTTTGTAGACGCGCTCGATAATCCAGTCCTCGTATGTTTTCAATTCTTGTGGCGTACGGTCCGGGCTTTCGAGCACATAACGATAGACGAGCCCGCTGGGACTAAAAAGCGGGGCCATGGTCGGGGTTATACCAGCAGGAAGTTGTGCGTCGCTCAAGCGCTCGAATACCACCTGTCGCGCGAAATAGGGATCAACGGTTTCATCAAAGGTCAATCGCAAATCGGAAAGACCGTAAAGCGAAATAGATCGCATCACTTTCAAATGGGGCGACCCGTTCATGGCCAACTCCAGAGGCAGGGTCGTTAAGCGTTCGACCTCTTCGGCGGCATGTCCGGGCCACTGAGTAATCAACTCCACAAGCGGAGGCGAAAGATCGGGATAGGCGTCCACGGGCATCCGCTGAAACGAAACAGCCCCGGCAATGATGATCAGCACGGTGATCATGAGCACCAGGAAGCGCTGCTGTAACGCGAATTGGACGACGCGATGGATCATCGGACTCGGGTTCCTCGGAGACTAGTGTTGTAGAGAATTCTTGAACTGCAGAAACAAGCTACCGTCGCCGGCAATGCGCTGGCCTGGTTTCAACCCACTAGTGATTTGCGTGCGCCCATTGTGACTGTCGCCTACGGTTACGGATTGACGGGAAAACTGATTGGCGCCTGTCAGCGCGTACACGAAAGGCTGGTTTTCCGTGTCGCGAAGAACGGCGGCATCGGGAACAGTCAGAGCATCGCTAACCTTTCCGGCTTGCACGGTAGCGTTCACATACATGTCTTTTTTCAGCTTCAGTCCCGGATTCGGCGTGACGATGCGGGCCTGCAGCGTGCGTGTGTTAGGGTCCAGCGCGGGTGACAAAAAAGAAATTTTCCCGTGAAAGGTATCTGGATAGGCGTCCGTGGTGATGGCGACATCGTCGCCCATGTGCACATACTGAAGATCGTTCTGGTAAACGTTGACCAGAATCCAGACGGTGCTCATATCCGAGATGGTGAAACATTGCGTAGTGTTGGCCTGCAGCAATTGGCCGGGCCCCACTAATCGCTCGGTGATTTCTCCGCTGACGGGTGCGACAACCGTAGCCCGGGAGGTGAGTTTTGTCGGATTTTTCATGCTGCCTTCCGGGTCCTTAATGCCCAATACGCGCATGGCGTCTTCAGTGGATTGCAAATCGGCCTGAGCTGCGGCGCGATCGGACTCCGCTTGTTGCAGGTCGCGCTCGGCGATCGCGTGATGCTCGAAAAGATCGCGGGAGCGCTGGTAATTTTTATCGGCGAGCTGGAATGTCGAATGCGCCTTGATATAGGCGGAGCGGGCCACCGAAAAATCAGGACTGGAAACAACCAGCAAAGGCTGTCCCGCGCGCACCATTTCGCCGGGCGCCACTAAAATTTCCTGCACCGGCCCACCCACAGCAGTGAAAACCTGCGTGGTCTTGAATCCGTTGTATGCGACTGCTCCTGTGAGCCGAAGTACTCGAGGCAGGCTCGATTTTTCGACAGTGGCAATCTGGACGTGGGACATCTGCTCCTGCGGGACGGTAAAGAGCTCCGCAGTTTCCGCAGGATGTTCCCCAGCCGAGTAAGAGGTCATCTTGGATTCGGATTCTCCGGCCCGCGATCCGCATCCCTCTGCGGACAGGAAACATCCCACGGCGATGACAAAAAGGGCCTGGCTTCCAATGCGAGTTCTCATGGCAGGCTCCTGGTACCGGTGGCTTCTCGCAATTGCTCGACTGCGGTCATGTAGCTGGCGAGTGCTTGTCGATAAGCGACTTGGGTGGCGCGATAGCTCCTCTCCGCATCGAGAAAATCCAGGAGACTGGCGGCCCCTCGTTTGTAGGAATACTCGGTGATATCTTTGGACTCTTTACTCTGATCGAGATAACCGCCGCGATATAGCGAGATGATCTCATCGTTGGAATGCAATGTTTCGTAGGCGTTGTAAACATCGGAGAGCACTTGCTCAGAGGCTTCGCTAGCCTGCTCCTGGGATTGGGTGATGGCTGCTCGCGTGCGCGCAATTTCGCCTTGATTGCGGTCGAAGATGGGTAGGTCGATATTAAAAAAGAGCGCGGCGCTGTTGATTCCGGCGGTGTGGGTATAGTCGAGGGTGACGTTCAAATCGCGTTTGCTGATGGCCTGTGCGAGGGCCTCCTGGCTGCGCGCCAGGGTAATTCCCTGTTGTGCTGCTTGCAGGTCGGGGCGCGTACGTAGTGCCAAGGCTTTCAAGTCGTCGACGCCAGCGTGAACGGGCTGATAGTCGAGCTCCCCTTGGACTTCATAATTGTCGGGGACAGATTCATAACCGAGAAATTGGCGCAAAGCCACCAAGGCTTCGACTTTGGCAAGTTTGGCCGCAGACAAATCGGTCTGAAATTGCAACAGTTGCAACTTAATCTTAAGCAGGTCGCTCTCACTGATGTCGCCGTCTTTATAACGTAGCTCGCTAACCTTCACCGATTGCTGAAAACTGTCGAGATTCTGCTGGGCAAACTCCAGCGTGGATTGCGCCAGCAGCACCGCGATGAACTGCTGCGAAACATTGAAGGTAAGGGTTCTCTCGTTATCGGTGACTTGCGACCGGGTCACGGCCGTTTGAGCTTGTGCGGCTTGTAAACGGTGTTGCCGCTTTTTGCCACGCTCGAATAAGTACCCGATGCCCAGATCAAATTGCGATTGAGTCTCCAGATAATTCACGCTGAATTGTCCGGGATTAAATATCGGGAAGAATTGCGAGTCCCACGAGATTACCGGATTGGGCCGCAAGTTCGCGGTAATCTCCTGCGCTTGATTTTGTAGAATTGTTGACCGCGCGGCGAGCAGTGCGTGATTGTGCTGCAGCGCCATCCGGATTGCGTCGTCCAGTGAGATTCGTGTTGCCGACATTTGTGTCGGGTCCGCACGCGATGGCGATACAACCGGTGGAGAGGGGTTCTGTTGGGCAGCCGCGACAGCCGCAAGAGTAAGCGCTGTAGCGGCGAATGCCATAACGGTTCTCATTTTCGAGTATTCCTCGGGACGCCCTTCGATCGGGACGATTAGCTAGGTGAGGGGTAAATACAGACAGGAAAGAGGACTACCTTAAAGCGTTGGAGGACCTCGAGGAGCAATCAAGAGCGGAAAACTTTTAGACGGGGAAACGAGTGCAGATTCGATTTCCAGGCGGTTGACCAGATGTCTGACGGCTACGTTTGGTGAGGGGCTAGGAACTACCGATGCCGCCGTGGAACACAGTGGACATGGGTGTGAACTCGAAGGGAGACCTTGATCCTCACAGAAATGAAGTTGCGCTCCCAGCGTTATAACGGCTAGAAAAAGGGCCAAAAAGGCAAATTTATACGGAGGTCGAGGCATGTGCTTGTTTACATGGAGCTTAGGCAAATATGGTGGTCGGGTCAAGTACAGCAGTCCAGAGCGGCGCGACTTAGTACTATCGCTGGGAACCGGCCCGCATTGATCCAAAACAACTTATGAGGTGATTCCTCGAACGGGAACCACTAACGTGGAATGGGTCCGCTTGCGGCTTCTTCGGTGGCGGATGGCCTCGCGGTAAAATACAATGCGCCAAACCTTATGAATGAGCTCCTCGAGCTGCGCGGGCAATTTCCGATACTGGAAAAATCGACTTACATGATCAGCAATTCGCTGGGTGCCATGCCTCGTGCGGTCTACGACAGCATGCGCGCTTATGCGGATTCCTGGGGAAACCGCGGGATTCGCGCCTGGGAAGAGGGCTGGTGGGAGATGGCTGTCGGCGTGGGCGACAAGATCGCGCCGCTGATTGGCGCCGGACGCGGCGAGTTATCGTTGCATCAGAACGTCACGATTACGCAGGCGATCATCAGTTCGTGTTTCGATTTTCAAGGCGCGCGAAACAAAGTTGTGATGGTGGAGCAGGAATTTCCGTCGGTGCAATATTTTTATAATGCGCAGCGCCGCCATGGCGCACCGATCGAAACGGTACGCAGCGCGGACCCCATTCGCGTCGATCTCGATAAATTGCTCGGTGCGATTGATGAAAATACGCTGCTGGTGCCAATTTCGCAGGTATTGTTTCGCAGCTCGTACATCGTAAATGCGCGCGCCATTATTGAACAAGCTCACCGCGTCGGCGCGTACGTGATACTCGACGTGTTCCAGGCCACGGGCGCAATACCGCTCGATGTAAAGAGCCTTGAGGTGGATTTTGCGGTGGGCGGCGTTTTGAAGTGGCTGTGCGGCGGCCCGGGCGTGGCGTATTTGTATGTACGCGAGGATCTGCGCGCAAAGTTAAAACCGGCGTTGACCGGATGGCTGGCGCACCGGCGCCCTTTTGAATTTGAAATTGGCGCGATCGACCGGCGTGAAGATTCGTTTGGATTTTTGAATGGAACTCCGCATATTCCGGCGCTGTATGCCTGCCAACCGGGGCTGGACATCATTAATAAGGTAGGCGTCCACGCCATTCGAGAGAAGTCACTGCGCATGACCGCTCGGATTCTGGCAGGCGCAAAATCACGCGGCTGGCGCGTGAATACCCCGGACGATGCGGCGGAGCGTGCTGGAACCGTCTCCGTAGAATGCCCGCATGCTTCCGAAGTGTGCCAGGAACTGGTGAAGCGAAATATTCTCGTCGATTATCGCCCGAAAGCTGGAGTACGCATTTCGCCGCATTTTTACAATTCGGAAAGCGAGTGCGATTTCACGCTGCAACAAATGGATGAGATTGTAGCTAACCTTGACATGCAGAAGTCCGCGGCCAAAGTCTCGCAGGATTCCTGATAATGGGCGAAGCCAATCTCGATCTGTCCATCATTATCCCCTCCTACAACGAAGAGGCGCGCCTGCCGGGAACATTGCAACGCATTGCTGAATATCTGCCGACATTGAGACTGCGTACGGAAGTGCTGGTAGTAGACGATGGCTCGACGGATCGCACCGCGGCACTGGCGGAATCATTTCACGGGAAACTAACGGGGCTTCGCGTGCTTTCAAACGGCACCAATCGCGGAAAAGGTTACAGCGTGCGACACGGGATGCTGGAAGCGCAAGGCGACATGGTGCTTTTCACCGACGCGGATCTTTCCGCGCCTATAGAAGAAGCGGAAAAGCTGCTAGGGCCGCTAAATAATGGCTACGACGTGGCCATCGGATCGCGAGCGATGGATCGGAGTTTGATTAGCACTCGTCAATCGATTTTCCGCGAAACCGCCGGCATCATCTTTAATAAAATTGTGCGCATGGTGTTGCGCTTGCCGTTCGTGGATACACAATGCGGCTTCAAAGCTTTTCGGCGGGAGCGCTGCCGGATTATTTTTGAGCAACAGCGCATTGAAGGATTCGGGTTTGATCCGGAATTGCTTTACCTGGCGAGACATTACGGACTGCGAGCCATCGAAATTCCGGTGCGCTGGGGTCATTCCGAAGCCACGAAAGTCAACATGGTGGGAG
Source organism: Candidatus Acidiferrum sp. (assembly GCA_036270765.1). GTDB lineage: Bacteria > Acidobacteriota > Terriglobia > Acidiferrales > UBA7541 > Acidiferrum. The sequence continues at coordinate 14,666 of DATBBY010000125.1, forward strand.
ACAGCCTCAAAATGTTCGGGGACATTTTTACAATTCGCTGGAATGCGATGAGCGGACGGTATGCGCGAACGGCGCGGAGGGTAGCGGCGGCCTAAGCCACTTTACAGCATAAAGTACTTGACAGCTTTCGGCGGGCCTGCTAGTTTGCTTGCAATGTTGAAGGTGTGGAGATTGACTGTGCTCGAATTGGTTACGCTGAGTTCGTCATGCTAAAGACCAGCTCCGTTCCCGCTCCCAGAACCGGCCCCATTCCTATTGACGCGCGGGCGGCCGACCATCTTCGCTATATACGCGAAACCATGGAATCGGCGGCGGAATTTACCGCCGTTCCCGGATGGGGCGGCGTGGCGATGGGGATTACCGCGGTAATTGCGGCGGGTATTGCTTCCCTGCAGAGCACGCCGCGCGCATGGTTTGGCGTTTGGCTGGTGGAGGCGTTCATCGCGGTGGCCATTGCCGCGCCCGCGGCAGCCACCAAAGCGCATCGCGCCAACTCCAAACTCTTCTCGGGTCCAGGCCGAAAATTTCTCTTAAGCTTTGCGCCTCCGATCATCGTCGGCGGCTTGATGACTTTTGCGTTTTACAGTTCGGGATCAATCGCGATGTTGCCAGCCGTCTGGCTGCTGTTGTATGGCGCGGCGGTAGTAACGGGTGGCGCTTTTTCTGTGCGGGTAGTACCGGTGATGGGACTGTGCCTGATGGGCCTGGGCGGATGCGCGTTGTTCGCGCCACTGGCTTGGGGGAACTACTTCATGGCCGCGGGCTTTGGAGTCGTGCAAATCGCCTTCGGCGTATGGATCGCCCGTCACTACGGAGGGTAATAATATGGCTAAATCTTCTGCAGTTCCGCAAGACCGTGTGGCACGTTCCAGGCCGCGCGAGGATTCGCCGACGACGTTGCGGGAACAAGCCCGGGAGGCGGTTTCACCGGATCTCGATCGGTTGATTCACGAGCGCATCCGACTGGGCATCGTAAGCGCACTGGCGGTGAACCGTTCGTTGACCTTTAACGAATTGAAAGCGCTTTTGAAGACCACGGACGGAAATTTGAGTGTGCATGCACGCAAGTTGGAAGAGGCCAGCTACATCGTGTGCAGCAAATCATTCGACGGCCGGTTACCTAAGACGGAATACCGGCTGGCGGGGGCCGGGCGCAAAGCTCTGGAACGCTACCTGAATCACATGGAAGCATTGATCCGGGCGACGCGGGAAAAGTAAAGGCTGGACCTGCGCGAACTTATTTTGTGGTGTGTGGATGTACTTTGTATCACAGAGTAGTTTGCACTAACTTAAAATTGTGAGCGAGGCGGCGATGTCCTCTTTAACTTCGATTGAAGCAGGCTCCAATAACCGACCGGACAGCGGCGGCATCCACGTGGCCATCATCTCGGATGGCAATGGGCGATGGGCTACTAGCAAGGGACTTCCCCGATCAGCCGGCCACCGCGCCGGAGCGGAAACCGCGCGAGAGATTATTGAAGCGGCGCCCAATTTGGGGATTCACACTTTGACGTTATTCGCGCTGTCGTCCGCCAATTGGCAGAGGCCTACGCAGGAGATTGCGGGGATTCTGCGGCTTCTGCACGAATATTTACTTGCCGAAACGTCCCACTGCATGGACGAAGGGGTGCGTTTAACAGTGATTGGGCGGCGCGACCGCTTGCCGATTAATTTGCGCCAGGCGATTGGGGACGCGGAAGCAGCGACCGCGGGAGGCAAGCGGTTGCACTTGCGGCTGGCCATCGATTATTCCGCGCGGGAAGCGATCTATCAGGCGGCTTGCCGATTTTACAAAGTCACGGAATTATCGTGCGAAGCTTTCGGAAAGATTCTGGTGGATTTTCGGGGCGGATCGACGGACGTGGACTTGCTGATCCGCACGGGAGGCGAACAAAGGCTTTCCGATTTTTTGTTGTGGGAATGCGCTTTCGCGGAATTTGTTTTTCTTCAAAAACGCTGGCCGGACTTCACCGCCAGCGATCTGCACATGGCGGTGCAGGAATTTACCAAGCGCGAACGCACGCGGGGAACGCTGCCGGCTGCGTAACCTACGATCCTTGGGCTGAGGTGTTACGCGCGCGATCCATAGCGAAAGCTTTATGCAGGATGCGCAAAGCCGTTTCGGTCAAGCTAAAGCGGTCTAGTTCTTCTTCCCGCGCAAATACCACATCGGTGACATCGCTCGCGGCGGCGTGTTCCCCGCTGACGCGCTCGCAAAGATAATCGGCGATGACGTAATGGAAACGCGGCCGCCGCCGGTCGTCACCGCCGCGACTCTCTCCTTTAGGCGCGTACACAATTCGCTCGAACACCTCAATTAACTCGAGCACGCGGACCTGCAACCCGGTTTCCTCCAGCAACTCACGGGCAACACCCTGCTCCAGGGTTTCCCCTAACTCGAGCATGCCTCCCGGAATGGACCATTCGCCGCGAAGGGGTTCGCTGGCCCGGCGGATCAATAGGGCGCAGCCGTTATCAATTACCACACCACCTACGCCCACCAGGGGGCGCTCAGGATATTCGCGGGAAGAAGCCATTATTAAAGCGGAAGCCCATTACCGAGGCACTTTTCATGCCCAATTTTTTCCGCACATGTACAGTACCTACACGGTTGCTTTCATACTGCGGAGTATATAATACGCTCACGGCAGTAATGCGGGCTTTGCGGGCTGCCGGGCTAACAAATCGATGGAGGATGGAGCCGTGATTCGCTGTCCCGAGTGTGCCACCGAAATAGATGTCGATGAAGATGAAGTAGAGGAAGGCGAGATTCTGAGCTGCCCGGAATGCGAATCGGAGCTGGAAGTCTCGCAAACTCACCCCGTTCACCTCAACATCATCTCCGATGATGAAGAAGAAGATGATGAGGACGACGAAGAAGAGGGAGTCGAGGTCGCCGAAAACGGAGATTTGCTCGACGAGGAAGAAGAAGAGGAAGAGTTGGACGAAGAGTGAGAGCAACGTTGTCAGCGCGACATCTTCATTGTTCGGGCCATTATTTAAGTACGCGGAGGAAATGATGCATCGCAAACGGTGTGTCATCATTCTCGCGACTCTATTAATTACTGCCTGCTTGCCCCTATTTG
>DATBBY010000126.1:0-2431 GCA_036270765.1 Candidatus Acidiferrum sp.
GCTGGTGTCGAACATGTAAGTCCCAGAGAGTTTGTCGCTCGCCGAGAATTCATGGTCGATCTTGGTAGTGAAATAGTTTTCCGGCGTAACCTGCTGCCCGGAAAACGAAAAGATGCCAGTGTCCCCGGTCTTGAGGAGAGGCCCGTTGGGCAGCGGGTAAAAGGCATTCACAAAGCGAAGTACATTGGGGTCTACGTTGACTTGGCCGGTGGATAGATTGCCAGCCCGGGCGGCTGCGGATGGAACGGTGTCCAGTTGCGTAATTCCGAGCGATTGGCGAAGACCCTCATACGCGGCGAAAAAATAGGTGTGGCCTTGTCTGATTGGCCCACCTGCGGAGGCTCCAAACTGATTGCGTCGGAATGGTGGCTTGGCCTGATCGAAGAAGTTGCGAGCATCCAGCGCGCTGTTGCGGATGAATTCGAATACACTCCCGTGGAAATGATTGGTACCGGAGCGAGTTGACGCGCCGATGATTCCACCGGAGGAACGACCAAAGACCGCAGGGTAGTTGCTGGTGAGAACCGAAAACTGTTCCACGGCATCCGCGCCGAGACTAACACCCAAAGCACTGCCGGGTGGTCCGTTGGCGTAGTCATTGACGCTGATTTTATCGAGCAGCGCATCGTTCTGGCGAGGACGTCCGCCCGAAATCGTCATTTGCGTGCCGTAGCCATACTGACCTTGGCCAGAGGACTGCGTGCGCGCCGTGGCCACACCGGGCTCAAGCGCCGCTAGGTCGGATGCAGAGCGGCCATTGAGCGGAAGTTCGCTGACGCTTTTTGAATTGATCACGCCGCTTACGGATTGTCCAGTGTCTTTGACGGAATAAAGAATTATGCCAACGACTTGATCGGCATCGGGCGTGATGGTGACCGTGGCGCGTGCTGCGGTAAATCCAGGGGCTAATGCGGTGACTTCATATTTCGCTGGCGCGAGGTCGCTAACAATGAATGTTCCGTTATCGTTGCCGATGACTTCGGTGGTCGCGCCGCTGGTGAGGTTTTTGATAGTGAGTTTTGCGTTTGAAATCGGGGAGCCAGTTGCGGAGGTTATTTTTCCTGCGATGGACCTGCCGCGGGTCTGAGCGAGAGTGTCGTGGGGCGCTAGCCCGGCCAACGTGAGAGCTAGCACGACTGTAAGTGAAAGCCTGCTCATGAACTAAACTCGTTCGCGCAGAGTGTTTGTATTACGCATCTAGACTAGATAGGCCACTTGATTCTTATTAAGTGCCTGCGCTCAGTCAAATTAACATTTATTTAGGTGATAAAGACCGCGCTCGAGGTTCAGCGCGGGCGAAGCATGCTGCGCGCCGCTACAAAGGCAGTGCGGGCGTTATGCCGAGCGCAAAAGCTTCTCGAATTCAGGTTCGGTTAGGACTGGGACGCCGAGCTCTTTGGCTTTGTCGTATTTTGAGCCGGGGTCGGCGCCTACTACTACGTAGTCGGTTTTTTTGCTTACGGAGCTGGAGATTTTGGCGCCGTGTTGCATTACTTGTTGGGCGGCCTCTTCGCGGCTGCGGTTGGTTAGGGCTCCGGTGAAGACGAAGGATTTGCCGGCGAACTTTTGGCTTTTGAAGACGCGCTTTTCGGCGGTGGGACGCAGGCCGGCTTTATCGAGCTTCTTGATGATTTTTTGGTTGGCGGATTCGGAGAAGAATTCGGCTATGGCCGCGGCTACTTTGGGGCCTACCTCGGTTACTTCGAATAGTTGATCTTCTTTGGCTTCGGCTAGCTCGTCGAGCGAAGAAAAATGTTCGGCCAGTAGCTGGCCGGTGCGTTCACCTACCATGCGGATGCCTAGCGCGTAGATCAGGCGGGCCAAGGTGTGCTTTTTGCTGGCGGCGATCTGGGCGAGGAGATTTTGCGCGGATTTTTCGCCCATGCGATCGAGATTGGCCACGTCGTCGAGCTTGAGGGTATAGAGGTCGGCGATGTCCTTGACCATACCTTTGTCTACTAGCTGGTCGACAATTTTGTCGCCGAGGCCGTTGATGTCCATGGCATGGCGGCTGGCGAAATGGAGCAGGGACTCTTTGCGCTTGGCGGGGCAGGCGACGTTGACGCAGCGGTAGGCTACCTCACCTTCGGCGCGGTGGATGGCGCTGCCGCACTCGGGACAATTTTTCGGCATGCGGAATGGCTTGCGGTTGGCGCCTTCCTTGGTGACTTTCAGCACGTGGGGGATTACTTCGCCGGCGCGCTCGATGAGGACGGTGTCGCCGATTTGCAAACCGAGGCGATCGATTTCGTCCATGTTGTGCAGGGTGGAACGGCTGACAGTGACGCCTCCTACCTGCACTGGCTCGAGCAGAGCGACTGGGGTAAGCGTGCCGGTGCGGCCGACTTGCACGCGGATGTCGTTGACCACCGTGGTTTCCTGGCGGGCGGGATATTTGTAGGCGATGGCCCAACGCGGGGCTTTGGCGGTG
>DATBBY010000127.1:0-7811 GCA_036270765.1 Candidatus Acidiferrum sp.
CTAACGTCTTCGGCCACGGATACTAACAAATCCCGTACCGTAGTGATTTCGCGCCGTCTCGCGTGCCTTTATTTCCTTCTCCGCCTGGTTGTCGTCCATTCCGCGGTTGATCCGTTGAAGGATTTCATTTTCCGTCAAGCCGGTATTTTTCAGACGCGCAATTTCTGCGCTCGAAAGTGTCGGCTGGTTCTGAAGGCGCCGTTGCAACAGGATTTGCACCGTGGGATCTGACAATCCAATCAGGCGCAAGGTAACGGCGTCGCCGCTAATCGTATCGAGCTTATCGAGGCGCGCGATTTGCAGAATCTGGGGCTCTCCAAAACCCGCGTGAGCCAGGCTGGCAACCGCGTCAGAACTGGTAAAGGGATGCTGATGCTGGCGAGCTGTGCTCACTAGGGTGACGCAGGTGTAATCCGTAATTCCGGCCTGCTTGGCGCTCACCAGCTGCGCCATTTCGGAATCGGAAGTATCCAATTTCTTTAATTGCTCGATGCTGTTTGAGGACATTCCGGCGTCGACCAGTGGCCGGTAATCGGCTAACACGTTGTGTCCGCACCCGCTGGAAAGAGCCAAAGCACAGCCCACGACTACGGTCAATAACGACAGCTTCGGTGGCAACTTTCGATGAATAGCCATGATTCGATTGTATCGGGACGTGTTGTCGTCAATCGGCGACAATCGGAAGCTGTGTAGTGGGAGGCACCCGCCTAAAGGACAGGTAGACGGGGCTGTACTTCAGGAATTATCAAACTCAGCTCGTTTGATAAACCCGCTCAACGCCGTAAACCGCGGCAATCTTGCGAATATTCACGAGTATGGTTTCCAGCTGGCGGCGGTCCACGATTTCCAGGCTGGCGTCGATGCGCGCGTTTACGCCATCCGGCCGGCTCACCAGGTTGCGAATGTTCGAACCGGCCCCGCTGATCACGGTAGTAATGTCAGCGAGCAATCCAGCGCGATCGCGCGCGCGAATCTGCAGCTCCACCGGGAAGGTTGCGGCATTCTCGCCACCCCATTCCACGGCTATGCGACGTTCGGTTTGGTAAAGCAGATTCTGCACGTTGGGGCACGTGCGCGTGTGTACCGCGACGCCGCGGCCGCGCGTGATGTATCCGACTATTTCATCACCGGGAATGGGATTGCAGCACTTGGCGCGATAGACCAACAAATCGTCATGCCCTTTGACGATAAGCGGCGCCTCGCCGAAACCCAGCATTCGTTTGACGGTTTTAACCAGCGTGGGCTTGGCATCGGGCGCCTCAATTTGCGCGGCCTTGGCAGGCTCACCGAGCACGCGGGTCAGAATCTGACGCGCTGAATACTTTCCAAAGCCTACCGCGGCGTATAAATCGTCAATCTTCGAAAGACCGTGATCCGTGGCCACCTTCAACATATCCGCTTCCGGAATTTTTTTCAGGCTGCGATCGAAGTGGCGCGCTTCATTTTCAAGCAGCTTGCGCCCCATCTCGGTGGCTTCCTCGCGCTCTTCGAGGTTGATCCAATGACGAATTTTGCTTTTCGCGTGTGAACTCTTTACGAAGCTGAGCCAGTCGCGGTTGGGGTGATGGCCCTTCTGAGTGAGAATCTCCACGACATCGCCGCTGGTGATTTCATGGCGCAGCGAGACCATCTGGCCGTTTACTTTAGCGCCGGTACATTGATGCCCAACTTCCGTGTGCACCGCATACGCGAAATCCACCGGTGTGGCCCCGCGTGGCAACTCCAGCACCCGGCCCTTGGGAGTGAAGGCATATACTTCTACCGGGGCGAAATCGACTTTTAGGGTCGACAGGAAATCGCCGGGCTCTTCCAACTCCTGGGACCACTCGATCAACTGCCGCATCCACGTTAGGCGCTGGTTCTCTTCCTCCGAGCCAGGTTTTCCGCCTTTGTATTTCCAATGCGCGGCCACGCCTTCTTCCGCGATGCGATGCATTTCCTGCGTTCGAATCTGTACTTCCAGCGGTTGTCCGCCATGCAACACCGTGGTGTGCAGAGATTGGTAAAGATTTGGCCGCGCCATGGCGATGTAATCTTTGAATCGTCCAGGCACCGGATGCCAGATGTGATGCACTACGCCCAATGCCGCATAACAATTGCGTTCGCTGTCGGTTATCACACGCACGGCAAGCAAGTCATAAACCTGTTCGAGTTCTCGCTCGTGGCGCACCAGTTTGCGGTGCAGCGAATAAAGTCCCTTAACGCGAGCTTCCAGCTCCGCGGGGATTCCGCTCTCTACCAATTTTGTCTGGATCGTTTGCTGCACTTCTTCCAGGAATTTGCGATGGATGTCGGCCTTTTCCGCCACTTCCTTCTGCAGACGCAGAAAGGCTTCCGGTTCCAGGTAGCGGAAAGATAAATCCTCGAGCTCGTTGCGGATGTTGCCCATTCCCAGGCGGTGCGCAATGGGAGCATAAATATCCAGAGTTTCGCGGGAGATGCGTTCTTGCTTGGCCTTTTCGAGATATTCCAGCGTGCGCATGTTGTGCAGCCGGTCAGCCAGCTTCACCAGCACGACGCGCACGTCGTTCACCATGGCCAGCAGCATTTTGCGGATGTTTTCGACCTGGCGAATTTCCGGCGCCATCATGTTCAAGCGGCTGATTTTGGTTACGCCTTCGACCAGGCGGGCGACCTCGGAACCGAAGCGTTCTTCAATCCGCGACAGAGGGAATTCCGTGTCTTCGACGACGTCGTGCAAGAGCGCGGCCGTTAGCGTCGTAGCATCCAGCCGCATGTCCGCCAGAATGTGGGCCACTTCGAGAAGATGAGTTAAGTAAGGGTCGCCGGAGCTTCGAAGTTGGTCGCGATGGCGCTCGGCGGCAATTTCATACGCGCGACGCACAACCCAAGGGTCTTCGGAGGGGCGATTCTTGCGCAGCTTGGCCAGCAGCTCCTCGAGGCGCGCGTCGAGCTGCCGCTCGGTGCGGTCGCGGTGGAAGTGCAGCGGCAGATTGTTCGGTGCCGACGGCATAACTTGTTTGATGACCTCTGAAGCGTTCCGTTACAATATCGTTCTTTTACGCCATTGTAGCGCCAAGAAGGGCTGACTGGCGTTCCGGGTTAGGTGCTATAAATCCGGGAGTTTATCCTCAAGTTCACTTGCTAATTTGCTGACATCGGTGGCGTCGGCGAAGTTCTTCAGTTCGTGAGCCGTCGACCCACCTTCGATGCCTAAGCGCTGACAAATTTTGTGCTGCATTTGCAACATGGCGGTCAGTTCTTGCTCGGCCAACATACCTACTTGCAAATCCAGATGGGAGCGTCGGTCTGCCTGCTTGGTCATGCGGTTTTGGCTGATGAGCACAAAGATAGTCAGCAATACACTTTCAGAAGAGATCACCAGCGCCAATATCCCAAAAGGAAAAGGGTCGAAAGGTTTTACGCCCGGAATTACTTTCAAGTTGATGGCACTCCAGGTCAGCACCAGTAGGACCTGTAGCATCAGGAACGGAACGCTGCCGATAAATTTGGCGACCGCGTCGCCCACGCGCTCCGCGACGGTGCGCCGGTGCAGCGCCTCATGCTCAAGCTTGACGATGGCATCGATATTTAACTGCGTGGGATGCGCAGCTTCGCTGCTAGTTGTACTGTTAATTGCCATGGAAACCTCGGGTGACTACCAGTGGGTACGAGTTTACCGAAAAGAATTGGTCAAATGAAAAGATGCACGCGTGAATTACGTTGTGGAAATTTCCTGATAATACCGCGACCCTTCCTCTGTTATTCTTTGCCCACGAAATTCAAGAAATTAAAGGAGAGCTGATGACGCACCGGCATGAAACCGATGAGAATCGACAACCCGTCGAAACGGACACCGACTCACTGGGTCGACGTGAATTTCTGCGAACTTCTTCACTGGCTGCGGTAGCAGGCGCTGCGACGTTCGCCTGGCCACGCCGCTCCACCGCGGCTGCTGCTGACCTTGACGCTATCAACGCCGAAATCACCAAGCAGCACGACGAAAGTGTCAAGCGATTGCAGACCTGGATTCGTCAACCTTCCATCGCCGCCGAAAATCGCGGCATGAACGAAGGTTGCGAACTAACCATGAACATGTTGCGCGAAGCCGGCTTCGGCCAGGTAAGCAAAGTCTCGACGGATGGCCAACCCGGAATTTTTGCGACACTCGATGCCGGTGCGCCGCGAACTGTCGGCCTATATTTTATGTATGACGTAAAGCAGGCCGACCCCGCGGAATGGTCTTCACCGCCCTTCGATGCTGCTCTAGTAGATAAACCCGGCCTCGGCAAAATCATTGTTGGCCGCGGAGCAGTAAATCAGAAAGGCCCGGAAGCCACGTTCATCGCCGCGTTGCACGCGATTCGCGGCGCCGGCAAAAAACTCCCCGTGAATTTCGTTTTTGTGGCCGAAGGCGAAGAAGAAATCGGCTCGCCGCATTTTCCGCAAATTGTTCGCCGTCCCGAGGTGGAAGCCGCGTTGCGCAAGTGCACCGGCGTCTTCATGCCTTTCGCGGCGCAGGGACTCGGTGGCGATGTCACGATGTACCTTGGCGCAAAAGGCGTGGTTGAGCTGGAATTGACTTCCAGCGGCGAGAAATGGGGCCGTGGTCCTCGTAAAGACATTCACTCCAGTAATAAAGCCCGGGTTGACAGTCCGGCGTGGCATCTCGTCGAGGCTTTGGCCACGCTCGTATCTCCCGATGGCAACGACCCCGTGATCGAGGGCTACGCTGCGAAAGCACGCCCACTTTCCGCCGCGGATAGGCAAATGATCGCGGAAGCGGCAAAGCGCTTAAATGAAGCGGAGGCCAAAAAACTTCTGGGCGTCGAGCGTTGGGTTCACGATGTCGATTGGCAACAAGCGCTGGAGTTGCTCACTTCTCGCCCGACGGTAAATATTGAAGGGCTGGTCGGCGGTTACACTGGCCCGGGCGGCAAGACTATTTTACCTGGCAAAGCAGTCGCCAAGATGGATCTGCGGCTGGTCCCAGACATGACCGCTGCCGAGGCGCTAGCATCTTTGAAAGCTCACTTGGCCAAGCACGGCTTCGCAGATATCGACGTGCACATGAGCGGAGGTTACGACCCCACTACCACTGCCGCCGATGCTCAGATTATTCGAGCTTCGGCCGCCGTGTACCACAAAAATGGAATCGATCCGGTGCTGCTACCTAGGCTAGCTGGTTCCTGGCCAGGCTACGTATTTACCGGCGATCCACTCCGCATGCCCGCCGGACATTTTGGGCTTGGGCACGGTAATGGCGCTCATGCCCCGGACGAATATTACGTGATCGAATCGACCAATCCAAAAGTACAAGGCATGGATGGAGCCGCGCGGTCGCACGTCGAGTTCCTGTACGAATTGGCGTCCATCGCCTAGGCTCACTGTAAATAAAAAGAAGGGCATTCGTGAGAATGCCCTTTTGGATTCCTAACCGATACCGCTAGTGGTGTTTTAGTGCTAGCTACGAAGTCTGCTGCGGTTGATCCGCGCGCTTCTGCTTGATTTCTTTTACCTTTTCCACCAGGTCGTCAGCTTGTTTCTGATAGCTGGCGCGCTCTTCAGCACTTTCCACCATGTCGGCCTTGCGCCGATAAAGCAAATTCAAATAAGCCATGGCATCGTCGTAATCCGGCCGGAGTTGAATGGCCTTCTGCAGCGACGCGATTCCTTCGTCCACCAGTTGTCCATACTTACTCACGAACTGGGTACGCACCGCAGCCGGCAGAGGATCGCCTTCTTTGATCTGTTTATTGATATGGTCCTTGTTGTAGTCGGTGCGCATCTCTGCGTTGCCGCGAAATGCCAGCGTCCAATCGATTACGCCGATCCAGTAATAAGGCTCCGGATCGGTGGGCTTCAGATCGATGTGCTTCTGGTGATAAGTCTTGGACTCCTGAAACTTTTGTGGGTCAAAAGGCTGGCCGCTCATCTGAAACAAAATGGAGCCAATGCCGTCAATAGCGCTCAAATTGTTGGGATCTTTTTCCAGCACGCCTTTGAATTCGTTGATGGCTGCCGTTCCACGCTGGACGTTCTCTTCGGACGGCGCGCCGGGTATGTATTGGCTGGCATATGCCGTTGCCAGATACAACCGGGCGTTGAGCAGCGATGGATCGAGATCCTTGGCTTGTTTGAAATCCTCGACGGCGGCATCGTACTGGCCGTTTTTGAAGTTGGCCACGCCTTTGTTGAGCAGGTCGCGAGCCTTGAGTTTATTGCACCCTGAACCCGCCGCCACCACTACCGCCAGCATCGCTAGCGAAAAACCACGGCGAGCGATTCGAACCGATGAAGCATAAGTCATCGAATCATCCATCCCTGTAAGGCGCGAGCCTGAAGAGCTCCACGCTAGGATTCACGTCCGCCCTGCGAGGGGCATTTTCTGCTTGGTAATTTACTGACCCGCTTCCAGCTTGGCGGTAATCAATCCCACTTTGTCGATGCCGGAACTGCGCATGATGTCGATGGCCCGCGCAACGTCCATGAACAGTACATCGTTATCGCCTTTGACGAAAGCAACTTTCTCAGCGCGATCTTTGAAGATCTGTTCCATTCGAGGGCCGAGACCCTCCCAGGTAGTATCCTCGTTATTTATTTTCAGCTTGCTGTCCTTCGCAACCTGCACCACCACCGTCTTGTCATTCAAGTCCTGGCTTTGGTCTTTGTTCGGATTGGGTTGCGGAACGAGCGCGTCCAGCCCCTTCGGCGTCAACGGCGTAATCACCATGAAAATGATTAACAACACCAGCAAAATATCGATTAGCGGAACGACGTTCATTTCCGCCATCGCACCACCCTTATTTTCACCAACGCTCATGCCCATTGCAGATCTCCTGTTTGTTACCGAAGACGCCCCTGAACTTTCATAAGGTTCAGGAGCGCCAATACTTTTGATTAAACTGACGGTTTGCCGTTGTTCGGAGGCGGTGGCGGAGTTTCACGGTTTTGCCTTCGCTCCGTCAGTAAGCCAAGTTGATCCACGCCCGCGGATCGAATTTCGTCGACTACTCCGACCACGTCTCCGTATTTAGCACGGGCATCACTGCGCACGTAAACGGTCTTGTCGAGTCGGTTCGCGAGGCGGTCCTTTACCTGGCCGGTGATGTCTTCCTTGTTGATGGCCGTATTTCCCAGGTAAATTTTGCCGTCGCGAGTTACCGCCACGATGACCGCGTCATCCTTGTCAGCATCTTGCATATCCCGCGGGGTGTTGGCGGTGACCATATCGACAGACACGCCCTTGGTCAACATCGGCGTGACCACCATGAAGATGATCAACAACACCAACATGATGTCCGCCATGGGAATTACATTTGGCGAGGACATCTGAGCCCCGACTGTGGGTTTGTACGCCATGGCGGTTACTTTCGGGCGCCGCGGCGCAGAATGAAGTAGTTGATCAACTCCATGGAGGAGTTGTCCATCTCTACGTCGAAGGCCTCGACCTTATTGGTGAAGTAGTTGTAGGCCCACACTGCAGGCACGGCAACCAGCAAACCAAAGGCGGTGGTGACCAAGGCTTCCGCGATACCGCCGGCTACCGCCGACAGACCAGTCGCCTTGCTGCTCTCGATACCTTTAAACGCGTTCAAAATTCCGACCACCGTGCCGAACAGTCCCACGAATGGCGCCGTGGACCCGATCGTTGCGAGAGCGGAGAGGCCCCGCTTCATTTCCGCGTGCACGATAGCGATGGAGCGCTCCAGCCCGCGCTTGGCGGCTTCGATTACGTCAGCGTCGGATACTTGCTGCGAAGCGGACTGAAACTCGGAGAGTCCAGTGGCCACAACCTTGGCGATATGGCTCTTCTTGTTTCGTTCCGCGATCGCGATCGCTTCATCCAG
>DATBBY010000128.1:0-4567 GCA_036270765.1 Candidatus Acidiferrum sp.
GCCCCACAAAAAAGCGAGGCCCCATCCAAAAAGGAAAAGTGCGAAGAGCAGGCCCCCGTAGAAGCCGATGTTGCCTTTGGTTGCCTCAATACCGGAGCGCGGAAGAAGATCGCGAAGCGATGGAAGGAGGACGAGGGCGTAGATGAAAGAGTCCATACCGTCGAGAGTCCATCCGCCCCACGCGGCCCAGAAGCCGCGAATTTGATTTGTGGTGAGCGGGATGGTGGGAGGTTCGGGCCCGGTCGAAGACTCGAGAGGCATCGTGGGTGGGACTATATCAAAAATAGGTCTGGGAAAAGAGAGAAGTCCGGCTCTCTCGCGGACCGTTCAGTGGCGGCGTCAATTCCAATTTCAACGTGCTTGAGGTGTTGTAGACTTTGTGATTCGCTTTGTTTATGAAGAAGAACGAGCGCTGGGAGGAGTGCCATCGTTGCTGCTCCGCGTATTTAATAGCAAGCAGGCGCTGGGCGAGGCCGCGGCGGCTCAGGCCGCCGGTATTTTGCGCAGCGCTATTATGGACCGCGAGGCGGCGCGCATTGTCGCGGCGACGGGCGCTTCTCAGTTTGAATTTCTGGACGCGCTTACCAGATCGCCGGGGATTGATTGGAGCAAGGTGGAATTATTTCACCTTGACGAATATATCGGGCTGCCCATGACGCATCGAGCCAGCTTCTGTAAATATCTGCATGAGCGCTTGATCGCTACAACCGGGATTACGCGGCATCATTTGATGAACGGTGAAGACGATCCTGTTGAGGTCATTCGCCGCACCGGAGAGGCTATACGAAGCGCTCCGACCGATGTCGCGTTTGTAGGGATTGGCGAAAACGGACACATTGCATTTAACGACCCGCCAGCGGATTTTGAAACGGACGAGCCTTACTTGATCGTTGAGCTTGATGAACCTTGCCGCCGACAACAGGTTGGCGAAGGGTGGTTTGCCAACCTCGCGGAAGTGCCGACACGGGCCATCTCCATGTCGGTACGCCAAATCCTCAAAGCCAAGGAAATCATCGTTGTGGTTCCAGATGCTCGCAAGGCCGCCGCCGTGAAAGCCTGCGTCGAAGGACCCATTAGCCCGATGTCGCCGGCTTCCATCCTTCGCACTCATACCAACGCGACGATTTATCTCGATAGTTATTCAGCGTCGCTGCTCAGTCCCGCAACACTCGCGGCTATTGAAAAGATGGCGTCGGGATTGGCTTTGGATTGTTAGACAGACGCATTTTGAAATTGTGGAGGCATCGTGAAAATAACGGATGCGAAAGTTCTCATCACGTCGCCAGGCAGAAATTTTGTCACGTTGAAAATTTACACGGACCAGGGCGTTTACGGCTTGGGCGACGCGACGCTGAATGGCCGCGAACTAGCAGTGGCTTCCTATCTTTCGGACTATTTGATTCCCTGCCTGATTGGGCGCGATCCGTTTCAGTCTGAAGACATCTGGCAATATTTTTATCGTGGGGCTTATTGGCGGCGCGGCCCCGTCACGATGGCCGCAATAGGTGCCATTGACATCGCATTGTGGGACATCAAGGGCAAGGCGCTGAATACTCCTGTTTACAATTTGCTCGGAGGAAAGAGCCGAAGTGGAGTGCTGGTCTATGGGCACGCCAATGGGCAGGACATTGATGAGACGGTCGATGAAGTCGGCAAATATCTGGCGCTTGGATATCGTGCGATTCGCGCGCAATCGGGCATTCCAGGAATACCGTCCACGTATGGCGTTGCAAAGGACAAGTTGTACTACGAGCCGGCGGAGAAAGGGCTGCCTCCGGAGAACATCTGGTCCACGGAAAAATATTTGCTGCATGTGCCAAGGCTTTTTGAGGCTTTGCGGCTGAAGTTTGGCGATGACGTGCATCTGCTGCATGACGCGCACCACCGGCTTACCCCGATCGAAGCAGCGCGTCTGGGCAAGAGCCTTGAGCCTTATCACCTTTTCTGGCTGGAAGATGCTGTGACCGCGGAGCTTCAGGAGGGCTTCCGCATCGTGCGGCAGCACACGACTACGCCACTGGCTCTTGGTGAAGTGTTTAATACGATTTGGGACGCGCAGACGGTCATTACTGAACAACTGATCGACTACATTCGAATGGCCCCGTTACACGGAGGCGGTATCACTCACTTGAAAAAAGTGGCGTCGCTGGGGGAGATGTATCACGTGCTCACAGGGTGTCATGGAGCGACGGACCTGTCGCCTGTTTCGATGGCTGCCGCTTTGCATTTCGATATTTCGATCAACAATTTTGGAATTCAGGAGTACATGCTGCATACAAAGGAAACGGATGAAGTGTTTCCACACTCTTATTTCTTCCACGCCGGATTTTTGCACCCTGGGGACGCGCCGGGTTTGGGAGTCGACTACAACGAAAAGCTCGCCGGCACTTTCCCTTACGAACGCGCTTATCTGCCCATCAATAGAAAGTCGGATGGGACCATGTTCAACTGGTAGCGTCGGTCGCTGGCGTTTTTCCTTACTCACGCCTAGCGACCATCAGATTGTTCAATCCAAATTCAAAAGTACGGTGGAAGAATTTCACGAAGCCGATTTGCCGCAGTATCTGTTTCAGCGCGGCGACGGGAATGCGCTTTTGATGCTCGTCGCATTCCATTTCGTCGCTGATCAAGTGCAGCGCGTGAAGTATACGAAGAATCGGATCCACTGCGGATGCGGGCCAGGTCATGATAAGCGAGCCGCAAGGCGCGAGGATGCGAAAGGCTTCGCGAAGAACTTTTTCTGGTTCGGTAAGATGCTCGAGCACGGCGAGCATCACTACGTGATCAAAAGTGGAGTCTTGCAGGGGCAGCGGATTGCTTAAATCAGCTTTGACACGCCGCCAGCGGCCGCGCATGCCATCCTCAACTTGATCATCCACGCCGACTCCCGTGGCGGCGCGGTCTGAAGCGTATTCGAGAAATGCCGCTTCTAATCCGCAGCCCAGATCGCACACATGTGAGCCTTCGCGAATATGTGGATACGCAGCACGAAAGCGCATGCGGGCGATGAAATGATCGATGCCAGTGTAAGGCATTTATTTCAGGTCGTAGTCGCCGATGTAAGTGCCGCGACTGACGCCAAGCATACTGAGAAAGAGAGAGCCAAAAATTACTTGAAGGCCGATAAAGAGCCACATGGACCAGAAAAGGACCTGGCGAACCTGCTGCAAGGGACCAAAACCGCTGGCTGCCCATTGCCAGGTTACCCACGTGCAGCCTGCGAATCCAGCCAGGAAAAGCGTTCCGCCGAGAAGCAGGCCGGATTCGAGAGTGACGCGTTTTAACGCGCGCTTCAGAGAGATGGTGCCGCGGTCGAAGCGCTCCGAATAACTGAAGACCTTCGCAAATGTACCGATGGAGAGGATTTGTACTCCGAGCAGCGTGAAAATGACGCCGAAGATCATGGTGTGAATGTCGAGCGTAACGTGCGAAGAAATCGGGCGGGGCCCCGGCAGCAGCCAGAAGACGAGAAACAGACCAAGGGAACACGATGAAGCTCCAGGCAAAATGAAAAGCCAGTTCGGGGCGTAAAGCAACATGAAACGAAGATGGCGCCAGCCGTCGCGGAAGCTGCGGAGATGCGGAGGACGGCCGCGCTTGTCCGGCCAGAGAGTGATAGGAATTTCCGTGATGCGCGCGCCGAGTTGGGCGGCTTTGATCACGAATTCGGAGGCGAATTCCATGCCGGTGCTGCGCAGGTCCATGCGGTCGTAGACAGCCCGCGTGAATCCGCGCATGCCGCAATGGCTGTCACCGATGCCGGCGTGGAAAAAGAGGTTCAGGACCGCAGTCAGAACGGGATTACCAACATATTTGTGATGCCAGGGCATCGCGCCGGGCTTAATTTCGCCGTGAAATCGATTGCCCATCACCACGTCGTAGCCTTGCTTCCACATTTCGACGAAGCGCGGGACCTCGCTGAAGTCGTAGCTGTCGTCGGCATCGCCCATGACAATGAACGCGCCTCTGGCCGCAGAAATTCCCACACGCAACGCAGCCCCGTAGCCGCGTTGTGAAACTGGAATGACGCGAGCCCCGAGCTTTTCAGCGATTTCGATGGAACCGTCGGTCGAACCGTTGTCGGCCACCACCACCTCGCCGCGTAAACCAGCGGATTGGAAGGCGCGCATGGCCTTTTCAACGCAAAAGGCGATGGAGTTCGCCTCATTCAGGCAAGGAATCACGACAGAAACGTCGGCTGCGGACCGGGGACTCTCAACCGCAAGCATGGTGGCCACCTCGGCTTTGACTGGCAGTGCAGGTTTTGCATTCACCGCGAGGGCCCTCCCTGCTATTACAAGAATAGCTCAAAGTTATACCAGATCGTGCATCCCCAATAGCCGCCTTCGCTGCTGCTCTTGTAATCTTCCTTCGTCTTGCGTTCTCATTTTATAGATCAATGCGACAAATCTCGGTGTGTATTTTCAACCGTCTTGAAAGATGCGCCGACGTGATTGGAGGGTTCTTCGCCGGAATTCTCGAAGCGTATGGGGCATACTGCTGGAACTGAGGTCGTCAACCAGCATAAAGACATGACCGATGTAAACTGGGTCCAGGTCAAAATCGG
>DATBBY010000129.1:0-2762 GCA_036270765.1 Candidatus Acidiferrum sp.
AAGCCATAAGTTGATGGCCGAACATTCCATCACTTCGCGAAATTTGTCGCTGATGATTGGAAGCAACTCGTCCATCTCGAGCGTGGACGAGAAAGACTTTTCCAGATCGTAGAGTTGTGTCAGCCGGCTGATCGAAGCCAGGGAATCATTGCGCTCGCTTTCGTAGCGATGAGCCGCGTTCAACGCGAACGCTGCAATGTTTGCCGCTTCGTGCAGCTCCGCTATTTCCGCGCCGGTTATTTCATTTTCAAAACAGAGAATTTCCACCACGCCGACCAGATCAGCGCCGCTCACGAGCGGCAAGTAGGCCAACGAGCGCAGGGTGCGGCGTATATCCAGGTGAGCGTAGTCTTCGCGCGAAAGATGGCGGTCACAGAAAATGAGCGGCTCTTGCCGCGCAGCCAGTTCGGCTAGAGTTCCGGTGTTGATTGGCACCGAAGATCCGCGAACCGTTTGCTCGCCGCTCCAGGCACGCGAAATCCAGACTTCTCGTCCCGCGAGCGTGCCCGCAGTATAGATGTTCACCGAGCTGCCGGCAACGGATTCAGCTACGGCGCGCGCGACAATTCGCGCACGCGGAATCAGTTGCTGCGCGCCAAGCAATTCACAAGAAAATGCCTTGAGGTCTAGCTTCAATCAGGGTCTCGGTGCGGTGACAGCGGCAACGCCATCTCCGCCAGGTGGCTTCGGCCTGCGGGGAGGTAAGTGGCCTATTCGACCGACTTGCAAAATTGCCGCCATTCTTCTAATTTGAGCGCGCACTGTAACAGACGGAAATCGCCCACGCAAGTATCCCGTTATGAGTCAAGGGCTTGAGTCAGGGGCTGGGGTTCAAAGGAGCGGCCAGTGGAAATTGATGTACGCACACAGGACCAGGTGAAGATAATCAAGCTGCGGGGAAAACTCAACCTGGGAGCGTCGCTCGACCGCACCAATGAAACGTTAAAGGATCTGGTGAACACCGGAGAATCGCGGTTGCTGTTGGATTTAGAGGAGGTGCCGATGATTGATTCGAGTGGAATCGGGCTGCTGGTACGTTATCTGACGGCGGCCAAACAGCAAGGCGGTTCGTTGAAGCTTCTGAATCCTTCAAAGTTCGCATTACAGACTCTTAAGCTGGTAAGGGTGTTGAGCCTTTTCGAAGTTTTCGAAGACCAGCAAGACGCGGTGGCCTCGTTTCAGTAGCATCGTTTCAGTAGCTTTCGCAGCTCAAATACATTTTTTCAAGTATAGCCCGTGTGCGGTCGGAGAAAGCAGAGTTGTGCCATGTGCTGGCCATCCCGGGTATGCGGTCCTACGCTTCGCGCTATGTTTCTGGTTCTGCTGCTGCCCTGTTTCGCAGCTTCCTTGGCTGCGCAAGTTTCTGCGCCACCAGCTTTGCCGCAGCCCGCGCACTTCCTCGCTAGCTCCCATGCGGCCGATCACTGCGTGCTTCTCCCGGTTGAGTTGTGTGAAGGGCTGCCGCAATCTCAGTCGAATGGTTCGTTTGCTACATCCGGATCCACCTCTTGGTCCCGAGAACCCTGGACCGTTCGCCGGATCCTGAAACGCTTGGCTGGTGATCAGGGCAGTATTTACGCCAGTCCATTGCGGCGCGAAAACCTCAAGTGGGATGCAGCCGTCGTCCTGGGAACGACAGCTTTGCTGGTCACCGACCGCCACACTATCGGCATTGTTTCGCGCGACAACGAAAACATCAGCCGCGCTATTTCAAACGTTGGACTATACGGGACCGAAGCGGCCGCAGGCGCAATATTTTTCACCGGCCTGCTTACGGACAATGCCCACGCCAGAGAAACTGGCTTCATCACCGGCGAGGCTCTCCTGAACGCCTATCCGGTATACGTCCTAATGCAGTTGATCGCCGGACGCGAACGTCCCGACCAAGGCGCGGGCCACGGTAGATTTTTTCAGGATCATGCAACGAATACTTCGTTTCCTTCGGGCCACTCCATGTTTACGTGGACCATGGCCGCGGTGATCGCTCACGAATATCCGCGCACCTGGGTGAAGGTTCTGGCCTACACCACCGCTGCTGCCGTCTCGGTTGCGCGTTACACCGGCAGGGAACACTTTGTGTCCGATACCGTGCTCGGCGGATTCATCGGATACTTCATCGGCCGTCACATTTTCAAAATGCATTGCTCGATGGAATTCGGCGAAGGCTGCATGAGACCGTGAGCTATTCGCCGCTCATAAACGCGTAGCGGCAAAGGAAAAGCGCCGACAAAATCCAGATTAGCGGACTGATTTCTTTGTACCGTCCTGAGCCGATTTTCAGAAATGTGAAGGACAGAAGGCCAAGGCTCAGTCCCGTTGCGATGCTGAACGTCAGCGGCGTCGCGATGACCGTCATGAACGCCGGAAATGCTTCGCTGAAGTCGTCCCATTTCACGCGCGCAACGGAACCGCACATCAGCGTGCCCACCAGGATCAATGCAGGTGCGGTAGCGTAACCGGGCACGGCCGCCACCAGCGGCGCGCAAAACATTGCTGCCAGGAATAGCCCGGCAATCACTACGTTGCCCAAACCGGTTCTTCCGCCCGCCGCCACGCCTGCTGCGCTTTCGATATAACTGGTGACGGTGGAAGTTCCTGTAAGCGCGCCTGCAATGGTGCCCAAGGCATCGGCGAGCAAGGCGCGGCTGGCGCGCGGCAATTTCCCGTCGCGCAAAAATCTCCCTTGCTCGCAAACGCCCACCAGCGTTCCCACGTTGTCGAACAAATCCACAAAGAAAAAGACGAAGATCAGTTCGCCGAGA
>DATBBY010000130.1:0-3077 GCA_036270765.1 Candidatus Acidiferrum sp.
TCCGCACGGACTTTCCTTGCCCGATTCGCCGATCCAAAAGATAGCTTCTGTGACCTTGGAGGCGGCATGGCTGGTTCCGTATTCTGAGCACGATCTATATTGGAAGGTTCCCACTGCTGCGATGGTTCTTATGATACCCGCGTTCTTCGTTAGTATTTTTCTTGAGCGATGCGTCCTGCACTTTTTCTGGCACAGCGAGCCATCTCCTGAGCGGAAGCGATTCGTTTGGCGTGCGAACATTTATTCGTATGCATTGCTGATCCTGTTTGGGCTGATCTGGCTACTTTACGCGATAGTCGATCACCATTATCACCCGGAGGTCTAACCAGACTATGAAGCCAACGGCTCCACTTCGCCGCCGACGGCAATGTCGACAAGCTATCCAGCCGACGCGGAAAATAAATCGATTAACGAAATCGCGCCGGCTGTGCAGTTCAAGCAAAACAGGCGTATTCAGGGAAGCGACCGATGGGTAGGCTCAAATTATGAGGTTTTCCGGAATTACAGATCTGAGTGGCACGATAGAGATTGGTGGAGAAGTCATTACTCGCGCATCGTTTTCGGTGTCGGCGGATGGTACTATTGGAATGCAGGTTACTGGTTCCCGGCGTGGGGTTACGATCCGGGCGCACACTATGCTTATGACGGCCCGATCTGCGCTTTTAACGATTTGCCGCCCGATCAGGTGGTCGCCAACGTGCAGTCGACGCTGCAACCGCAAGGGTATTATCAGGCCGAAGCGGACGGTCTGCTTGGACCGCGTACGCGTGCCGCAATCGTGAATTACCAGCGCGACCACAGTCTCTACACAACCACAACAATCGATGGGCCGACGTTGCAATCCCTGGGAATGAGATAGTAAGTATCTGGTCTTAAAGAAAAGCCGCCGCGAAATTCTTCGAAGGCGGCTTTTTCGCGGACGGAAAAGGCGTTAAAATAGGCCACCAGAGTCGCTAGTGAAACTTTTTAGTTTGACAAGTTAACGGGATTTTCTTTAAAAACTCCGTAAACGGGGGTCTGCTATGGCAGTAAGCGACGATCTGAACCGCCTTGCGAAACGGTCATCGTCTGCGGGCAAATGTTGTCAGGGTCAAACCAATTAAAACGAAACCATGAAAGTCAAAAAATCTAATTCAAGAATCCTCATCATCCTTGCCTCGGTTACCGCCGTCCTCTTTTTGGCCGGCTGTGCCGAGATGGAAGCAACTAACACGAAATCGCTGCTCTCTACGGCGGGCTTCCGTGTCCGGACACCGCAAACGCCGAAGCAAAAGGAAATATATGCCGCGCTTCCTGCCTATCACGTCGAGCGCGCAACGTTGAAGGGCAAAGTCTTCTACGTCTTCAAGGACGAGAGAGACGGCGTCGCTTACGTCGGCCGCGAGCCAGAGTACCAGCGCTACAAACAACTCTGCATTCAGCAGCGCATCGCGCAAGACTATTACATGGCCGAGCAAATGAACAGCTACTATGCCCGCGGTTGGTACGGGGCGTGGGGAGCGCGCGGCTTCTGGCGGTGAGGGAAAGCTCGTCCGGAGTTGGGGCTGTGTCTCAGCCGAGCAGGGTGACGAACGTGCCGCGATCGCCGACTACACCGACGCGCTGCGCGTACAGCCGGCGAACGCTGAGGCGCTGTACAAACCGCGTTGGCCGAGTAGTTCACTGGATGACAAAATAGCTAGGTGATTCAAAGTTGAGTTATGGGAGTCCTGTTACAAGCATTTTACCAGATGGGTGACAAAGGGGTGCCAGCTGAAGTTAATGGAAGTGTCTGGTGGGATCATCTTGCAAAGCAGGCGCACTCATTTCAACAAGTCGGGTTTACCGCGCTGTGGCTTCCCCCTGTCAGTAAAGGAGCCAGCGGCACCTCTTCCATTGGTTACGATGTCTTTGATGACTATGACTTGGGATCGAGGAACCAGAAGGGCACCATTCCAACGCGATATGGCACGCGGGAGCAGCTTGCGCGGTGTGTTGCTGTCATGCGGGCGAATGGATTGGACGTCTATCTTGACCTTGTGGAGAATCAACGCTCCGGCGGATCAGGGCCCGGCGGATTTATATTTCGCTATCTCGATGCCGACGGCAATCCGGGAGGCGGTCGCTTTCCGAAAAATCCGGAGAATTTTCATCCGAATGTTCCGGAGGACCCCGGCACAGTGCCGGGCCAGGATTTTTCATTTGGCGCAGACCTTGCGCCAATTAACGGTAAACCTCCCGGCTACGTGTTTAACGGGCTAATCGACGGCGCGGATTGGATGACACGAGCATTGGGCGTGCAGGGCTACCGTGTGGACGATGCGAAGGGAGTCTCGACCCGTTTCATGCTCCCGATGCTCAACAGCAAGGCGATGAAAGGAAAATTCGCTGTTGGCGAGTTTTTTGATGGAAACCTTGGGCTGATTCAAAACTGGCTTTTTGACGGGATGCAGGGGCGCGCAGCCGCATTTGACTTTCCGACTCGGTTTATGCTTCAGCGGATGTGCAACCGCTCAGGCCCTTTTAGCATGGCTGCGCTCGATCATGCAGGACTCGCCGGCAGCAATCCATTTAATGCGGTTACTTTCGTGGAAAATCACGATACCGACTCGAAACCCTTCGAGGCCATCGTCCGCAATAAGGCGCTTGGGTATACGTATATTCTCACATCAGAAGGGTATCCGTGCGTCTTCTACAAGGACTATAGCGATGACCCGGGCTGCTATGGGGGCGGAAAGGTGGGCAAAACACGCACGCTAAAACAAATCATCGAGAACCTGATCTTTATTCACGAGAAGATTGCCAATGGAGCGACGCAGCAGCGATTTCGGGATTTTGATATCGTTGCCTACGAACGCGTTGGTGGAGATCATCTCCTTGTAGCGCTTAATAACGACGAGCAAAATAGCAGGACGATTACGGTGGATACAGGGTTTGGCGCGAACACTAGCCTGCATGACTATTCCGGTCATGCCCCTGACGTGCGGACCGATAACAACGCGAGGGCAACCATTACTGTTCCAGCTAATCACAATGGACTAGGCTTCGTCTGCTATTCACGCACCGGCTTAAGAGGAGAGTTTTTCCCCGCAGTGCAT
>DATBBY010000131.1:0-15025 GCA_036270765.1 Candidatus Acidiferrum sp.
CCTGCCAGCCACACGGGCGCGGTCAACGGGTTCATCGCACCAATTTCCTGACCGAAGAAACTGAAGAAGCCCAACGGCACGTTCCGCCCGCTGCGTCGAATGTTCGCCTGCAATTCGAGAAATGGAAAGTGGTGCCGAACACTCCACCAGAGATTCGGGGCAAAAATCACAAACGCGACCGCCCCACCAATCCATAACCACCGATTCGCGAGCAGCTTCCGCTCGTTCGTAAGCACTAGTCCGAGGACAATCCCAGGCCGAAGATCATCATCGAGTACTTGTTCTCGAGACCGACACCCGCGACCACGCCAAACCAAATCCACAGCCGCTCATTTCCCGTCTCGATGATGCGAATCACGAGATACGCGCAGGTCATCCAGAACAGTGGCTCGAACGCATTCATCGCGAAGATGCTGTCCTGCGCGAGAATCCCGGGCGCGGCAAGCGTGGTAATGGCCGCTAGTACCTGCGCGAAGCGCCTCCCACCGAGTTCGCGCGCAATCAGCGCGGTTAGCACAACCTCCACCGCCCCCGCGAGCGCCGGCAAAAACCGGATCGCGAGCAACGACTGACCCAGCGTATGCCGCACCGCCCAGGCAATCATCGCGATCAACGGCGGCTGATCGACGTAGCCCCAAGCGAGATGACGGCTGCAGGCCAGGAAGTACAACTCGTCACCCAAGTACCCATACCTGTGTCCCGCGTACAAATGCACCACCAGCTTGCACGCGGCAATCAGGAGTACAATCGTGGTCGCGCCTAGCATCGGAAACAGGTGCCTTGCGTCACGGCTCTCTACTGTGCCACCCGCCATTTGCGGCTGCGACTCCGCCATCATCCTCGCTTGCTCCAAATTGCCAGCGTTGCAATTATAGGCCGAGCGCGATCGGGCCGCGATCCACGGCGCGCAGCCATAGCGCAGCCCCACGTGGAGGTCCTGCAAGCCGATTTCTTCGGAGCTGGTCCGTCGTATCGGCCTTGGATCTTGCTCTGGGCACGACCCCAAGAGGAAGGCCCGGTGTAGGCATTGGATCCCTGACTCAAATCCCGTTTTCTAACTGTAAAGGATGTCTAGGGACACTTTGTAAAGCATGTGTTGGGACTAGACAGTTAAGTTTGAACCTGGGTCTTGGGTTTGCCCCGGTTTTTTTCTCGGTGAGTCGCGGCGCCGAATAATCAAAACCGTGCGTCAATTCGCCTTCACCGCGCTCCTATCCAAAAACACAAATTGCTCTCGCTGCTTGTCCGCCGCCGCCCGCGAAACCGCCGCCAAATGCATCACCTGATAACCGCTCTTCCGGATATATATCGGCCAAGCTCCCAGCCCCGCGCCATTTGGATTTCCCGTCTTCGCAAAATTTGTCCAATACGCCCCCATCTGCTCCGACAATTTATAATCCTCGGGCCGCCACTTAATCTTCTTCCAATCCAGCGTCCCGAAAACATATTCAATTTCTGCAGAGTGGTACGCCAACCCCGCCTCCGCCGCATGTCCCTTGGAAGCCGGCGGCACCTGATCAAACTCATAACGGTAAACCGGCGCCTCCCCAGTCTGCAGTTGCATTTCCAACCACTTCCACGTCCCAAGCGCCGTGAAGTCCGCCGTGCTCAACAAAGCCGCTGATCGTTTCACTTCCTCATCCGACCCGCCCGGAAATAGTTTCAACGCCTCCGAGGCTGCTTCCCTAAAACGCTGTCGAATTTTTGCCAAGTAATTTTCTTTGCTCACCTGTTCCTTCCCAAAAAACTGCTGGTAGCTCCCCTCATCGCGATTCCATCCCGCCATCAACGGCACATGCGCTTGCTCGCCCTTCCCATATATCGCGGAAGGACTCCCGGGAATAAAATACCCGTCAATATTAGGCTCGAAGCGATCATTGTCATTCCCGCTTCTTGACGCCGCCAAAAGCTTTTCTGCGCTTACCCCGCGTAATTGTCCGATCGATTTCAGCCCCAGCGATTCCGCAAACACCGCATCGCGCCGTTCACTCTCCGCCAACGGCTTCGTCCTTAACGTCCTCCCAAAAAACGCCCCGCTCTCCCCGATCGCCGCATGAATCAATCCCTTCGACAACGGTGATGCCATCAACGCGCTCACCGCAAACGATCCCGCCGACTCTCCAAAAATAGTTACCTTCTCCGGGTCACCCCCAAACCCCGCGATATTTTCGTGCACCCATTTCAAGGCCGCCGCCTGATCCATCAACCCATAATTTCCCGAAGCATGATGCGGCGACTCCGCCGTCAGTCCCGGATAGGAAAAAAATCCAAAAATCCCCAGCCGGTAGTTCATGCTCACGATCACCACGCCTTTATGCGCCAGGTGCTCGCCATCCTGTCTCGGCTCCGAAGTCGCCCCCGCCTGAAAACCTCCGCCATAAATCCACACCATCACCGGCAGCTTGGTTTTTGCCGAAGTCCCCGGGGTCCACACATTCAGATATAAGCAATCCTCACTCGGCCCCGCATCACGAAAAACCATGTCCTCATAAATCCGCGCCTGCATACACCGTGCCCCAAATTCAGCGGCCTTCCTCACCCCTTTCCAGGAGCTCACTGGCTGCGGCCCTTTCCATCGCAACTCCCCGACCGGCGGAGCCGCAAATGGTATGCCCTTAAAAATCACCACTTTTCCGTCCGCGCTTTTACTCCCTGCCACCAGTCCCGCGTCCGTGCGCACCTGCACCTGCGCGCTAAGCGAACCAACGCCAAACAACACCATAGCAGCCGCTGCGATAGCTCGTTTCTCCAGCATCTTCGTCACGGTTGTACCCGTTTGCCTCGCTGTCACTTTTGCCTGTAGCGCCTTCGCATTTGTAAATTGCGAACCCTGCCACCCTAATCAAATCCAAATTTCACCGAGAACCGTATAACACGGTGGGCCGTCTAACCTGAAGAATTTACATCTGCGAACTTGACGGGCTGGTTGGCATACCAGAGAATTTGGTGGGTTGCGGCTTACAATATGCGCGAAACAAAGCAATTGCACGCAGCATCCAAAAATTCCCCATTTTCCCGTCGTGCCTCTCTCCCCTCCGACTTCCTCACTTATTCAAGAATCAAATCCGCCTCATCAAATTTTCAGTGGCAACGTAACCTTTATCGGCGTAACGTATCCCACAGTTTGGCAGGCATATCGGCGTCTCTCCAGCCACGCGCCGCTCAAAGTAGCACACAAATTTCAGCCGAAGTCCGCTCGCTGGTACTCGGCTTACAGATCTTCATGGCAGTTGTTCTGCCTGAGGGATGCAGTTAAATCTCAAATCGATGGGGGTTGTTCAGCATATGACTAAGTCCAATAAGTTTCTCATCACGGGCGCGGCTGTCGCGGGCTTGCTCGCCGGCACCAGCGCAAGCATCAAGGCGTCCAATCTATTGCCTGGCGTCAAGTCTGCTATGACCGCCCAGGACGACAACGCCGACAAGAAGGCCGACAAGAAAGTAAAAGAAAAGCATGCTTGTAAGGGCCAAAACTCCTGCAAGGGTAAGGGCGGTTGCAAGTCCAGCGACAACGGCTGCAAGGGCAAGAACTCCTGCAAGGGCAAGGGCGGCTGCGCCACCGACGGCTCCAAGATGCCTGAGTAGTTTTCCGTCTCTCCTTCCGTGTGATAGAGGGTCGGCCTACGTGACCGACCCTTTATCCGCTTTTTCTTATCTCTGTATCCAAATCTGCCTTCGTGAATCTGATTTATCCTGGAGTTTCGTATGGGTACCAACCGTTTCAACAATTTCACCGAGTACGGCATCGGCATCGGCCTGCGCCAGCCGCACTACGACCACATCTTGTCCCGCAAGCCGGTCGTCGACTGGTTTGAGATCATCTCGGAAAATTTCATGATCGATGGCGGGCGCCCCCTGCAAATCCTCGATCAAATTCTCGAGCAATACAAAGTTGTGCAGCACGGCGTCTCTATGTATTTCGGCTCCGCGGAAAAACCCAATCGCGAACATCTCCGCCGCTTGAAAGAACTGGTCAAGCGCACCAAGACTCCGTGGCTCTCTGATCATCTTTGCTGGGGCAGCGTGGACGGCCGCTACACCCACGATCTTCTCCCCATGCCCTACACCTTTGAAGCCGCCAAGCTCACCGCGCAGAAAGTCCGCGAAGTTCGCGACTACCTCGAAGTGCCCATCGCCGTGGAAAACGTCAGCAGCTACGCCGAATATCACGTCTCCGAAATGACTGAATGGGAATTCCTGAACGAAATAGTCGAGCGCGCCGATTGCGGCATTCTCCTCGACGTGAATAATATTTACGTCTCATCGCAAAATCACAGCTTCGATCCTTTAACTTACGTAAACAGTGTCCCCGCCGAGCGTGTCGCGCAAATCCATATCGCAGGCCATTCCAAATATCGCAAATATATTCTCGACACTCACGATCATCCGGTCATCGATCCGGTCTGGAAATTGTACGAGCGTGCCATTCAACGCGCCGGCCACACCGCGACGCTGCTCGAATGGGACGACAGTATCCCCAGCTTCAAAGAAGTCCACAACGAAGCGCTCAAGGCCAATCGTTTTCTCGCCGCCACCGCGTTGGCCACCGCCGTATGAAGCTGCTCGAACTTCAGCGCACCATGGCCCGCGCGGTCATGCAGCCGCTCACCTTCACCGAGCGCATGCAACGAACCGCTCCCGATGGCCAACCCATGCGCACTTATGCCGCGCGTTTTATCAAGCCCAACGACCGCCTCACTTCTTTCGAGCGCCTCGAAATTTACAATCGCCAATACTGGTTTCGCGTGCTTTCCAGCATGGTCGAAGATTTTCCCGGCCTGCGTACCGTTCTCGGTGCCGCGCGCTTCGAAGCCATGTCCAAGGCTTACATCACCGATTGTCCTTCGCGTAGCTTCACGCTTCGCGATCTCGGCTCCCAACTCGAATCCTGGCTGCACAAAAATCCGCGCTGGGCAGGGAAGAAACAATCCTTGGCTCTCGACATCGTTAAACTCGAGTGGGCAGAAATTGAAACCTTCGACGGTAAAGCCGAACCGCCCTTCCGTCCTGAAGACTTGGCCGCCAACACAGGCGCCAATCTCCGTCTTCGTCTTCAGCCCTACATCCAGTTATTAAGTCTTCGCTACCCCGTCGATGATCTTCTGCTCGAAATAAAAAATACCAGCGACGACAGCGAAGTCACCAGCAACGCTTTCCAGGAGCGCCGCAAACGCAAGCGCGTGCAAACCGTGGCAAAATTAAAGCCCGCCGCAATCGCACTCGCCGTCCATCGCATCGACAACAGCGTCTATTTCCGCCGCTTGGAACCCGAAGAATTCGAGCTCTTAACCGAATTAAAGAAGGGAAGAACGCTCCAGACAGCCGTCGCTCACGCCTTTATCGAAACTAAAATCCCTCCGCTAGAGCTGCCCGCTCTCGTGCAACGCTGGTTCCACAACTGGGCCGCCCTCGGTTGGTTTTGCCAAGCCGACCAGAAAACTGAGACTTCTCCTCTGTCTACGAATCCTATGAATCGAAAACCTACTGGCGCGGGGCGAAAACGAAAAATTGATTAGCCTCAACTGAAAAGAGCGTCCCAATCAAGCCATGAACGACTTTCTTCTTCGCCTTAAAAAACTTTACAACTTATTTTTCTACTACGTAGCCTTCGGCCAATCGCCCTTTCTTCTTTTCGTGCGCCTGTATTGGGGTTATCAACTCATCCAAAGCGGCTGGGGCAAGCTCCATCATCTCGACAAGGTCACCGAGTTCTTCACCAGCCTGAATCTACCCATGCCCGCACAAACCGCCGTTGCCATCTCCTGCCTCGAATTTTTTGGCGGTATTTTTCTCGCCATCGGACTGCTCTCCCGCCTGACCTCGCTCGCTCTGACAATCAACCTGATCGTCGCCTACATCACCGCCGATCGCGAGGCCCTCTTCTCCATCTTCTCCGACCCCGATAAATTTTATGCCGCGGCCCCATACACCTTTCTAGTCGCATCCGTCATCGTATTACTGTTCGGCCCAGGGAAATTTGCAGTGGACACCTTGCTGAACCGCTGGTTTCCCACCTTGCCCGGAGAAAAAAAACCTCCTCTGGCCTGGTGACCGAACCTCCGCCGGAAAAAGCTCGTTGGGGTCCGCATGCTGCAGCCCAGACTGTCGCGTTTCCAAATCTTCGTTGTACTCTTGGCTCTGCTCGCAACATCTTGTTCGCTCGGTGCTCGCGCGCCTCAAATGACTTCTACTCTCATCGTCGGCAATTCGCACATCGACATCACCGTCGACGACGGTAAGCTCAACGTTCCTCAAGCCGATCTAATCGCTTGGATTCAAGCTGCCGCGGAATCGGTGGCCGGTTATTACGGCCGTTTTCCCGTGCCGCATCTGACTCTGCGCATCATGCCTTTCTCGGGTCACGGCGTTCGCCACGGCATGACTTTCGGCATGCGCGGCGGCTTCATAAAAATTGGTCTCGGCAGTGACACCACCAGAGCCGAATTAATGAATGACTGGATGTTGACCCACGAAATGATTCACCTGGCTTTTCCCTCCGTCTCCGATGAGCATCACTGGATCGAGGAAGGAATCTCCACTTACGTCGAGCCTATTGCGCGCATCCGTGCCAGTCACATGCAGGAAGAACAGATGTGGACCGACCTCATCCGCGACATGCCCAAAGGCCAGCCCCAAGCTGGAGACCGAGGACTCGACCACACCCATACCTGGGGACGCACTTACTGGGGAGGCGCGCTATTTTGTTTTGACGCTGACGTCGAAATTCGCCGCCAAACTCAAAACAAAAAGGGCTTGCAGGACGCTTTGCGCGGCATCCTCGACGCCGGCGGCAACATCACCGAAGATTGGGAACTCACGAAAGCTCTAAAAGTTGGAGACCAAGCGACAGGCACAACTGTCCTCACCGATCTCTACAATCAAATGAAAGACAAACCCGTAGCCGTAGACCTACAAGGTAAATGGAAGCAATTAGGAATTGAGTGGAACGGCTCAGCTGTCCACTTGCGCGATGACGCTCCCGAAGCCGCCATCCGCCGCGCCATAACCGGAGCCTCTTCGTATTCCAGCCCGGCCGCCGACGCCAGCCTTCACTACGCGAATAACGCCATCGCCGTCATGGCCGGCCGCAAACCCTCATAATGTTGTTGATCAGAAATTTTCACGACCGAAAATCACATGTAGGGTGACCCAGGCTCGCCTTTTAGCCTGGGTTTTGCAGTCGGCTTTCGCAGGGTGCCCCAGGTTCGCAGTTGAGTTATGAACCTGGGGCTTTTCTTTTCGCGGCCTAGAACTGCATCTCGTCAACGATCTTCAGCAATCAAAATCGCAAACTGGATCATTACCTACCGTTCGTCTGGAATCACCGGCAACACCAGTGTATTCACCGTCCCCGGATCATCTCGCAACCTAATATAAAGCAGCGTTCCATTCGGACGTGGGACGCTCATCGTCGACTCCATAAATCCCGCAGGAACCGGACTCGTATGCGTAAATTGCGGATCTGACGCCACCGAATCAATCAGAAACAAATTCGTTCCGCTCAACTTGCACTGTTTATCCGGACTATCCGGGCACCGAATTTCCTTGAGCGTAGGCAAACGCACCAGGTTCGCCAGCGGTTGCCAATCGCCCTTGGTCCCATCGGCATCCACTGGACGAAACCGCAACGGACCAAACGCCGAGGCCCCAAAACTCTTCAACGGGTCGAGAGTCGCGAGCACATTCTCTGCATCCTGCATCACCAGGTTCCCGTCGGCCACGCTGAGCGAAACGTGAAACGCTTCATCCGCAGTGGCCACTTCAATCTTTTCCGCGTGCGAAAACTTTTCCGGAATCACCGCTTTCAAAAAGAAAGCTAACCGCGCATCCTGCGGTAACTCATCCGCGCTCCCGAAACGCAACGCCGTCGGCGTCGGTCCCGGCTGCACATTTTTACTTAGCAGCGTCACCTTCGGCCGTGCCGCTTCCACGGTAGTCTGCAAGTCCAGCACCCGCGCATCTTTCAACGCCACATGCGCCACCACCTTTTCCTCTGGCAGCAACGCATTTGCCAGCGGTGCAGTCGTCGCAGCCAGCCGTAACTCATCCTTCTCGTTGGCACGCGACAATTTCGCAGGCGAAAACTTCACGCCCTTCAACTCCACACTATCCACCTCGTCCAACCGCGTGCCTCGCAAAATACCCTGTTGATCCCCGGAATTAATCGTGAAGCGTTCCAGATGCGCTGCCTCCGAATAAGTGTGCAGCGGCACCTCATCGCTTTTTGCCAAACCAAATTGCTTCACGGACATCGTTACCGTGCCCGGCGTTTCGTCTTTCAGTCCCACGCCGACTTCCAGTGTATCGGGGCGCAAAACCTTAAAGCTTGTTTTCAATTCCACTCCCTTTTCGTTCTTAAAACTGACTTTCTCCACACACACCGCGCATCCCGACTGCACATGCAGCACATCATCGCGTCCCACAACCAAAGCACTTTGTTCCGCAGCCGCAACGTTCCACTTGGCGTTGCGCGCGGACTTTAAATCAAATCGCGGCCCTTCATAAGTTTCAAATCCCCACCACCCGCGCAGAGTCCCGGTAATTTCGGGTTCCAACGCTCGCCCTTCGAGTTCCCTCGCATCAACCAAAAATCCGCCATGTACCGCATCCGCAAAGGCCGGCAACCTCACTTCCGCGCCGGTCTTATCCTTAAACTCCAGTACGAAGTGATGTCCAATATCCGTCGAAAAAACCAGCGGCGCTCCTTCCACCGCCAATACCAGCGAAGGTTTCTCCAGACACAAAACTTCGCCTGCATGCACCGGGCGCAACGGTGGCAATTGCACCGCCTCTACCGCAGGCAATCCCACCACCAGCACCGATTTCGGTTTGCGAAATGACGGCGGATTATTCAGCCGCAAATTTAATTGCTCCAGTTTCGGCAACGCCAATGACGGAAGATATTGAAAATCGGGAGTGCGAAAACTTTCCATGAGTCTTGCCAGGTCGACAATCGCCCCGACGTACGGGCTGTAAGTTCCGCCGCCAGCCAAAGAAGTGGTGCTGACCGCACCAATCAAATCGGTGGACGGTCCGGAGGTCAGCGCTGCCACCATGGATTGGCTATGTCCGTCATCCAAAACTTTCTGATCGCTGTTTTGCATCAGGCACGACGGCTGTTGCTCGAGCGGCTTATCGAAGCATTGCATTTCCAACTTGATGTTCAGCGTGCGCGCCAGAAGCACCGAGCGATCATGCAATTCTTTTGCGTTCATTCCCTCGCTCTCGCGTACTTCCGTCATATACCGATCCAGCCGTGAACGATCCAAGCTCGCTTGATTCAAATCCTGCGACGCGCGGACGAACAGCCCAGGCTTACCGCGCACGGTCGCTCGCAGCGATCCATAATCGCCCCCAGTTTCTGGCGCGAGAAACAAAAGCGCTTGTTGTGCACCCTGCGGCACCGTCACAAAAAATCCCTCTTCGCGAACTTGTTTATTCCAGGCCTCCGCTTTGGTAAACCAATTCTCAGGCGGCGGGTTAGTAGCGCCACGCAAAAAGGCCACGACCACCAGGAAATGTACGGACTGTGAATCAGGAAAATCAGGATGAATCCACAACCGGTCGCCTGGCTGTAAATTCGGCACATTCGCGATGGGCAGCGTCTTCCCCGCACGCATCACCTTCATCTCGACGCGCGGTCCGGACAAATCAAACGCCGGCGCCGCGTCTGCCTGCACACTGCGCGCCGCAAAAAATGCCATCCCCGCTGTTGTGGCCAGCGCTATTGTCAACACGCTGTACACAGCCCGCCGTCTACTTGCCCGCCAAAAATTATCCCGCCTCATTTTACAAATCTTCATTAACCTTAAGCTCCCGCAATAGAATAAATTGGCGATACCTCAAACACACTCCACGCCCGAATTTCTGTGCGCTTTAGTTTGTCGATTTTGCCATCGGGCTGGACGCGCGGCGTACAAAGCTGTGTTTATTGTGATGCACTCAACCGTAAATGAGGCGTTTTTTAATCCCCGTTGGCTTTCTTAAATAACAACAGTTTTTCTTGTGCACTCACGGCCCGAACTTCACCTTTCGGGAGATCCCCCAACTTCAGCGCCCCGATCGCCACCCGAATCAATCTCAATACTTCTATACCTATTGTCTCAAACATCCGTCGAATATGCCTATTGCGTCCTTCATCCAACACAATCTCGAGCCAGCAATTGCGCTCACCCGAACGTATCACGCTGGCGCGTTTCACTCGCAAAAACTCGCCGTCCTTCACTGTAAATCCTTGTTGCAGCTTTTCTATCATCGCTGGCGTCGCTTGCCCGGCGATTTGCACATGGTAAATCTTGTCGATGTGCGTTTCCGGCGCGGTAATCTTTGCCGCCCACTCGGAGTCATTGGTGATCAACAGAAGGCCTTCGCTGGCCTTGTCGAGTCTTCCGACCGGGGCCACCCAATTCAAAGAACCGGCTCTGTATTTGCCCAGAAAAGAGTAAATTGTTTCGCGGCCACGCTCGTCACTGGCGGTGGTGACTACGCCGCGAGGCTTGTTCAACATCAAAAAAATCTTCTCCACTTTGTTGATTTCGAGGCCATCAATCTCCACACGGTCTTTGCCTATATGTACCGGCGTTTCGACATTGTGGCGTAGCGCTCCGTTAACGCGCACGCGCCCGGCGCGAATCGCGTCCTCGGCCCGGCTGCGAGAGCAATAGCCCATCTTGGAAATGGCACGCGCCAATCCAACGTTGCGCTGTGGGCGGGGCGGCTCACTGGAATTTACAGCAATGGTTTTAGGAGTAGCGGAATTTGCGCGCCCGATTTGTGATTTTGTCGAGCGCGGTTTTCTGTGCCGTGGCATCGCTAGGAAATATTAAAAGCGGCGTTCGAAATCGACCTAGCCCGTTCAGTTGCTTTTCTTGTCGGGCGTCGCGGTAGAAGCTTCGTGCTTAACTTCGCCATATCGAGCCGCCAACCAGGCACGAGCCTCTTCGGGATGATAATTAAACGGGCCCATGCCTCCACGATACGCGATTCGTCCCTGTTCAATAATGTAAATTCGCTCTGGCCATGCCGCGTAGGCATCATTCGCAGCGTTACTCATATCATCGATTCCGAACTGCGTCGGATAGTTGAAGCGCTTCACGAAATCATTGGCAATCGCCACGCGCTGCTCCAATGTTTTTGGTTGCGCGTAACAAACATCTTCCTTAACATTCGATTTCATCTGCCATTCGTCGGTGGGATGGGCTTCGCGCACATACACGGTCAGAAAATCCGCATGATCTTTATAGTCTTTGTAAATCTGCACGACGTCGCCAACCTGGCGGCGGAAAGGCGGTCAAGTATAGCTACCAAAGACAATTACTAACGGCTTCGCACCGGTGCGCTCGCGGATATTAAACCGGCTGCTGCCGTCGAGCGCCAGCAGAGAAGCGTCAGGCGCATTGTCGCCAACGTGGAGCGTGCCGCGATGCATATGCGGTAGCGCGTAACGCACCATGCCATAAGCACCGCGGATGCCGCCAGCCATCACCGAAAGCCCGATTACCACGCCTAGAATCAGGAGTACAACAACAGCGCCAATCCACTTCAACAATTTTCTTCCTCCAGCTTCACTTATCAGTGAATTTCGGCAGGGGAAATTTAATGGGCCCGCGCCCATCATCATCCAGCAATTTCTCGCGGACTTTTTTGTATCTCGCCAGCGCCTTCTCGATCACGGTGATGGCTGCATAGGCCGGGCGAATATCTTCCACCTGTACAGTCTTGCCTTCCAGCTGTTTGTAGTCCGAAAAAAATCTTTTCAGCACCAGCAAGCGGTGTGGAGGCAAGTCGCGCGCTTCGACGTAACTGTTGAACTCCGGATCACCGGTGGCTACCGCGATTACCTTGTCGTCGCTTGCGCCAGAATCCACCATGGTCATCAATCCGATAGCTCGCGCTTGAATTAATGCCAGCGGTTGGACCGCTTCCTGACAGAGGACCAGCACATCCAGCGGATCGTCATCTTCCGCATAAGTCTGCGGAATGAAACCGTAGTTGGCGGGGTAATACACTGCGGAATGGATGATGCGGTCGACGCGCAGCATACCGCTGGTTTTATCGAGTTCGTACTTTACGTTGGAGCCTAGCGGGATTTCGATTACCGCTTGAAAATCCCGGGGGAGATCGTCTCCCGGCGAAACGTCATGCCATGCATGCAACATAAAATCCCTCTTTCATCGCCAACTTGTTCGCTGTCATTTCTAATAACCGCAACCCCAAGACCCAGGGTGCAGATCGAGCCGGGGGCACCCTCCGCGTTGGTGCGATTTCTGTGTTTCTTTAGGCGCGTGCTTTGTCGATCATTTCTTCCCAGATGCCTTTGCTCTTCAGAATTAATTCTACTACTTCGCGGGCGGCGCCTTTGCCGCCGATGGCGCGCGTAACGTGATGGGCTGCGCGCTTTACTTCTGGAGCTGCGTCGCCCACGGCAACTGCCAAGCCAACTCGGCGCATGATGGTAATATCCGGCAAATCGTCGCCGAGGTAGGCGACCATCGCTTCGCTTGCGCCGGTTTTTTTGAGGATTTCTTCATAGGCTGCAATCTTTTGCGCCTGGTGTTCATAGACAAATTCGATTTTCAGCTCTTGCGCACGGCGTTGCAATGCCGCGCTTCCGCGTCCGGTAATCACGCCAGTACGAATCCCCGCCGTATGCGCCAGACTTAGGCCCTGTCCGTCATGGGCGTCGAAGGTTTTGATTTCTTGCGCCGAGCCATCCGGCATCGAGAGCAACGTTACACTGCCATTGGTGATGGTGCCGTCCACGTCCATCAAAAACACCGTGATCTGCTTTGCGCGTTTTGCCACCTGTGATGTTATTCGCGCAGCAAGTTTCTTCGCTACTTTAGCCAATTAAAAGTTCCTCCGCCGATGGTCATGCCGAAAAAATGTTTACATCAATTCCAAAGTCCACAAATCATGCAAATGCACCACGCCGAGAACCGCTTTTACTTCATCCACCACCACAATCGAAGTAATCTTGCGTTTCTCCATTAGATTCAAAGCCTCGCTAGCTAATACATGTGGGCCAATTGTTTGCGCTCCGCGAGTCATGCAGTCCCTCGCGCGCATTTCCAACGTGGCTCCGCGATGCTTTTCCATTAAGCGTCGCAAATCTCCATCAGTCAAAATGCCCGCTAATCTTCCATCCGGCTCCGTTACGGTGGTCATGCCCAGACCCTTCTTGCTCATTTCATGAAACACGTCGGGCATCATTGTCTCAGGAGAAACGCGCGGCAACGCATCGCCCGCGTGCATCAGATGTTCCACGCGGAGGAGCTTGTTGCCCAAACGTCCGGCGGGATGCAACGCTGCAAAATCATCAGGCTGAAATCCGCGCCGCTCCAAAAGCGCAACCGCCAGCGCATCGCCCACCGCCATCGCCACGGTTGTGCTCGCAGTCGGCGCGAGATTCAGAGAGCAGGCTTCTTCTTTCACGCTGACGTCCAGGACCACGTCGCTGGCCTGCGCGAGTGTCGAGTCAGTTTTTCCCGTCAAGGTGACCAGCGAAATTTCCAGGCGCTTTAACGCTTCCAGTAGCCGCACAATTTCTTCTGTTTCTCCGCTGTAGGAAACTGCCAGCAGCGCGTCGCCACGCGCCAGCATGCCCAAATCTCCGTGCAGCGCTTCCGCGGGATGCAAAAAAAACGATGGCGTGCCGGTGCTTGAGAACGTTGCGGAAATTTTTCGTCCGATCAAGCCAGACTTGCCCATACCGCTCACTACCACGCGGCCTTTGCATGCAAACAACACATCGACCGCGCGCTCAAAACTGCCATCCAGGCGCGCCAGCACGTCCTGAATTGCTTGCGCTTCGATTCGGAGTACGCGACGCGCACAATCGAGACTCATCGCGGGCTCCAGCTGCGCACTAATTCGGCAACTTGCGTCAAGCGCTTCAACAGGGAAGGCAGCTGCCCAAGCGGGAGGGCGTTCGGGCCATCCGAAAGCGCGGCGCTTGGATTGTCGTGGGTCTCGAGAAAAATTCCGTCCACGCCTGCAGCTACTCCGGCGCGCGCCAATGTCTCGATGAATTCCGGTTGGCCGCCGCTGGCGTGGCCTTGCCCGCCGGGCAATTGCACCGAATGAGTCACGTCGTAGACGACGGGGTAGCCAAGTTTTTGCATCACGGGAAAGGAGCGCATATCGACGACTAAATTGTTGTAGCCAAATGATGCGCCGCGTTCGGTCAAAATAATTTGTTCATTTCCGGCGGCGGAGATTTTCTCGACTACGTTGGTCATGTCCCAGGGCGAAAGGAATTGCGCTTTTTTTACGTTGATGATACGTCCGGTTTTTGCGGCGGCTACGAGCAAATCGGTCTGGCGCGACAAGAATGCGGGGATCTGAAGAATGTCGCACACTTCCGCAGCCGGCGCGGCTTGTGCGCTTTCATGAATATCGGTGAGCACTGGGACGGCGAAATCCTTTTTTATTTTTTTAAGAATGCGCAAGCCTTCGTGGAGGCCCGGGCCGCGAAAAGATTTGAGCGACGAGCGATTGGCCTTGTCGTAGGAGGCTTTGAAGATGTAAGGCACCGCGCAGTCGGCGGCGATGCGCGCGATTTTCTCGGCCATGCCCCAGGCGTGCGACTCGCTTTCAATCACGCAGGGTCCAGCAATCAAAAACAAGGGATTGCCTGCGCCCAACCGCAGCGGGCCCAAGGCGATTTCATCCGCCGGGTGTGGGCTCATGCGCCCCACAGAATTTCAGTAGTTCGCGTCATGCGGAACATTGAAGATAACACGAAGGCTGCGGGGGCTGTCAGTGCCGCGTCTGCCGCATCCATCCGGTCAGGCGGCTGTTGGCGCTCGGGTGCGATTTTTATGGATCGGAGGTCCAGCCCCATGGGGGTGGGGAGCCGGTTATGTGCCAATTTACCGTGGTAGGCAGTCTTACCTCGTAGCGTTTTTTGCCTGGGGGTTGGTTTGCGGGTTCGGGTGACGTTTCGGTTGTGGTTTTACCTGGATTCGCGCTTGGTGAGGGTTGGAGCGGCGGATTGGAGGTGATTGATTTGAGAACTTGGGCA
>DATBBY010000132.1:0-7356 GCA_036270765.1 Candidatus Acidiferrum sp.
GAATGTCGAAGTCCGCTCCGCGGAACAGGGAAAATCCGTTTTGTGCCGCGGTGATGAGCAAACCGGAAGTAATCGACCACGAAGACACGGAATTGCAGAAGGAGGGGTTTTGTTACTGACACTCAAATGTAAAATTTGCGACGCGGTTTGCGTTTCACTTCTCCGAAGACAATCCTCCGTTACACTACTAGTGACTCGTTGTGTGACGCGCCCGCGCTAACCATTCACGCATCGAACTGGAGAGGAATCCTCCGCTAGTGTCTACGCGCTTCCGCGCAATGCAGCATCGCAACTTTCAACTCTTTATTGGCGGCCAACTCGTTTCGCTCATCGGCACGTGGATGCAGACGACCGCGCAATTGTGGCTGGTCTACAAAATGACGGGGTCGGCGGCGCTTTTAGGGGTCTTCGGATTCGCGAACCAGGTGCCGATTCTATTTCTGGCCTCTATTGGCGGCTATGTTGGTGATCGCTATAACCGACACTACGGAGTTATCGCCACCCAGGCGGTTTCCATGCTGCTGGCTTTTGCCCTGGCGGCTTTGACCTTTGCCGAAGCTATAAAAGCATGGGAGTTGATTCTCATCGCTTTTCTGGTCGGAATCGTTAACGCCTTTGACGTGCCCATCCGCCAAGCCTTCCTCGTGCAGATGGTCGTGAGAGAGGATTTGCCCAATGCAATCGCGCTGAATTCTTCCATTTTCAATGGCGCACGGGTGGTGGGTCCCGCCGTGGCCGGCTTCGCGCTGGCGTGGAAAGGACCGGCGTGGTGTTTCCTATTGAACGGCATCAGCTTTCTCGCGGTGCTTGCGGCGCTGTTGGCCATGCGCATACCAAAAATTGCAGTAAAGCCTCCCGAAGGTTCGCCTTTTCAGAATTTTATCCAGGGCTTCCAGTTTGCGATGAGTGATATGCCGGTGCGATCGGCATTGTTGCTGCTTAGTCTTTTAAGTCTTCTGGGGCTGCAATACTCAGTTTTCCTGCCGATCTTCGCGAGCGAAGTTCTACACCGCGGCGCCAAGGGTTTTGGGTTGCTGATGAGCACCGCCGGAATTGGAGCGGTCCTGGGGGCGCTGTATTTCGCTGGGCGTACCAGCTACAAGGGGCTGGCGCGCTGGATTGCGGGCACCTCGCTGGCTTGTGGAGTTTGCCTGATGCTTTTTTCACAATCCAAGGTCTTCTGGTTCTCTGCCGCGGTTCTACTGATTGTGGGGTTCGCGGCAACGGTGCAAATGGCCGTCACCAACACCATCGTGCAGAGCCGTGTGCCGGACGAATTGCGTGGCCGGGTTATGGCGGTTTACGCGACCAGTTTCATGGGCGTGCAACCGATTGGATCGTTGATCGCTGGCGGCGTCGCCAAACACATTGGCGCGCCGAACACATTGACTGTCTTTGGGGCGCTGGTCCTGGTCGGCAGCTTGGTCTTCTTGTTTCGAGTGGTGTTGCGTCTACGCTCGCAGGCCACGCACGCCGCGCCAAACCCAACGGGATAATGACCGGCAGGACACTCCAGAAACGGTCATAAAAGTGCAAACCAGTTGTTGACCCGCCCGGTCAACCACACGGTAGTAAAGAAATTTACCCGGGAAAGCGGTCATCCAGATGAACATAAGATTTGAACTCAAAACAGTGCTCGGTATGGTCTTCGCGTTAATGCTTGGCGGCGTGACATTGGCGGACAGCGTTTCGACGTACCAAGGTAATGCTGTCAGCAACACGAGAGGCACGGACTTCGGTGTGCCTGCTGGCCGCGGTGGGAATTATGCCATCAACCCCTGCAATTGCAGTCTGGACGGTGGTTTTGTACGCAAAGATCTGGAAAAGGGCGCCGGCTGGAGATTCACTGCGGGGACGCACACTGTGGCCGTGCCTGCGGCGGAGCCGGCGACGGGTTTGTTTGTAGGTTTAGGCCTGGCAGTATTTGGGCTAATGCGCCGTCGCAAGAAAAAGCCGCTTGAAAACGCTGTGTGGGAGAATCTGGGCTAACACTTTCTCTGGCAATTGTCATCCTTGGCGACTGGCATGCGCCGGATTTATTTTTACCATTTTGCGCACACAAAGTGCCCATCTTAGGCACGTTCCCATAATCTATGTAGGGTTCGACCGGTAGATCCATGTAGGCTCGACGTCCGCTAATTTTGCTATTGCGGGGATATCGGCCACCCGGGCTAGTACAGTATCCACCCTATTTCTGTTGGGCGACAGCGAGCACACCGGATCCGTGGCCGCAGCGTCATCTACCAGCAGCACGGCCTGGCACCGACAGCCGCCAAAATCG
Source organism: Candidatus Acidiferrum sp. (assembly GCA_036270765.1). GTDB lineage: Bacteria > Acidobacteriota > Terriglobia > Acidiferrales > UBA7541 > Acidiferrum. The sequence goes on from DATBBY010000132.1 coordinate 2,282, forward strand.
ACTTCGCGACGGTCACAACTGCGACAGGGCTCCTGCATCCACTCTTCGCCTCGAAATTTTTGGAATGCCGCAGAAGACTTCCAGATTTCGCGCAGGCTGCGGTCTTTGACATTTTCAAACGTGAGCCCCGGGATCACGCGGGCGGCATGGCAGGGCAAAACGTCGCCGCTGGGCACGACCAGCATTAGCTTTCGGCCCCAGCCGCCCATACAGGCCTTGGGAAATTTCGCGTAATAGTCGGGAACCACGTACTCGATGCGCATTTTGCCGCGCAGTCGCTCCTGGGCTTCCTTCAATATTTCCAGCGAGGAATCCAGTTGCTCGCGGGTGGGCAGGAGACTTTCGCGGTTGGCAAAAGCCCAGCCGTAATATTGCACGTTGGCAAACTCAACTCGTGTTGCGCAGAAAGCTTCCGCAATGGCAAGCATTTCCTGGAGTTGATCGATGTTGCGGCGATGGATAACAAAATTCAGCGTTACCGCCACGCGGTGACCTCGAAGCCACTCAAGCACACGCAATTTTTGCGCGTGTGTAGTCGTACCGGAGATTTCATTGGCAATTTCGGGGCGCGCGCCCTGAAAGCTGAGCTGGAAGTGATCCAATCCCGCCGCGACTAGTTGCTGCAGCCGCGCTTGATCGAGAGGCAATCCCGAGGTAATGAGGTTCACGTACAGGCCGGCGGTGCGCGCCGCGCTCACCAGCTCGACAATATCCGGACGGGCTAAAGGCTCGCCGCCGGTAAGGTCTGCCTGTAAAACGCCCAATTCGGCTGCCTGAGTAAAAACGTTACGCCACACGTCGGTGGAAAGCTCATTCGAGCGGGTATTCAATTCCAGGGGATTCGAACAGTAGACGCAGTGCAGAGGGCACCGGTGCGTAAGCTCGGCGATTAAAGCGAGAGGCGTAGAAACGGTACTCTTCATTTATATTTAACGCTCATTTTCAATCTTCGAATCAACTCTCAAAAGACGGCGAAATTTCCCCTGGCCTCGGAATTTATACTTGCGCACTTATTTTGGCGAACGCGGCTACAAAAATAGCGCTGCACCAAGCTCCAGTCGCGAGCTGAAAGGGGGGACCCAACTCGGAACCGATGTAGGATCGAAAGTGACGATAGATAATTCTGGCACAAAAGAGCACTTGAGGGTGCCGCGGGAGGCCTTAATCTCGTTGTCAGGGTATGTTGAGCACCGCCCCGACGCCAGCGTAGAGGTACCGGTCGCCAAAGGCTTTTTGTAGCGCGGCAAAAGTCGGCTCTCCTGTGCAGTGGCCGATTGCGATGTAATCTAGCTTCCATTGATCGTGCAATGCAGTCGATATTCTCTGAATATCGGCATCGGGCGCCCCTACCAGATGGAGTCCTCCAAACAGAACATGGACATGTGGGTCTATTTTGGCCGCAGCTTCGAGGACCTTCTCCACGCCCGCGTGCGAACATCCGTCCACAATAATCAAGCCCTGCGGGCCGCGAATCGCCAGCGAGATTTCACGAAGTTCGAGCGTCCCGGTGACCTCGGAGATGGTCGGGACAACAAAAATGCCAGGCTCGATCTCTGTCGTTGAAGCTACTCTTACAAAGCTCGCCTCAGGCCAGGGCGTACTCGCCGAAAGAGTATTGGGCGGATTTCCGTCAAAGTAGCGCATGTTCGCAGCCAGCGACTCATCTTTGCGATAGAGGCTGTTCGGGACTTCCCACCCGAATGGCCCCCATGGTTCCGCTGGAGTATAAACCTTAACTTTCGGATTGATGCGCAGCAGATAATTCAGACCGCTGATGTGGTCGCTATGCCGGTGTGACACCACGACGAAGTCCAGCTTGGTGAGATCCGCACCGAGGGCCTTAACGTTGTGCTCGAAAATCTCAGCATTCCCGCCGGTATCGAAGAGTATTCGCTTGCCGCCATACTCCACCAGCGCAGAAAATCCCCAGCCTTTCGTCATCGCCGGAGCCTTCCCGAAAGCGTCATAGAGGATCGTAACGCGATTGCCGGACTGGGCAGTGCCGAGAAGAGGAAGTAGACAAAGAACGACGACAAGACCAAAGGAGATGCGGTATCGCATCGTGGCCCCTTTGAAGGTCAGGCGTGGCATCATCAGAAGATTGAAATTGTAAGCCCGGTTGCTGTGCCGTAGCACGCGCTATTTTTTCCAAGAGCTGAAGGGCTTTGGGATAAGCGGCCCTGTAGTAATTAGCTACTAAGCTACGCCGCCGCCCACAGAGGCATCAGCATCCACAAAGTCCAACGCCCGCTGATCGTTGAGCAAAGACAAATATCCCAGGATGTCGCTCTCTACTTTTTGCGGTTCAGCTTTGTCGTAAATCCTCTGCAATTCCGTGATTATCTGGCGCACGGTGCGTTGGCCGTCGCAACGCTCCACAATTTCGAGGCTCGGCCCCATCAATCGCAGCGCCTTTTCCGGCATCAGCAAGACGCGCGGCTGCTGCTTAGCGTCGTTCAGGCGGCATCCTGGCGCCAGGCGCGGACGGCTATTTAAATCGGGAGTCATTATTGCTTTTTCACGGTGTAATTATTTTTCGCTTGGCTTAAAAGCGCCTGGTGGGGGCCAGCCAGGCTGCACATACGCGAAATACAATGCATCGAGCTGGGCCCACAGAATGTCGCACTTGGTGCGCAACGCAACGTAAGCGTTTTGCTGTTCTTCGGGCGTTCGCGCGTGTTTTACAACCCAAGCCAGCGCGAATTCCGCATCCTGGGGAGCCTGCGTCAGGCGCGCATTGAAATAATCCAGTCCGCCAGTGAGCCACGGATAATGCTGGCGCAGGCGGTCGACTCGCAGAGTGATTAATTTGTGCGAGAAAAGCTCAGTCAGTGAAGAGGCCACCGCTTCGAGCAGCGAGTGCGTGCTCACAAAATTTACGTAGGCCTGCACGGCGAATCGCGTTGCCGGCAATATGCCGTCGCCGTGCAGCGCTTGCTGGCGTGGCAATCCGGTGGCCTCCACCAGGCGGAGCCACTTTTCGATGCCGCCGGGATTGTTTCCATCGCCGTCGTGGTCGATCACGCGTTTGCGCCACGCCAGACGGAACGCTGGATCGTTGCTGCGTGACAGAATGGCCGCATCTTTTAGCGGAATATGGCTCTGGTAGTAGTAGCGGTTCAGGGCCCAGGCCTGCATTTGTCCGCGCGTCAGCTTGCCGTCATGCATCAACAAATGAAAAGGGTGCTGGTGGTGATAACGCTCTTCGCCAATGGCGTGAAATCCAGCGATGAATTCACTTTCCGGCAGCAACGTTTTTACCGCCACGAAGTTCGCAGGGATGTTGGCGGGGGCGTTCATATTTCCAGCTCCATCCCATCGTAGGCCAATTCAAAGCCGGCATCCAGTACGGCACGATGCTGGGGGCTGTCTTCGTCGAGGATTGGATTGGTGTTGTTGATGTGGATCAGGATTTTGCGTCCCTTAACGTCTTTGGGGTATTGCTCAAGCATTCCCCCGGGCCCGGAGAGCGGTACGTGGCCGATCTGGCGAGCGGTCCTTTTGCTACGACCGGTTTTAATCAATTCGTCGTCGCTCCAGAATGTGCCGTCGACAAAGGAAGCGTCGCTATTTTCGATCCAGGAACTCCAGGCACCCGCGTGCCCGTTGGCGGTTTTTGTGTCTGCGGGAATTGCAGGGGCATAAAATATTTTTTTGTCACCTTTATGAATCACGAATGCTGACGTGGCTTCCTCCGCGACTAGGGTTCGCCGCAGTTCTTCGCTCACGTAATCGGGATAACAGCCGCCCATGGGAACGGTGGTGCACAGAAACTCTGGCGTGGAGCCCGACTCTTCCTCGAGATGGCAGCCCAGGCGGCCTTTACTGGATAGCCTCACCCACTTTACCGGAGGGTCGGCGCGATCGAGAACGCGAAAGACGCGATTTTCTTTTTGCAGCACGGACTGTACCGAGGGTGTGGCAAAAACAAAAAAGGACTGGAATTCGCGCAAATGAAGAAGACCTGCTACGGAGTCGATATCGGCGCTCGGCAAGAACACCCCGCCGATGGGGGACTCGACTGGCGCAGGCGCGACGACTGTGGGCACGCCCATGCGAACCGAAGCGCTGGAGGAACGATTCGGAGACAATTCAGGCGTAGCAATGAGTTGCGCTCTGAGGTCTGGAGAAGCGCTAAGGAGAAACCAAACTTTGGAGTTGGTGGTAAAAGCCAGCTGGGTCTGGCTGCGCGCGCGGCCGTGAAATTTCCCGGCTCTTACCCGTTGGCAATTGGCACAAGCGCAATTCCACTGGGGAAAACCACCCCCGGCTGCTGAGCCGAGGACTTTTACGCGCATTCGATCAGGATCCGAGCAGACCGCGAAGCGGTCATCGCACTACAGCTCTGCGTTGGCGTAGGAACTGATTTCGCAGTTCAGGTCGATCTCTTCGTGCTGCGGTGTGGTCCATTCCATGGGAAGGCTCCTTGAATTAAAAAAAGAAATAGTAATCGCACAAAAAGAATAGCACGCACTCCTTCAGAATGGAACACGGGTAGACACAAAACTTTCCAGCAGCGCGTTTCATGAACGGGACGTAATGGCGGGAATGTTTCGCGGAAAAATTAAAGTTTTCTTAACGTAACCATGAATGGTCAGAACCCAAGAAAGAGCCTACCAAGTATTGTAATTTCCATCACTCTGTACCACAACTGGTTGTAGCAAAAATTCCGAATTACCAGACGTGGTGTTTCCACAACTTTTTTCACAACTTTTTACGTTTCCACTTGACATGTCGTGAATCGCGCTTATGATGTGGAGCAATGTGGAGTGAAGTGGGTCGTTGTAGAAGCAAGTAGGGCACAGTAAAGCGTTGTGGGCATCACCGGGGCAACATAAGAAAGTCCTAATTTTTTGGCCATTTGTAGGTGTTTTGGGGGCATTTTGCGCATCCAAGACTTCCTTTTAGTGTGTGGGTGTGTGGCCGTCAAGACTAAAAACGGCTATCACATCGTGAATCCGAGCGGGGCACATGAATCTGCGGGGAAACTATCCGGCGAAGGTCGACGAGAAGGGCCGGTTGAAGATTCCCGCCTTGTTCTTGGAAGGGCTGAAGGAGTACGGCAATCAGTTTTA
>DATBBY010000133.1:0-21622 GCA_036270765.1 Candidatus Acidiferrum sp.
GTGTTTCGCGGCGATGCCGGTGGCGGAGCGACGGTGGATTACAAGGTTCCCGTTGCGCCTGGCATGGTAGTGCTCGACGCGCTGCATTACATTCAGGGCCACCTCGCCCCGGACCTCGCGGTGCGCTGGAATTGCAAAGCAGGGAAGTGCGGTTCCTGCTCCGCGGAAGTAAACGGCCGCCCCCGATTGACCTGTAAAACGCGCATGGATGAGCTTCCCAAAGACGAACCCATCGTCGTAATGCCCATAAAGTCGTTTCCGAAAATTAAAGACCTGGTCACCGACGTTTCGTGGAATTACCGCGTAAATAAAAAAATTCCGCCATTTCAACCCAGACCCGGCGCTGACTGGAAAATTTCGCAGCTGGACGTCGACCGCGTGCAGGAATTTCGAAAGTGCATCGAGTGTTTCTTGTGCCAGAACGTTTGCCACGTGTTGCGTGATCACGACAAAAAGGAACAGTTCGCCGGGCCGCGTTTTTTTGTGCGCGTGGCCGGACTGGAAATGCATCCGCTGGACGGCGCAAACCGCGTGGGCTTGCTGAAAGATGAATTGGGCCTCGGTTTTTGCAACATCACCAAATGCTGCACCGAGGTTTGCCCGGAATCGATACACATTACGGATAACGCCATCATCCCGCTGAAGGAACGAGTAGTGGACGAATTTTATGATCCGTTAACCATGCTGTTTCGTAAAATGCGGGGTTCCAGCAAGAAACGCACTTAGATTTGTTCGATTGCTGGTTGTTCGGAGCACGGAGGTTTTATGGACGCTCAACTTAAAGCTATTTCCAGGGCAGGAATCGCCGAAGCCATAGCCAAAGCGGAGTTGTATCGTTATTTAAACGAACCTGAAGAAGCCGAGTCAATCTGCCGCGACATTCTGGCAGTCGATTCCGGGCATCAACTGGCTCGCCGGTTATTGGGGTTGTCGATCACCGATCAATTTTCAGGCTACGCCGGCGATCGCTACGTCGAAGTAGCCGAAATTTTTCAAGGCCTGCGGGATCCCTATGAGCGCGCCTATTACACCGGTTTGCTATACGAGCGCCGCGCCAAGGTCCAACTACACAGCGGCTATTCCGCGCATATTCTGTTGCCGCTCATTGAAGACGCCATGAAATGTCTTTCTGAAGCGGAAAAAATCCGTCCGCCGGGAAACGATGACAGCATTCTGCGCTGGAATCGCTGCGTCCGCCTGCTGCAAAGCCAGCCTGACTTTAGAGCGGAGGGAGACGCTACTCCACCGGATGCCGAAGATACCCCTCCGCAAAATGTTAGTTTGAAACGCGCGGGCAAACTGTAAGCGAATGACGCGGTGCGGGAGCCGTAATTCAACTGCGCCTTCAGTACAACTGTGCTGTAACGAAGTCGTTGCTGGCACATCGCTCTGCGGAACATCAACCTGCGTAGTTGGCACGATTCCCACCATCACGATCGGCCGCACCAACTCCACTGCAACGGCAACAAATTCTTCCGCAGATACACGATTCTCTGTGTTCACCCACTGCTTCACCGCCCCGTAAATCGCCCAACTTGCGGTGGCGGCAATCATCTGAGCGGCTACGGTACGTTCTACGGGGTGCCGTTGAAATCCGTCCAGCAAAACGATACGGATCTGATCGATCACGGTGGCTTCCACAAACGGTTCGAATTGATGCTGATTAAAGGAGTGCGATTTTTGCAGTTCGCTCATGTAATCGCAGACGGCCAGAATAATCACTTGAAATGCCGTTGAACAACCTCCGTCAAACTTCGCGCCCCTCTGCGCTAGGAGGTCAAGAAAGGTAACGCGGATCAACTCGCCGAGCAGAGCGAATTTATCGTCATAGTGAGCATAAAAGGTAGCGCGGTTTACAGTCGCTGCTTCGGTTATATCCTGCACCGAAATCCTGTCGAACTCCTTTTGTGCCAATAAGTTGCGTAGAGCCTCCTGTAGCAGTTGTCGCGTCCTGCGGATGCGAGGATCAAGCTTTTGACAGTCCGAATGAAGCATTGCTCCACCCTCCAACCACCAATTATACTATAAAACATCGTTTGTTGCATAAAATACAAATGTTGTGGTATTGTATGCGACAGTTGTTGTTTATGCTGCATCTGATGATTGGAGGCAATCACATGTCAACCTTACTGAAACTCGATTCTAGTCCCATGGGTGAGCGATCCATATCCCGAAAACTCACCACCAAGTTTGCTGAGAGTTGGCTCAAGACTCATCCAGGCGGCAAAGTTATTGAACGTGACCTGGCCACTCTGAACCTGCCGGTAGTAGACGCCGTTTGGGCTGGCGCGGCGCACACTCCGGAGGGCTCCCGTACCGCGGCCCAGGCTCAAGCGCTCGCCGCGTCGGACTCCCTGATAAAGGACCTCGAGCAAGCCGACGAGTATGTCTTCGGCGTGCCCATGCACAATTTTAGCATTCCTTCCACACTGAAGCTTTGGATCGACCAGGTCGTCCGCGCCGGAAGAACCTTTTCCTATGGCGCAATCGGCCCCAAAGGTTTGCTGACCGGCAAGAAAGCCACGTTGCTCCTTGCCAGCGGAGGCGAATATGGGAAGGGCAGCGCCATGGCTTCCTTCGATTTTGTGACCCCGTATCTGCAAACCGTCTTGGCGTTCATCGGCATCGCCGACGTCACTATCATTGCCGCCGGCGGCACCGCTCAGTTGATGTCCGGCAAGACGGATCCCCAAACTTTTCTCGCGCCGTCGCTGGAAAAGGTTCACGCGCACGCGAGTCTGTAGGTAACCCAAGTCTAAAAAAGGAGAACAAAATGAAAATCGCTTCCTTGATCGCACGTTTGCTTCTAGGCTTGATCTTCCTTGTTTTCGGGTTGAACGGATTTCTTCACTTCATTCCGATGCCCCCTCCCACAGGAGTGGCAGGCCAGTACTTCGGCGCGATCTTTGCGTCTCAGTATTGGGTAGTTATTTTTGGCGTTCAAGTCATCGGAGGGCTACTTCTGCTTATAAATCGTTTCGTGCCGCTGGCGCTCGTTATACTTGGGCCGGTGATCGTGAATATTTTCTTCTTTCACGCGCTCATGGCCCCATCCGGGCTGCCTCTTGCGATTGTGGTAGTCATCCTGTGGTCCATTCTCGCTTTCCGAAACAAGCAGTACCTGGCGGGAATATTTGTCCAACACGCGAATCAGGGCCAAGCGGCGTAACTAATTACTCGTAAAACAGTATCAACAACGCAAGCGATGGAATCTAAGAACCATAACTGGAGGTGCGCACATGGAGATTGGCGTAGACAGCTTCGCAATAGCTATTTCGGATCCGGTTACCGGGAAGACCACCAAGCCGGCAGACCGCCTGCATCAATTGCTGGACGAGATCGAACTTGCCGACAAAGTGGGACTCGACCTGTTTGGCATCGGCGAGCATCATCGCGCGGAATTTTTGGATTCCGCGCCGGCCGTCATTCTTGCGGCGGCTGCTTCGCGAACTAAAAATATCCGCCTCACCAGCGCGGTCACCGTTCTCAGCGCCGCGGATCCCGTGCGAGTGTTTCAGGAATTTGCGACACTGGACCTTATTTCAAACGGGCGCGCCGAAATCGTCGCGGGCCGCGGTTCATTCATCGAATCTTTTCCGCTCTTCGGCTTCGATGTCGAAGATTACGACTCACTTTTCGCGGAAAAGCTGGAGCTGCTGCTCAACATTCGCGAAAATACCCACGTGCACTGGTCCGGTAAGCATCGTCCAGCGCTTACCGGTCAGGCCGTCTACCCGCGACCGCTGCAGAATCCGCTTCCCATGTGGGTTGGCGTCGGCGGCACGCCGGCTTCGTTCGCGCGTGCCGGAGTTCTCGGCCTGCCGCTCATGGTGGCCATCATTGGCGGAGAACCGCACCGCTTCCGTCCGCTCATCGATCTTTATCGTGAAGCAGGCGTCCGCAGCGGGCACAAACCTGAACAACTCAAAGTCGGTCTGCACATGATTGGCTTTGTCGCCGACACCACCAAGGAAGCCGCGGACGTTTTTTTCCCCGGCTACGCCCACACCTTCACGGAAATCGGCAAGGAGCGCGGCTGGCCGCCAACTACGCGCGCGCAATTCGACGCTTTGCGCGGTCCGAAGGGCGCGCTGCTGATCGGCGATGTTGACACCGTCGCGAAAAAGATTCTCTACGTGAACGAAGCCCTCGGCGGCGTCACGCGAATCACTTTTCAAATGGGCGTGTCAGCGGTTCCACAACCGAAGATGCTGCGCGCTATCGAACTTTTGGGCACGGGCGTGGCCCCGGCAGTCAACCAACAACTCACTGCAGCCGTCGCACGCGCCTAATAAGTAAAACCTTTTGGGAAAATAATTCGCACGAGGCTCCAGGCATTAAAATTGTCGTGCGAAAGCGGAAGACAACTCAAGCTTTTCCGTCTGCAACCAACAACCCTTCAATTAGCGCGTTGCGTTCCGCATCGAGCGTTGGTCGGTAAAAGCCGCGTCCGGAACGGGCATACCAGTAATCGGCGTTAGAGGTAGAACCCTCTTTGCGATGCAGGTAAGCGTGAACGGCCATGCCATCGACACTTTCCAGTTCGTCCACCAGCGAGTGCGCACGTGCCCAATCCCCCTTAGCGTCCCACCACAAAGCTGCGAGCGGGATGGATAGTCCCGCCGGAGGCGACTGTTCTTGAGTAATGGAGGCTTTGAACTCTTCGACATTCATAATTTCAACCTGCCTTGGACCGCAACCGTGTGCGACCAACAAGCTGATATTACGCGGAATGCCCTTAAACTTTCCGCAGGCATTATCAACCTAGAATTTCTTCCGTAGCTCGACTCTCACTCCTGAACTCGAACCAGCTCTACGCGTCGATTTTTCGCGCGACCTTCCGCCCTGGAATTTGCTCGCCACCGGCCGACTCGGCCCGCCAATCAAAACACTTAACACCATGGGGAACTTGAAGCCGCCCTCCCTCGTACAGGACTGAGAAGAGGTGCGCAATGCACAATCTGTTAGGCAATCTGCGCTATGCCGCGCGGCAGTTCAGGATGTCCCCTGTCTTTACCGCCACTGCGGTGCTTACCCTTGCACTCGGAATCGGCGGCACGACCGCCATTTTCACGCTGATTCACGCGGTCATGCTGCGCTCGTTGCCTGTCTCCGATCCCGCCCAGCTTTATCGCGTAGGAGAAGGTGACGATTGCTGCGTGGAAGGTGGGCCACAGGACCGCTGGGGAATGTTTTCGTACCCTTTGTTCGAGCGGCTTAAGGCTGAAACACCGGAATTTGAGGAGGTAACGGCTTTCCAGGCCGGTCGTGGCGGATTAAGCGTTCGGCGACAGGGGGTTGACGCGGCCAGTAGGCATTTGCGCTCCGAGTATGTCACCGGCACTTATTTCCACACGCTCGGGATCAAAGCCTTTGGCGGCCGAGTGTTTACACCAGAGGATGACAAGCCGGCCTCGCCTCCGGTTGCGGTTCTTAGCCATCGGGCCTGGCAGACCATCTACGCCGGCGACACTTCCGTGGTGGGTTCCACCTTCATCGTGGAGGGCAAGCCCTTCACGATGATCGGAGTCGCGCCCGCTGGATTTTTTGGCGAAACCCTGCGTAGCGATCCCCCTGATATCTGGATTCCCGTTCAACAAGAACCCTTGATTAATGGTGGGGTCTCGTTGCTGCGTCAGCCCGTTTCCGCGTGGCTGCGAATGATCGGCCGGTTACGTCCCGGCGCTTCCGTCGATGGGATGTCGCCGCGCCTCACCGTGTTTCTGCGGCAATGGATGCAAAATGACTCCGGCTATCCGGCCAATTGGATGCCGGAAGTCATTCACAGCCTGCCCAAGCAGGTATTAAACGTCGTGCCCGCGGGTGCGGGCGTTGCTGAAATGAAAGAAGAGTACGGGCGTAGCCTGCAAATTCTGCTGACCGTTTGTTGCCTGGTCCTGCTGGTGGCGTGCGCCAATGTAGCGAACTTGTTGCTTGCCCGCGCGGTGGCTCGCCGCGCGCAAACCGCGCTACGCATGGCCATCGGAGCCACGCGCCGCCAGGTCATAACGCAAGCTTTAACGGAAAGTGTCCTGCTGGCCATCGCCGGCGGAATTCTTGGACTTATCTTCGCGGTCATCGCCGCTCGACTGCTCCTCGCGCTGGCCTTCCGGAGCGCAAGCTTCTTGCCCATCAGCGCCATGCCGTCCCTAGTGGTCTTGGCGTTCGCATTCGCCCTAGCCTTGCTGACTGGAATCATTTTCGGCGCGGCCCCCGCATGGTTTGCCACCCGCACCGATCCGGCAGAAGCTTTGCGCGGAGCGGGCCGCGGCACCACCGATCGATCTTCTTTCAGCCGGAAGGCGCTTCTCGTGGTACAAGCCACTGTTTCGATTGTGCTAGTTGCTGGCGCCACCATGCTTGGGCGCAGCCTGAACAAACTGGAACATCAGGATTTTGGCTTTCAAGTATCAGGTCGTGTACTCGTGGAACTACACAACCCAATCACAAACTACACCATGCCTCAGCTTGCCGCGCGTTATCGCCAACTGGAAGCCAACCTCGACCGCCTCCCTGGCATACAAGGCACCGGCCTGGCGCTTTACAATCCGCTCACCAATAACTGGGGTGAACTCGTCTTAGTGGCTGGCCATCCCGCTCCGGCGCCCGGCGAAGAATCAGGTGCGTCCTGGGACCGCGTAAGCGCGAACTATCTGCAAAATCTCGGTGTGCCCATCTTGCGCGGACGATATTTTACAACCGCGGATAACGAAACCACTGCGGGAGTGGCCATCGTGAATGAAGCCTTTGTGAAGCGCTTCTTCAAGAACGGCGAAAATCCCATGGATCAACATTTCGGTATAGACGTGCCTGAGTACGTAGGCACCTATCGCATCATTGGCATCGTGCGCGACGCGAAATTCGCTGGCTTTGCCTTGAGCAAGCCGGCACGTCCGATGTTCTACGTCCCATTGGCTCAGGGTGTCGATTACAAAAACGAGCTGATGGCCAGGCTGGAGCTCAGCACCCACTATATTCAGGCAATCATGTTAGTGACCAACACACCCACCGGAACGCTTGAGCCGCTGCTCACTCGAACCCTCGCGGAGGTGGATCCCAACCTGACCATTACCAGCATCCGGACCATGCAGCAACAAATAGAATTATCTTTTGACCAGGAGCGCGCGGTTGCCAGCCTCGCCGGGCTGTTCGGAATTGTGGCGTTGTTGCTAGCAGCAGTGGGACTTTACGGCGTAACGGCATACACCGTGAATCAACGCACCAACGAAATCGGGGTGCGCATGGCGCTGGGCGCTGACCGCCTGAAGGTCATCCGCCTCGTGTTGCGCGGCGCCTTCAAACGCGTGCTCGTCGGCCTATTATTAGGATTGCCTTTGGCTGTGGGCGCGGGAAGATTGATCTCCGCCCAGCTTTACGGTGTGTCTTCCTGGGATCCGTTAGCGCTAGGTGTGGCAGCTGGTGCACTCGCGGTCTGCTCGTTTTTCGCCGCCATTATTCCCGCCAGCCGAGCAGCTTCAATCTCGCCCATGCAAGCGCTGCGCATAGAATAGCCCCGCCTCTTAATATTTCAGGATAGTTCTCAGCGCTGAACCTAACAAAATAACTCCGGCTACCAGTAATGCGGCGCCCACCAGTACATTAATGCCCGAATTCGAATCCTTCAGGGCTAGCCACACAAAGAGCCCTAGAGTTATGGACGCGACCGAAAGAAATAATTCAAGAGCGTGCGCCCTCACAATCAGAACACGCGGCGGATTTAATGGCATGGTCGTGTACCTTACGTTCCATTATATGCATTATGGTTATATACCGCGGATGGTATGATTACAATCATGTCTACTAGAACTACTTAACATACCTTTTACCCGACATTCACGCGCAGCCTAACAACGATCCGCGGTAGCGGAAATCATCCAAGCCTGCCCGTCATGTCCACTCGGACATTCTTGTTGAACCGTAGTACAGGGTCCCGTTCGACTGCGCGCAAAATATTCTCTCTCTACGAGCCCTCACAGATTGTTTACACTTTGGAGTTTTTTGTCGCGCATGAACCGGAAGTACTATTTTTCCTTAGGTCTTGTCTGACAAAAATGGTACATGCACCGCGCACCACGCGTTATCTTGACAGTTGGTCTCGCCACTGTGTTTTTCGGTGGACGGTACGCTCTTGGCCAGGAAGGGTCTCGAACGCCGGACGCAGCTGTCGCATACACGCTAGTGAATCTTCCCATCCAGTCGCCAGATCTTCCCGTTGCGGGCGCCGACCTCGAGGAGCTTACCCGAAACGCGCGCGTCTGCTTGTCGTTTTTGAATACGTTGTTGAGGCGAATTAAGAAACGGCCCCTAAATGGTGCTGCATCTGCTTCCTCTGATCCGCTCAGCGCCCATATCCGTTCTGAGAATGATTCAAAAGGGAATTAAATTCGAAACCGCGTGTGATTCCGACCTAAGGCAACAACGGTCTGCTACGCGGTTACGGTGCGCTGCAGGCGGCGGCCCAGTCTTTCGTGCTCTTCACGCATTTCGCGCGGGAGGCGCCGGCCGAACTTATCGAAGAACTGCCGTATGTCATCCAGTTCTGCTTGCCAATCGTCGGGATTTACTCGCAACAATTCCTCAATAGCGGCTGGCGAAATCTTAAGCCCATCCAACGTTAGCCCTCCCGCACCGGGCACGTAGCCAATGGGAGTTTCCTGTGCGGCGCCGCGGCCCTCCACTCGCTCCAAAATCCATTTCAACACCCGTACATTTTCACCGTAACCCGGCCACAGGAATTTCCCGTCCGTGCCGCGCCGAAACCAATTCACATGAAAAATTTTAGGGGGGCGCGGGATCTTCTTGCCCATCTCCAACCAGTGACCGAAATAATCCGCCATGTTGTAGCCGCAAAAGGGCAGCATGGCCATCGGATCGCGTCGCGTAATGCCAACTTCTCCCGTGGCCGCTGCGGTAGTTTCGGACGCCATCGTAGCCCCGACAAACGTGCCGTGTTGCCAGTCAAACGATTCGTAAACCAGGGGCGCAAGCCGCGCCCGGCGGCCCCCGAAAATGAATGCTGAGATGGGCACGCCTTGCGGCGCTTCCCACTGCGAAGAAATGCTCGGCGACTGGTTAGCCGGAACGGTGTAACGCGCGTTAGGATGCGCCGCCGGACCCTTTGATGAATCCCAAACGTCGCCCTTCCAGTTGATCAACCCGGACGGCGGAGCTTCTCCAATGCCTTCCCACCATGGCTCGCCCTTGGGGGTCACCGCTACGTTCGTAAATATGGTGTTGCGATGGATCGCTTCCATCACGTTAGGATTCGTGTTGTAGCCTGTCCCAGGCGCCACCCCAAAAAAGCCCGCCTCAGGATTAATAGCGTGCAGGTACCCGTCTGCCCCAATCCTCATCCAGGCAATATCATCGCCCACGGTCCAGGCTCGGTAACCTTGGCTTTCGAGCGCGGAGACCATCATGGCCAGGTTGGTCTTGCCGCAGGCGCTGGGAAATGCCGCTCCCATGTAGGTGACCTTCCCGCTGGGCGCTTCCAGACCCAGGATAAGCATATGTTCCGCCATCCAGCCTTGCTCACGTGCCATGTAGCTGGCGATGCGCAGGGCAAAGCACTTTTTGCCCAGCAGGGCGTTGCCCCCGTAGCCGGATCCCACGCTCCAGATCAATTTTTCCTGTGGGAAATGCACGATGTACCGCCGCATGGGGTCCAGATCGCCCAGGGAGTGCAGGCCTGGCACGAAGTCCGCCGACGCTCCCAAGCGATCCTGGGCTACTTTGCCCATGCGCGACATGATGCGCATATTGGCCACTACATACGGGCTATCAGTGACCTCCACGCCGATCTTGCTCAGGGGCGAACCCACGGGCCCCAAAATATACGGAATGACGTACATGGTTCGGCCACGCATCGCGTTGCTAAGCAGCGCCCCAACTTTGTGCTTGGCGCCCACAGGATCCATCCAATTGTTGGTGGGTCCCGCATCGTCCTTCTCGGGCGTGCAAATAAAGGTCAAGTGTTCGGTGCGGGCCACATCATTAGGGCTGCTGCGGCTGAGGTAGCAATTGGGGTAGGTGGTTTCGTTTAACTTCAGGGCGTCCCCGCCACGCAACATTTCGGCGAGGATTCTCTGGTTTTCCGCTTCCGAGCCATCGCAGTACACGATGCGGTCAGGCCGGGTTAATTGCGCTGCTTCGTTCACCCAATTTTCCAGCGGAGTGCCCAAATTATGTCCCCTTGAACCGCGCACCCGGTCGTCTGGGCCGAGATACTTGAATCGAGTAGTTCGTGATAACCAGCCCTGCCAACCCGGACAGTGCGGCGGGAAGAAAACCTGAAGCGGCAGAGCGGCGTGCTACGACAATCCAGTTTATGTTAGGAATTCACTCACGCGCAAGTTCACCTGAACCTGGCCGGTTTTCAGCCAGGTTTCCGGCACGTCGAGCGCCGCTCGGTAGCGAATTAATTATCATCGCTGTTTAACGATTTGTGTCTCAGAAGAGGTGGGGGGATAGGCACTTGTGTTCGGGGCCAAGCGCCTATCCGTTGTGAGGTATTTGAAGCAAGATAATAAAACCAAGATAACGGGAGGTTGCAGACCCTTCAATAAGGTCTTTGCTGTAATCACCCCTGAAAAAAACGTTAATTTGCTTCAAGAGTTTGATCCCTGGGAAACAGCCTCAAGCGGCGCTGGTGTAGTGCTTGCGAATGGTTTCCAGGATTCGTGCGCGGCTCTCTTCCGGCGGCAGATTCGTATTTCCTTCCACCGTGGCGATTTCATCTGCGACGGCGTCGTCTTTCACCGCTTCCCGCAACCACACCGAATAATCGTGCTTCTTCAGATGATACGACCAAGTGTCTTCGTCCACGCCTTCAGCGATTTGTGCAAAAAGGTTAAGGTTGTGCGCACGAATATTCAGCTTTCCTTCCGGCCCTCGAAAGTAAAAGCTTTTGTCTTCGCCCAACTCCCCTGCGGCGTACTTCCGCTTATGCCGGCGTAGCTCGATTTTGGCCGGTTCCAGTGTGACCTTGGTAGGGGGATTTGATTCGGGAAGTTGCCAGACCAGTGTTTCTCCGGAACGTACTTCCGGGCCAGACTCACCGACCGAGCTCTGTTCCGGCAGGGCCCAGGCTTTACCCGACCCCTCATTGACTTCCGCAATGATTTCCCCGGGCTCTGGCCCTATGGCGATCACGCAATTCACGGTGTCCAGCAAAGCTTTGGAGACACTCTTGGGGTGCACGGTGATTAACGCAAAGCTGCCCAGGCTTGAGGGGATACTCAAACTTGCGGAATCCAGTTCAGACGGCAGCAAATGATGAGCCTCATCGATAACAATCCAGTGAGGGCGGCCCGCGCGCGCGCGCAACTCCTGAAGCCGGGGAAGTAGTCCCACAAAATAACTGGGGCGATCAGCCAGAGGCACGCCCAGCATATTTACGCTGATCGAACTCCCGGCATTTTTTAACACTTCCAGAATTTCTGAAACTCCCGGAACCCGGTCGGCCGCTCCCAACGTTACGAATTGCGCCACATCGTCGTAGTCGCCCTCAGGATCGATGACGCACACCTGGTACTGTTTTTGAATCAGGCGCTCCACGATGGCCGTCACCACCGTGGACTTTCCGCCGCCCGATGGGCCAGCCACCACGACTCGTGTGCCATAAGGCCCCAGACAAAATTCCTGGCCGTTTTCTTTGTGACCCAGAAGAATATCGTGGCGCTTCAAACGCGGCTGCAGGCTTCGCAAATCGTCGGCCAACAATTGCTCGATAATTTCTTCGACACCCGCTCCATGCGTGTGCCCGGTCACCACATCGGCGCGCTCTTTTAAGACTGGCAGGGCATTGCCCACCGCCACGCTGCATTCGCAAATTCCCAGAAACGCGTGATCGTTTTCGGCATCTCCTACACCCACAGTGTTATGTGTCGAAAGTCCCAGCTCATCGAGCGCAACTTTTACCCCGACCCCCTTATTCATGCCCGACGGAAGAATCATCACCGCGTCTTTATTGAAGATCACTTGCAGCTCGAGCCCCATGGAGCGAATTACTTCCAGCACTTCCTTTTCGTACGGATGCCAGGTGGCCACGATGCATTCGCCGACTGACAAAGGCTTCACGCCGCGACGGCGAAGCTTCTCTACGAAAGCGGCTGGCGGTGCTTCGGCCAGCAAACGTTTTTCTCCGGTAGCCGGATTGTAAAGCAGCGCTCCATTTTCAACGACAGCGAGATCGAAAAGAGACGTTTCCGGGAAAACACGCAGCAAGTCGGGAAGTTCACGGCCAGTGGCCAGCAGCAGTTTGCGTCCCGAAGCTTTCACGCGCTTGAGCGCCTGCAAAGTGCTGGCGGTCACCTGCCCGTCGTGGGCCAAGGTTCCGTCGTAATCAGAAATTAGACAAAAATAGCGCAAGGTGCCGAAATCCCTTTCAAATTACCGTGACATGGAGTTTAGTAATTTTCAGCGAGCTTTAGGAATACCCTGTGTATGTTATCTTGCTCCACTGGCAATAATAGTTCGTGAATCTTTCGTTGGTTTTTATTGCGCATTACTTCGAAGGTTAACGTTAATTAATCTAGGCAGTAACTAAAACTGTCTCTTTTTGAACAGAAGCCAACGAACAATTCCAAGAAAATGGTATTGTGTATACGTCTCACAAAGACTTTACACCTCTATATAACTAACCGCTTGGTCTTGTCCCAAGCTCATCCGGAGAGTACATGAATCAAGCAGCAACCGCAGTAGCTAGGCCCTGGGACCGTCCATTTTGGAAACCTGTCCGGCGTAAAGAAGGCGTTTTTACTTTTCTGTTGTTAATACACGTGCTGGCCATCGTGGGAATAATTCTGTTTCCTCTGCCCAGCCTCAAAGTTCTCGGACTTGCCGCGCTTTTTATCGCTTTTGGCGGACTTGGAACGACCGTCTGCTATCATCGCATGCTCGCGCACAAAACTTTGAAGACCAATCGCTTCATTGAGCAGATGCTGATTTTCTGGGCGGTATTCAACGCTTCCGGCCATCCCGCCAGCTGGGTCGCTTATCACCGTCAGCACCATTCCACTACCGATACGCCTAACGACATTTCGAGCCCCAAACAAGGTGGCTTCTGGTGGGCTCATTTGCGCTGGCTGTATCAAACGCCGCCGGCCGACCGGCAACGCTGGGCTCCCGAAGTGAATCGCGGCATTTATAAAATCTGGGGCTATGCGGAAACACCGGTAATTATTTTGTCCATCTTTATCGGGCCGATTTTGGGCCTCGGCTGGATGGGCTTTTTCTGGCTTGGCGCGATCCGCCTGGTGTACACCCTGCACATGCAGTGCTTTGTGAACAGCCTTACGCACCTCGATCACGTCGCCGAAGGCGATTCCAGCAAGAACGTCTGGTGGCTCGGCCCTTTTCAACTCACCGCCTGGGGCGAAAATTGGCATAAAAATCATCATACGCATGCGGGCTCGGCGCGCTTGGGTCTGCGCTGGTGGCAGCCGGACATCGGCTGGTATTTCATCTGGATGCTCGAAGCCATGGGCCTTGCGCATTCCGTGAAGCGCCCGCGTATATCGTAGTTTGGCTCCAGGCGGACTAAATGTCCGCCTCAGCGCAGTGCTAACCGGCATGTACGCACAAAAATTTAACGTAAATGTTGTGATTCGCGGCGCGGCCAAGCCCTGCCCGCTCGAATGGCTCGATCAATTCTGCATGCGCAATTTCACCAATGCCGCCGAATTCGATGACACCTTGCCGCTTGCCGATGGCCAGGTTGAAACCAGTTTCCGTCTTACTCCCGAACGTTTCGCAGAAGGCTTGGCCGCATGGCTAACGCAACGTGGCAAAGGCGAAGGCCAGCCCGTAATCGTGCAAGTCACACCGTTAGAAAAAAATTAACCAATCACGGAGGGTGCCCCACCCTTGTTTTGTAAGGGCGGGTCTTGGGTTTGGTTGTGGATTTAGAGTTTGATTCTTGAGTCTAGTTTTGATTCTTGGTCTTCGATTTTATTCTTAGGTTTGCTTTTTGTTTTCGATCTTGGCTTTTAATCGTAGCTTTCGCTTTTGATTTTCGACCTTGCCTTCACTTCACTGACGCGAAATTACATCTCTTTTAACAGCATCGGATCCGCCAGTCCCTGGCGAATCACTTCCAAGCAATTCGCGAATTTTCGGTAAAGCCTCCCGGGCCGCAGCTTCTCCAGCCGCTACCAGCTCCGGCGTTCGCGTGAAGTCGTCCCACAAAAATGTTTTCATATCCGGCTCGATGATGACGTCCGCTTGCTGCCGCCACGCCAGGTCCGCATGCCGCTGAATAATATTGAACGAGCGGCTCAACACGTCGGTAAACGTGCGCGGCGGCTCTAGACTCGAAGGTTCAAGATACACAGCGATCACAATGTCGACGCCCAGCAGCGCAACACCTTCCACGGGAACCGGTGACGTCAGAAAGCCGTCTACTAAAGTGCGATCTTCAAATTGTATCGGCACGAAGAGTCCAGGATAGGCGCACGACCCGCGCAGCGGAGGCGCCAGTGGCCCTCGCGTGTAGTAAATGGTGATTCCCGCGTTCAGATCTGTCGCGGCGATAGCCAGCGGCGTCACCAGGTCCTCGAAATTTCTCGCCGGTGTCAGCCGCGCAAGGTATTTTTCGAGGCGATGGTTGGTAGCCAGACCGAGCCACGACGGCGTCCAGCGCCCAAAATCGGTGAAACTGGTGTGTTCCCCGATGCGCGCCATCTCTTCAAGGGGCGTGCCAGCACAAAATGCTGCGCCGATCAGTGCGCCCACGCTGGTGCCCGCCACCGCGTCAATGTGAATGCCGGCGTCGCGCAGAACGCGCAACACTCCGATATGCGCTATACCGCGAGCGAACCCTCCAGCCAGCGCCAAACCCACTTTTGGTCGCCCTGGTACATCGTGCACACTGGTGACTTCCGCGGACAAAACGCGCTCTTTTTCGTCCAGCCATTTGCGCAATACGCTCGAAATAACGGGTTCAGGCATATCATAATCAGTTTAGGCGCTAATGCCGTTTGTGTCAGTTCGATTGACCCGTGTATGTTGGTTTTGTAACCTGTCCATTCGTACAAATTAGAAAAAAAGGCCAACCATGAAACGTCGCATCGAAAAAGTCGTGGTGCTCGGCGCGGGCACTATGGGCGCTCGCATCGCGGCTCATTTCGCTAACGCCGGCGTCCCGGTGCTCTTATTGGACATCGTGCCGCCTGGAGTGAGTTCCGACGATGCCGCGGAACGCAACAAAATTGTGCGCGCCGGCCTGGATGCAGCTAAAAAGTCCAAGCCCGCGGCGTTTTTTACGGCTGCGCTTGCCGATAAAATCTCCGTCGGAAATTTTGACGATGATTTGCAGCGAATCAAGAATGCCGACTGGATTATCGAGGTAGTAGCCGAGAATCTGGAGATCAAAAAGAGCCTGCTCGCGCGCGTGGCCCAGTTTCGTAAACCGGGATCGATCGTCACTACCAACACGTCAGGGCTTCCGGTGCATTTAATCGCCGAAGGCATGAGCGACGAATTCCAGGAGCATTGGGCAGGCACACATTTTTTTAACCCGCCCCGCTATCTGAAGCTGGTCGAAATCATTCCCGGGCCAAAGACATCGCCCGAAGTACTGGACACCCTCGCAGAGTTTTGCGACCGCCGTTTGGGCAAAGGCGTAGTAGTGGCCAAGGACACCCCAAACTTCATCGCCAATCGTATCGGCACATTTTCCATGCTCAACGCGTTGCGCCTGATGAATAAATTGGGAATGACGGTCGAAGAAGTGGATGCCTGCACCGGCCCGGCCATCGGCCAGCCGAAGTCGGCGACGTTTCGCACCGCGGACCTTGTCGGCCTGGATGTATTGATGCACGTGATCAAGAATATTTACGAAACAGCGACCGGCGACGAATCGCGTGAAATGTATAAAGTTCCCGCGTTCGTCGAAGACATGGCCAAGCGCAAATGGTTGGGCGATAAAACCGGGCAAGGGTTTTACAAAAGGTTGCGAGGTGAAGGCGAAAAAGAAATTCTTACTCTCGATGTAAACACCATGGACTACCGCCCGCGCCAGAAAGCCCGTTTTGCTTCCATCGAAGCGGGCAAAACCATCGAAGATACGCGCGATCGTTTGCGCGCCCTGATCGGCCCGGTTCTGGCGGGCCAGACGGGCGACAAGGCCCAGCAGTTTTTGTGGGGCTCGATCTCGGAGACGTGTCTGTACGCGGCCCGCCGAGTTCCAGAAATCTCCAATCATGTAGAAGACGTTGATCGCGCGGTGCGTTGGGGTTTTGTCTGGGAACTGGGGCCCTTTCAAATAATGGACACTTTGGGAGTCTCGGCCTTCGCTACACAAATTAAAAAGGAAGGCCGAACAGTGCCGCCCGTAATAGAAAAGTTGCTGGCCAGCGGGCGCAGCAGTTTTTATACCTCAGAAAAAGGCACCACCTCCGTATTCGACTTAAATGGAGGCGGCACCAGAAAAATCGAAGAGCCCGCTGGCGTTATCCTTCTCAATTCGCTACACGACGCCGGAAAAGAACTCGAGCGTAACTCTGGCGCCAGCTTGATTGATCTTGGCGATGGCGTGCTGTGCTGCGAATTTCATTCCAAGATGAACGCTATCGGCGCGGATTTAATTTCCATGATTCACAAGGGACTCAAGCGGCTTGAGACCGATTTCGACGCTATGGTCATCGCCAATCAGGCGGTGAATTTTTCTGTGGGCGCAAACCTGATGCTCGTGCTGATGGGCGCGCAGGAACAGGAATGGGACGAGCTGCACCTCGCCGTCAAACAATTTCAGAATGCGAACTTGGCAATTAAATATGCGTCCAAGCCGGTGGTAGTCGCTCCGCAAGGCATGGCCTTGGGTGGCGGCTGCGAAGTAGGCCTGCACGGCGCAAGAATTCAAGCAGCGGCGGAAGCCTACTTGGGATTGGTGGAAACGGGTGTCGGCTTAATTCCCGGCGGAGGCGGGACCAAAGAGATGATGATTCGCGCCAACGAGCGCGCCAGCAGCGGCGAAGACCTCGATTTATTTCACGCCATGAAGCCGGTTTTCGAAACCATTGCGATGGCTAAAGTGGGCACCAGCGCCGAGGAATGTCGCGATCTCGGTTTCTTGCGACGCGAAGATGGCGTGTCTATGAATCGCGACCGCTTGGTGGGCGACGCCAAAGAAGTTGCTCTTGCGCTAGTGCGCGGCGGCTACCGCGCCAAAGCTGCGAACTGGCAAGAAGGCGCGCAGACCACGCAGATCAAAGCGCTCGGTGAACAATTCTTATCGGGCGCCAAACTCGTCATCCATATGATGCAGCGCGGCGGCTACATAACCGATTACGACGCCCACGTGGGGCGCAAGCTCGGGAATATTCTGGCCGGTGGGGCACTAAGCTCGCCCCAGTTTGTCAGCGAACAATACGTGCTGGACCTGGAACGCGAAGCCTTCGTCTCTTTATGCGGCGAGAAAAAAACGCAGGAACGCATTGCCCACACCTTAAAAACCGGTAAACCCCTGCGAAATTAACCGAATTTAATGGTAAGTTATAGCTGCTTTGCAGCGTTAATCGCTGTGAAGCGCTATGAGACTTCCATTGAAACAACTCCTTGCTCTGTTCGCAA
Organism: Candidatus Acidiferrum sp.; assembly: GCA_036270765.1. Taxonomy (GTDB): domain Bacteria; phylum Acidobacteriota; class Terriglobia; order Acidiferrales; family UBA7541; genus Acidiferrum. The sequence continues at coordinate 17,572 of DATBBY010000133.1, forward strand.
TCCTTTCGATGGGCTCTTATGCGTGCGCGCAAACCGTAAAAGTCGCGGCGGCTGCAGATTTGAAATTCGCCATGACGGAGTTGGCTTCCCAATTCGAGAAGCAGAGCGGTGCGAAACTGGATGTCACCTATGGCTCCAGCGGCAATTTCTTAACGCAAATTCAGAATGGCGCGCCCTTCGACCTGTTTTTTTCCGCTGACTCCGAATATCCCAAAAAACTGGAAGCAGCCGGATTAACTGAACCGGGCACTATACGTGACTACGCCGTCGGCCACATCGTCATCTGGACTCCCCGCGATAGTGGGATCGATGCCGCGAAAGCCGGATGGCAGTCTTTGCTGGACCAGCGTGTAAAAAAGATCGCCATCGCCAATCCCGAACACGCTCCGTACGGCCGCGCAGCTGTGGCGGCTATGAAAAAGGCCGGCATCTACGAGCAGGTGAAACACAAGCTCGTGTACGGAGAGAATATTTCTCAAGCTGCTGAGTTCGTGCAATCCGGTAACGCCCAAGCAGGAATCGTGGCACTGTCGCTGGCTACATCTCCAGCGATGAAAAATGGAAACAAATGGCAAATTCCTGCCGACAGTTATCCGCCGATTAAACAAGCAGCGGTGATACTCAAAGCTTCGAAAAATAAAGACACCGCTCGCCGCTTCCTGGACTTCGTCAGCGGCCCACAAGGGCGGGAAATATTGCAGCGATTTGGTTTCACCGATCCGACCCCATAAATGATTCGCATGCTTTTATTGCCCACGGCCACGAACCGAGATAGATTCCCAAAAGTAATATGGACTCGTTAATTCTCTCCGTCCGCCTTGCAACCTGCGTATCGGTAATTTTGTTGCTGATCGGCATGCCGCTGGCGTATTGGCTGGCATTTTGGAATTGGCGCGGCAAGTTTTTACTGGAAGCCATCGTGGCCCTACCCCTGGTGTTGCCGCCGACTGTTCTGGGATTTTATGTTTTGATCGCGCTGGGCCCGCATGGCCCGATCGGAAAAATCTCCGACTCCTTATTTCATCGCGGCTTGGCGTTCACATTCGACGGGTTAGTTTTTGCCTCTGTTCTGTATAGCTTCCCGTTCACGGTACAACCGTTGATTGCTTCGTTTGAAGCGATCGATCGCAGGCTTCTGGATGCATCCGCGCTTTTGGGTGCCAGCCGCGTCCGCACTTTCGCAAAAATCATCCTGCCGCTATCCCTGCCGGGCATTGTCACCGCTGTGGTTCTCAGCTTTGCGCATACCCTCGGCGAATTCGGAGTGGTGTTGATGGTTGGCGGAAATCTACCTGGTATGACCCGCACAGCGTCCATCGATATTTACGACCGTGTGCAGTCCATGGAATATTCTGAAGCGAATCGCATGGCGCTGGTGTTGCTAATAATTTCATTCGTGGTGTTGTCCACCGTGTACGGCGTCAATCGACGAATCGGCCGGCGCATGTGGGCCTCGTGGGCAGCGAGATAAATCCGCCAGTGCTCAAAGCGCATCTGCAAAAAGCGCGCTCCGGCCGCACAGCATCCTCATTCGTTCTGGATGTCGCGCTCGAAATTCCTCCGGGAATCACCATCGTCTTTGGCCCCTCGGGAGCCGGAAAATCGACCCTGCTGGATTGCATCGCGGGACTGCTCCGGCCCGACAGCGGTCGAATTGAAATAGCCGATGAGGTGCTGCTCGATGTCGAGCAGCGGATCGACGTGCCTCCGGCAAAAAGAAAAATCGCCTACATTTTTCAATCCCTGGCGTTATTTCCACACATGACCGTAGAGCAAAACGTCGCCTATGGACTCGCGGACCTGCCGGCGCCGCAACGAGCCTCACGAGTACAAGCAATGCTGGAAGCTTTTCGCGTGGATCAACTCGCCAAGCGAAAGGCCCATGAAATATCCGGCGGCGAACAACAGCGAGTCGCGCTGGCTCGTTCGCTGGCAACTTCAGCTCGGGTGCTGCTGCTCGACGAGCCGCTGACGGCGCTCGACGAAAGACTGAAGAAATCCATCATGGAAGATTTGCGGCGCTGGAACGCGGCGCAAAATATTCCAATCTTGTATGTCACCCACACCCGCGGCGAAGTTGACGCGCTTGGCGAACGCGTGATCGCCCTCGAGCAGGGAAAGATTATCAGCGCCGGAACCCCTCACGAAGTGCTGGACGCACCTCGGCGCTCGTCATTGGCGCAAGCCTCGGGATTTGAAAATCTGTTCAGCGGGGTAGTCACCGAACTACGCGAAGCGGATGGCGTGATGCGCGTGCGTCTGGTGAAGGGCGCGTTTGAAATCGAAACGCCTCTTGGCCATGCCGCTGCAGGAATTGCTGTTCGCTTGGCGATTCGTGCCGGAGATATTTTGTTGGCCACGGAACGCCCTTACGGTTTGAGCGCTCGTAATGTGATTGCCGGTAAAATTATCGCGCTCGAACAACGCGGAACCATGTTTGTGGCGCAAGTTGCGGCCGACGCCGACCACGCGGTAGTTTTTGCTGTTCACCTGACGCTCGGAGCGAAACGAGCGCTAGAGCTGGCTGTAAATCAGTCTGCGTGGCTAGTTATAAAAACCCACTCCTGCCATGTTCTCGAAGACTAAAAATACATCCCAAGTGTTGTTGCGAAGAAACTATGGTTGCTGAGACTTCGAGGAACCGGAGCCAGATGCGCTCGGCGCGGAGAACCTGACTTCGTCGGCTTCCAAGTCGTTGCCCTTGGGAGTGGCATGGATCACCACATTTTCGCCGACGGCGAGATCTGAAATAGAGGCAGGTTTGTCCACGGTGGCCACACGCGCAACGTACGTGGTGGAGGGAACGAGTTTCACTTGTACCGATTTTCCATCCCGGGTCTTTACCGTCACGAAGCCGGAATTTAATTTCTCTATCGTCCCGATGACGTGCTTTTTGTCGCCGTGCGCAGAAAGCGTGATGGCCACGAACAGAAAAGATAGCAAGAGTGTGAAGAATCGACGCGCCATAAAAACCCCCAGAGCTTACAGATTCAACAGTACCTCTTCAAGAATACCTTAAGGATGAGAGTTTGATGTCCCGGATTTCTGCGGCGTTGTACCATTCAGAAAGTCATCTTCATCTTTTTCTTCTTCGCGATCCTCCGGACTTTTTGGGTTATAGCGGGACATTTCGAGGCGTTCTTCAGCGGTAAGATTTGGCAGATGCCTGATAAAAAGCACCAGTTTCCAGGAATCGTTGTCCATACCGTGACTCGCGAACGACGGCATACCAGTGAAGCGCACCCCGTTCTCAATAATCCAGAAAAGTTCCCCGTCGGAGCGATTCTGAGTCTCGGCTTGGCGCAGATCGGGCGGCTTGGGGTATAAGCCCCGCCCAAAAAGCGCGTCACCGCTGCCATCGTTGGCGTGACAGATCGCGCAGTGATCCGCGAAATGCAGCCGCGCATCCTTAAGATTCTCTTGCGAAGCAGGTAACGGATTGCGCATGGCCCGCGCGTCCGACGGAATGGAAAGGTGCCACGCATTACGCGCCAGCATTTCTTCCATGGCGCTGGGCCGCGCGCTAGCGCTCAGGCCATTGTGTAGAAGCGAGGCGGCCACCGCGACAATGAGGCCAACGAACGCGACAATAATCAATAGTAGTGTGGACCCGCGCGTCATCTGTTCTCTTCGGATAGTAAATGACACTCGCATGCATTGCCAGCAGTTCGCATGTTCCTACACTCCTAAGCCTGAGCAATTCGTGACCTGAACAATTCGTGAGTTGACAGCGCAGCGAGCGGCACACGTACACTATTCAGGCCGTCACTCTCGTTCACGACTTACCATGCGGACTCTTTGCTTCCAAACTCCTAGGGCAATGCTAATTGCAGCATTGCTGCTCTGCGGCCAACCGGTGACAGTGACGTTAGCGGGGCAAAAGCCCGCAGACAAACTCAAGCACATTCCAAAAACAATCTGGAATTTTGACGGAGGCGTTTTTCTCGAGACGGACGGCAGCCTGAGCGAGAACACTTGTTTCCGGCTGGCCGGCCACATGGCGGACAAGAGCTTTTTCGATAATTTGAAACGCATCGACGATAACCAGGGC
>DATBBY010000134.1:0-33485 GCA_036270765.1 Candidatus Acidiferrum sp.
GCACGTCAAAGACCACGCATCACGTCGCGGTTTGATTATGATGGTGAACAAACGCCGGCGGCTGCTGGACTATCTCAACCGCCGCGACCCGGATCGGTACCGCGAGATTGTTGAACGTCTTAGCCTGCGCAAGTAACCGCCTTGGAAGTGCGGGGAATTCGGGGCGGCATCCGCAACGCAATCGCGAAGTGACAAATTCCACAGGGAGTCTGTCTGCCGGTAGTGTGAACTCCGGCTCGAATGCGCACGATTTGCGTTTGTCGAATGGCGCGGGCGATAAGGTTGTGATTTAAGGCGTTTTTCGCGGTGTTATCCGTTGAAGGTTTGCAGGTCCCACAAAGCGTTCGACCACCTCTTGTCTTCTTTTTACCGGTCCCCTCGATGGCCGGCCAACTGCCAGCAGAGAAAGTTTTACGCGCGGTCGGGCAACGGCTGACGCTTTTTGCAATGCTTTGCGCGAACGCGAAGCTAAAGGAAAGAATAAATGTCTGAACAGTCACACACTCCCGCACCACACCAGGTAACTGTTGAAGTCGGCGGGCGTCCGCTGATATTGGAAACCGGAAAAGTCGCCAAGCAAGCCAACGGCGCGATTATGGCGCGCTACGGTGACACCATCGTATTAACCACTGCCTGCATGGCACCCACCGCGAATGATCGCGACTTTCTGCCACTGACCGTGGATTACCGGGAAAATACTTATTCAGCGGGAAAGATTCCTGGAGGATTTTTTAAGCGCGAAGGGCGCCCCTCAGAAAAAGAAATTTTGACTTCGCGGCTGATCGACCGGCCCATGCGCCCGCTGTTCCCCGAGTCTTGGCGCAACGAAACACAGATCGTCAGCATGGTGTTGTCGGCGGACAGCGACAACGATCCTGACGTGATCGCGGTGACCGGAGCTTCCGCAGCGTGCTATTGCTCGGACCTGCCATTTGAGAAGCCCGTCGCCTGTGTACGCGTAGGACTGCTCGACGGTCAACTGGTCGCCAACCCCACCGTAGCGGACCAGAAAAAAAGTTTGATGAACATTGTGATTGCCGGTACGGAAGACGCCATCGTGATGGTGGAGTCCGGTGCATTGGAAGTTTCCGAAGAGGCCGTTGTTGATGCGCTCGAATTTGGCCACGCGCAAATCAAAAAGATTGTGGGAGCCATCAAGGAGTTGCACGCGCAACTGAAGATCAAGAAAGTTACGGTTCCACCGCTGCCGTTTGACGAATCCCTCTACAAGGAAGTTGAAAAGAAGTACGGCGCGAAATTGCATGATGCGGTGAACACCGAAAAGCATCCCAAGAAAGAAAGCTACCTGCTGATTGATGCGATCAAGGATGAGCTCAAAGAATCGATCCCGGAAGATCAGGAAGAAAAGCGCGTTTTGGCCAAGCGAGCTTTTGATCGCTTGCGCGAGAATATTTTCCGCGACGACGTGTTGAACAAGCGCCGCCGCCCGGATGGACGCAGCTTCGACCAGATCCGTCACATCTCGTGCGAAGTCGGTTTGCTACCACGCGTACACGGCTCCGCGCTGTTTACTCGCGGTGAGACCCAGGCGCTGGCCACGTTGACGCTGGGCACCAAGGAGGATATGCAGCGCCAGGATCTGCTCTTCGCGCAGGACCAATTCAAGCGCTTCATGCTGCACTACAATTTTCCGCCGTTCAGCGTGGGCGAAGTTAAGTTTCTGCGTGGTCCCGGACGTCGTGAAATTGGTCACGGAGCTTTGGCTGAACGCGCGCTTTCGAGCTTGCTGCCACCCGAGGCCGACTTCCCCTACGCCATGCGCCTGGTTTCGGACATTCTGGAATCGAATGGTTCGTCATCCATGGCCACCGTTTGCGGAGGCTCGCTGGCTTTAATGGATGCGGGCGTGCCCCTGAAAGCTCCATGCGCGGGAATCGCCATGGGCTTGGTGGTCGGCGAAGACATGAAGTACTCGATCCTGACCGACATTGCCGGAGCGGAAGATCATTACGGCGATATGGACTTTAAAGTAGCGGGAACGCGGGACGGAATTACCGCGCTGCAAATGGACATCAAGGTTTTGGGCATCAGCATCGCCATGATGCGCGAAGCGCTGGCTCAGGCCAAGAAAGCTCGTTTACAGATCCTCGACACCATGGAAAAGACGCTCAGCGAAGGCCGCACCCAGATTTCGGCTTTTGCGCCGCGTCTGTTCAAGCTGAAGATTCCGCAAGACAAGATCCGTGACCTGATCGGGCCGGGCGGAAAGAAAATCAAGTCCATCATCGAGACCACTGGCGTGAAGATCGACGTGCTGGAAGACGGGACCGTGCACATCTTCTCCACCAGCGGAGCGGGCGGCGATACCGCTTTGCAGATGGTGCGGGATATTACGGCCAGCGCCGAAATCGGTAAGACCTACCTCGGCAAAGTTGTGCGCCTCGCGGAATTTGGCGCCTTCGTGGAACTCTTCCCAGGCACCGACGGCTTGCTGCATATCAGCGAAATCTCCGAGCATCGCATCCGCGATGTTCGCGATGAGCTGAAACTGGGCGACCAGGTTCTGGTCAAGGTGCTGTCCATCGAGGGCAACAAGGTGCGGTTGTCGCGCAAGGCCCTGATCAAGGAAGCTCGCGAAAAACAGCAGAAAGCTGCGGGCGCTGGAGCAACCACCACAACAACAACGGAAGACGACGGCAACGAGACCAATTCCAATATTTCAGAGTAATCTCTGAGAACCAATTAAATCGAAAAAAAGACCGGCGATTTTCACTGGTCTTTTTTTGTCTCGTGGTAGCTGTGAGCCTGATAGGCTCACAAAGTTTTTGCCGAACGATGCTGCGGGCTAATTTTGCGCCCAGGTTTGCGGGCAGTGGACGGCGTCGAGTGCGCCCCACAGCGCGTTGAGGGCATCGTCCGTGGTGGCCATGATTTCATCGGAGTCGCCGTCAGCGTGTTGCTCAAGCCAGTTGCGCCATGCCGCGCGATGCGCCTTGTCAGCTTCTTCGTGCACCGTGAAGTAGGCCAAAGCCTCCGGATTAGTTACGCCGTAGAAGGTCTTCAGCCCTTCGATCTTGGTAGTGGCAATTTCCGGAACTTGAGACTCGTAGGCGTATAGCGCAGCCACCGCTTCAGCGACGGGCCGGTCACCGCAAATCTCACGGTAGGTTTGCACCACCGCTTGGGTGCCGGGAAGCGACGGGCAGTAAGTGATGTCGTCTTCCGGGACGCCGAGCGCGATTGCGAAATCTCGCCATAGTTTCGGATGCGAGCCGTTTGGATCTTCCTCCTCGGCAAGATTTTCTTCCACCAGTTTACGCAGATCGCCGTCCGTGCGTGCCGCGAGTACCCGAAGGTGCGCCGGGAAAGCTTCGACGTGCCGGTAATACTGCGAGGCATACAGTTGAAGGGCTTTGCGCGAAAGTTTGCCAGCCTGCCAATCCTGGTAGAACGGGTGCTTGAGCAGGTTCTTTGCTGCGATGGCGGTGTCAAGTCGGGGAAGCAGGTCGCTTTTGGACATGGTGCCTATCCTCTTGAGCGAGCAGCACGCGCTAAAAGAATTACGCGGCAGCCGCATTCAAGACTGCCGCATTGTAGCAAAAATTCCCGAGCATTGCTTTAGGGTGAATGATTGAGGAATAGCCAACCGAGAGTCGGGCGATGCCAACGGCGTCAACGTCGTGGGCAGGAGCGGACGGGTCTCTGTGATTGCTATGCCGTGCCGGGGGACGGCGCCGGTGTATTTGGATTGTTCTTCGCGTTACCCTGCGACGCTTCCGGATCATCGAAAACTTCCTCGGACTTTTCCGGGCTGCCGCGTAACAGCGTAATGCTATAGACCAGCACAAATACCAGCACGCCAAGCAAGCCAAGTTCAATCATGGAAGCGCGGAAGATGGTCGGGCCCTCGGGTGTCGTCCACTTACCCTGTTTTGTCAGTGCCGCGGCCTCCAAAGTGATCACCAGGATGCGCCGTATCGACGCAATCAGTCCTACAACTAGAAACGGTTCGGTGACCAGGGTGTGCGAGCGGATCGAGATGCGCACGGTGTGCAGAATCTCCACCAGCATCAACACCACTAAGAGCTGATCGAGTACGCGCAGCACCATATCGGTACCGCTAATCGCCATCCAGTGATGCCAGGTGTCCCACAGCAGTCGGCTCGAACGCGCGATAGTCGCAAGTGCTGTAAGCGAGATGAGCACCGCGAGAATTGTGAGAATGGCAACTTCGGCCATGCCCAGGTAATCGCCGAAATGTTTGCGTAATTTCTCGTCCGCCATTTGGCAAATCGTAACAGCCGTAGCCGTAACCTTCAAGGAAACGCGAGTAGTAAAAGCTGTCTACCCGATGCTGGCATTTAACGAGAAGAGTTATTACGGTAATCAATCTTTGATGTGCAGGCGCACGATCTGTGCGCCGACACCGCGCAATTTTTTGACGATGTCTTCGTAGCCTCGGTCGATGTGGTAAACGCGATCGATAATTGTTTCCCCGTCCGCAATCAGCCCCGCGAGAACCAGAGATGCGCTGGCGCGCAGGTCGCTGGCGATTACCGGGGTGCCCGTCAACGGCGAAGGCCCGCGCACCACGGCGCGGCGGCCGTCCACGGTGATATTTGCGCCCATGCGCAGCATTTCGCTGGCGTGCAGATACCGATTTTCGAAAATTGTCTCTGTGATCACCGAAGCGCCTTCGGCCTGGGTCGCCAGCGCCATGTATTGCGCCTGCATATCCGTGGCGAAACCGGGATATTCCTCGGTGGTGATATCCGCGGCGATCAGTTTCTTTGCGCCGCGCACGCGCACACTAGTTTTGTCCACGGTTTCGATGTGCACACCGGTTTGCTCCAATTTCGCGATAATGGAGGCGAGATGTTCGGGCGCACAATTGGTCAGCGTTAGATCGCCATCGGTGATAGCGCCGGCAACCAGAAACGTGCCCGCCTCGATGCGATCGGGAATCACGGTGTGTTCGGTGCTGTGCAATTGGTCGACTCCGCGAATGCGCAGCGTGGAGCTGCAATCCCCTTCGATCTGCGCGCCCATTTTACGCAGCATCTCCACCAGGTCAGTCACTTCCGGTTCGCGCGCCGCGTTGTTTAGAACGGTTTCGCCCTCGGCGAGGACGGCAGCCATCAGAATATTTTCGGTGCCTGTCACAGTGATTTTTTCGAAGGTGATATTTGCGCCTTTGAGTCGTCCTTCATTGGGAACTTTGGCTTGAATGTAGCCGTGGTCCGTGGTGATTTCCGCGCCCATTTTTTCGAGCGCCGCGAGGTGCAAGTCCACCGGGCGTGCCCCAATCGCACAGCCGCCGGGTAGAGAAACGCGCGCCACGCCCATGCGTGCCATCAGTGGGCCAAGGGTAAGAATGGAAGCGCGCATGGTCTTGACCAGCTCGTACGGCGCGACGGCATCGCTAAGTGTGACCGCTTGTATGACGTAATCACTTGCAGGGATATCCGTGATGGAAACTTTAGCGCCCATGAACGCCAGCAACTTGCTCATGGTGATGAGGTCCCGGACCTTGGGAATATTGTGGAGGGTGATGCGCTCTTTGGTGAGAAGCGCCGCTGCCATCACCGGCAGCGCGGAATTCTTCGCGCCACTGATGGCTACTGTTCCGTGAAGCGCCTTACCGCCTTTGATTAGAAATTTGTCCATGAGAGGGAATCAAGTAAAATTTGGAACGCAAACCACTAGCACGGGCGAGCGCCCTAATTCGAACGCGTCCCGTGATTCGTATTTACTCACCCAGCGCTGCGCGCAAATGTCCTTTGGCATCGCGCAATCTTTTTCCCGCATCTGCCGCATTCAATCGTAATTTCAGCATCACCAGGGCCAAGCGCAAATTGTGTCCCGATTGACGCAAAGCGTGTGCTGAAGCAGACAGGCTCTTCTCGCTGGCATCTGCCAGGATGCGCACCATTCGTTTCGAAACCTTGCGATTCGATGCTTTCACATCGATCATCAAGTTTTCATAGACGTGTCCGAGGCGCGTCATCGCTGCTGTAGTTAGCATGTTGAGAGCCATCTTCTGCGCGCTTCCGGATTTCAGTCGCGTCGAGCCGGTAAGAATCTCAGGCCCCACGTTCGTGGCGATCAGAATGTCAGCGAGTCGTGCCACCGGAGTATTGCGATTCACGGTAATCGCTATGGTCGAGGCTCCAATGTTTGACGCGAAGTGCAACGCACCCAGCACGTACGGCGTGGTCCCGCTCGCGCAAATCCCCGCGACCACGTCCTTGCGCGTTAATTTGATTTTTCGCAGATCTCGCTCCGCATTCGCCGGCGAATCCTCAGCGCCTTCCACCGCGCGAGTAATCGCCGGACCGCCTCCGGCAATCAATGCCTGCACTAATTTGGGCGATGTTCCAAATGTCGGTGGACACTCTGCGGCGTCCAGCACCGCGATGCGTCCACTCGAACCCGCGCCCACATAGATGAGCCGCCCTCCGTCGCGAATGGCCTGCACGATGAGATCAACCGCGCGAGCAATAGCGGGAAGTGCGCGTCCAACCGCAACAGCGACCTTGCGGTCTTCCCGATTCATGAGCCGCACGATTTGTAACGCACTTAAGCGGTCGAGATTTTTCGACGTTGGATTGCGCAGCTCGCTGCGTCTATATTCTCTGGGTCCTGAAGGCACAATAGAATTATAGCTGCGGGCCACAGCAATCCGGGCCACGCGCAACGAAAAACGGCTAGTCCTTGCCAACAAATTGCTAATACCTTCACGAAACTCATGCCTTCGTATTTGCTTAGACCCGTTCGCGATTCGGCTATCATGAAACGATAGACTGGCAGCGGCTTATCGTCAGGACGGACTCTTTGGAAATCGCATTAATGAACATTCTGAACCGGCTGTTTGAGGAGCGATTCCACTCGCCGGTCACCCACGTGCATCCGTTGCAAGGAGAACTGGGTGGGTCCGGGCGCCAGGTCATCCGCCTTTCGAACGAAAAGAACACCGCCATCGGCATCGTCTACGGAGTGCGCGAAGAAAACATCGCTTTCCTCGATTTTTCCAAACATTTCCGCAAACATGGTTTGCCGGTCCCCGAAATTTATGGCGAAGACCTGGACCACGGCGTTTACTTGGAAGAAGACCTCGGGAATACCACGTTGTACGAGTTTCTATCGAAAAATCGTAAGGCCGCGGCCGTCGCCGCACCGGTAGTCGAAGCCTATAGAAAAGTTGTAGCCATCTTGCCGCGCTTTCAGGCCGAAGCCGGCCGCGATGTGAATTATGAAGCGTGTTATCCCATCGGCAGCTTTGACCGTCAATCCGTCGCCTGGGATTTGAACTACTTCAAATATTATTTTCTGCGACTCGCCGGCGTCCCCTTTAACGAGCAAGCGCTGGAAGACGATTTCGGGCGTTTGACCGATTTCCTGATGAGCGCGGATCGCCACTATTTTCTATATCGCGACTTTCAATCCAGAAATATTGTGTTGCGTGCTGGCCAACCGTTTTTTGTGGATTACCAGGGCGGCCGCAAGGGCGCGCTGCAATATGACATCGCCTCTCTGTTGTTCGACGCCAAGGCCGATTTGCCACCGGAGCTGCGGCAGGAACTTCTCGATCATTATCTGGATGCCCTGGGCGGTTACATAAAAGTCGATCGCGAAGCATTCATGAAGCATTACTACGCGTATGTATATGTGCGCATCCTGCAGGCCCTCGGCGCTTACGGATTTCGTGGATTTTACGAACGCAAACAGCATTTCCTCCAAAGCGTGCCGTTCGCCATGAAGAATCTGCGATGGCTTTTGCATCATGTCACGCTGCCGATTGAACTCCCTACGCTGATGGCCGCGTTCCAAAGTATGCTGGCCTCGGAAAAATTGCAGGGATTAGCCGGTCAAGCGGAGCCTCTCACACTGCGCATTTTCAGCTTCTCTTTTCATCAGGGAGCCCCGAAGGATGAAACCGGTCACGGCGGCGGATTTGTTTTCGATGGGCGGAGCTTGCCGAATCCTGGCCGTGAAGAGCGCTTTAAGGCGTTGACCGGCAAAGACACTCCGGTAATCGAATATCTAAACCAGCAAGAGAGCGTGCATCAATTTCTCGCTAGCGTGATGTCGTTAGTCGACGCCAGCGTCAATAGTTACCGTGAGCGAGGATTCAAAAACCTCATGGTGTCTTTCGGCTGCACCGGCGGGCAACACCGCTCGGTTTATCTTGCGGAACAGTTGGCAAAACATTTTCGCGCCAGGAACGGCGTCGAGGTCGCGGTGCGCCATGTGCAACTCGAAAAGATGGGCAAATGAAGTTCGTCCCTTCAATGCAGACCAGGCGATGCAGCCCTCCTGTTGAAAGTCCTGTGCTGAAAGCTTCTCGATGAGAGCAATGGTTCTCGCTGCCGGGCTAGGCACACGCTTGCGACCGCTCACCGATGATCGTCCAAAAGCGCTAGTCGAAGTAGCCGGGCGCACCCTGCTGGAAATTACGCTTTCTCGGCTGCGTGCTTTCGGCTCTCACGATGTGATCGTCAACGTGCACCACTTCGCCGATAAAGTGATTTCCTTCCTTGTTGAGCATGAAAATTTCGGGATGCACATTGAAGTGTCCCGCGAAAAAGTGCTGCTCGATACCGGCGGCGGCCTGAAAAAGGCCAGGTGGTTCTTCCTGGAGCAGTCCGGTCCGGCGGGCGCGGAACCGTTTCTACTCCATAATGTCGACGTCGTGAGCACCATTGATCTCCAGCGCATGGTGCAGTTTCACCGGGATAATAAAGCGCTCGCCACACTGGCTGTGCAATATCGTGATTCCAGTCGTTACCTCCTATTTGACGAACAGCTTCAGCTATGCGGCCGAAGAGTTGGGCGTGATGCAAAACCAGAAGTTGTTCGAGCTGCGCCAAAAACGAATACGCTGGCGTTCTCCGGCATTCATGTCATTTCTCCACGCTTGTTAACGCTAATGAAGGAAGAGGGCATTTTCTCCATCATCGATACGTATCTGCGTTTGGCTGGTAGCGGAGAAAAAATTGTTGCGTTTCGCGCCGATGACTACTATTGGCGCGACCTAGGCAAGCCCGCCGATCTACAGCAAGCCGCACGTGATTTAGAGCAGGGAATTTTTTCTGCGTAGTGAATTATCCCAACGTAAATCAAACAGAACAGCAGGGCGACAACCACGGCGCGTGCCATCAATTTTTAGTGAGAAGCGTGAGCAGGCTCGGCGAGTCCCAGCGATTCCATGACCGCGTCATGAAGCGCTGGTCGAACCTGCGCCATTTTTTGATTATCTCGCGTGGGATTCACACGATTGGTGAGCAGCACCACGAAAAGTTCGCGGTCAGGGTCAATCCAGATGGAAGTGCCCGTAAATCCGGTGTGCCCAAAACTATGCGCCGAGAAAAAGTGTCCGCTGGATCCGCCTTCGGTGGGAACGGCCCAGCCAAGAGTGCGCGTGCCGCTGGAAAGTTGTTGAGGCGCGGTGAACTGCGCGACGGTTGCGCGGCGCAAAACGCGATGGCGCGCATAGCTGCCACCGTTCAACAGCATCTGACAAAACCCGGCAAGATCCGGCGCAGTGCTGAAAAGCCCGGCGTGGCCCGCAACCCCGCCGATGGCGAAAGCATTCTCGTCGTGTACTTCGCCTTGCACCAGGCGATGCCGCAAATTGTTGTCAATTTCCGTGGGCGCGATCTGCGACCAGAGTTTCTTCGGCGGCCGGAACATCGTGTTCGACATTCCCAGCGGATCGAAAATGTAGCTCTTGGCCAGATCGTCGAGCGTCCGGCCAGTAAGGCGCTCAATAATTTCGCCCATTAAAATGATACCTAGGTCGGAATAAACTTCTTTCGTGCCCGGCTCATAATCCAGCGGCTCGGCAAAAATTCTGCTCAAAGTATCTTGCTTGCGTTTGGAGGTGCGCCAATATTCCTTAAACGGCGGCAGCCCGGAAGTGTGCGTGAGCAAATGGCGGACTGTAACTCTACTGCGCCATTCTTTTTGCGCAGTAGTCGCGCCCCATTCCGGGAGATACCGTTCGACCTTGGCATCCAGATCCAGGCCGACCGGAAAATCGCCTTCCACCAGTTTGGCGACGAGCGTAGTCGTGGCCACCACTTTAGTGAGAGACGCGATGTCGTATTTCGTCTGTCCCGCGACGGCCGGTGCTTGTGCGTCGTAGCTAAGTTTACCAAAAGCATGAATGGCGACTTTTCCGTGATAGCCGACGGCCAGCGTCGCGCCGGGAAAGGCCTTGTCGGCGATAGATTTTTCGATGACTTTGTATGCCGGCTGCAATTCTTTGTCAGCCGTCGCGTCCATGGGCTGAACCGTGCCAGGATCAGCTGGGCGTGAAATGCCGAAGCCAGCTTTGAGAGCGACTCCCGGAATTGTGACCGGCAACTTGCCGCGTACGGGAATTTCTGCAAATAGCGCGCGAGCCACTGAAATTTGCGCCACATCGCTGATGCCAAAAGCGGCCAGCCATGTTTCCGCTTGCGGAAAATCTTCGATCAGGTAAGGACTACCAAAGCCAACGGCAATCACCGGTTTGCCAACTTTAAAAACCTGAGTCGCGAACGCGGCTTGCTCAGCGGGAATATCGACATCCCCTTTGCGATCGCTCACGCGCACAAACAGCGCCACGATAGCGATGTCGTACGAATCGGACGGCGGCAATTTTAAAGTGTCGGCTTTGACAAAGCGCGTATCCGCGCGCAACGTGGTTACCGAATCAAAGCGCGTGCGCAGTTCGCGCTCAAGATCTTCTCCGGGATACGGTTCGGGGTCGGCATAAAAAGCCAGCAGCAGAGCGCGCGACGGTTTTGCGGCGCTCAACGGTAAGCGATTCGCGGTATCACGCAGCAGCGTAACGCCACGGTCGGAAATGTCTTGCGCTTCCTGTTGCCACGGTGCGCGTCCAAACTTTTCGTTAATAGCGTTCACATCGACGAGCTTGTTTTTGTTGAGCTCCAACCGCGCCTTGGCTTGCAAAATACGGTGCACCGAAGCATCGAGACGCTCGTGCGAAATGCGACCTGATCTCAGCGCGGCTTGCAGCGCTTCGAACGCTGCGTCCGGCACCGGCGACATCAACAGCGCATCGGCTCCCGCAAGAAAGGCGCGCACGGCCGCTTCGCCGGGCGCATAACGAGTAGTGATGCCGCCCATATCCATGGCATCGGTTATGACCAGTCCCTCGAAATGAAGTTCATCGCGCAAAAGTCCGCTTAACACATTGTTAGAAAGCGTGGCCGGAGTGTTTGGATCGGGCTCCAACGCGGGAATGGAAAGATGGCCGGTCATGATGCTGCCAACGCCCGCGGAAATCGCGGAGCGAAAGGGAATCAGTTCCAGATGCTCCAACCGATCTTGGTCGGCGCGAATCACTGGAAGATCAATGTGTGAGTCGGCTGCGGTATCACCATGCCCCGGGAAATGCTTCGCGGTGGCGAGGCCTCCGTTTTCTTGCACGCCGCGCACAAATGCCGCAACGTACTCGGCGACACGCAGCGGGTCTTCGCCAAATGAGCGTGTATTGATAATGGGATTGCCGGGATTGTTATTCACGTCGGAAACGGGCGCGTAAATCCAGTGAATGCCCACGGCGCGAGCTTCCAGCGCGGTAATTTTCCCCATGGTATACGCGTCGGCAGGATTGCCTGCCGCAGCCAAAGCCATCGCCGTTGGGAAAGATGTGCCTTCATCGAGCCGCATCGCCGAGCCGCGTTCGAAGTCCGCTCCAATCAGCAAAGGTAATTTGGAACGCGCCTGAAGTTGATTGGTCAACACTGCCGTGGGATAAGCCTGGCTTTTAATAATTCCCAGCGGAGACATTTGCGTTATGTTAATGAATCCACCGACATGCAGGTCATCCACGTCGTGCATCATCTTGCGATATGCGTCCGCATCCGTGGACGTGAAGCTGCCGTGATAAGTAGTAAAGAGCAGTTGGCCGATTTTTTCGTCGTCGGTCATTTTGCGCAGCGTCGCTTCGACCCATTGTTCATTTGCAGCAGAAGGCGCGTGCGCAGGCGTCGCGGACTTGGGCGCGACGGACTTCTTCGCGGGTGATATTTTGGTTTGACTTCGCGCGGTATAGGCCATAGAAAAAATAATCGCAATAAAAAGTAGATTCAGCACGCCAGCGCAGGGATTTTTCGCCGGGCCATTATTGCCCTTCAACGAAACCCTCATCGAGAATAGGCCCGTTTGGTGCCGCGCACGCTCTGAGTTTGTATATAGCACACGCACTTCGAGGCCACAAACAACGCGCGCGAGAAACGTTCCAGAATGTCATTGCGACTTATGAGGCAGGCGATGATGAGCATGGGCTCCGTTGAGTGTAAGGTGTTACAGCAAGTAAAGATGCGATTTTTTCTGGTGCCGTTGCTGTGCTGCTTTGCTGTGGCCGCACAGGCTCACATTGCGCACGGAACAAACGCGCAACACGCGCGGCAATCCCGTTATGCCACAAAGGTCATGGTGGGCCTCGATGTGTTGGAGGCAGAGCGTTTCGCTCCACTGCGCGGCAAACACGTGGGCGTGATCACCAATCACACCGGACTCGATGCGCAAGGTCGCACCACCATCGATGCCCTCACCCATGCGTCTGGAATTCAGGTGGTGGCGCTATTCACGCCAGAACACGGCTTGGGGGGGAACAAGGACGAAAACGTTTCCTCCACGAAAGATCCCGTGAGTGGCTTGCCGGTCTACAGTTTGTACGGCGAGACGCGTCGGCCCACGGACGAAATGCTCGCGGGCATCGACGCACTGGTCTTTGATGTGCAAGATGCGGGCGTGCGGTTCTACACCTACACCACTACGATGGCGTATTGCATGGAAGAGGCCGCCAAGCGCAAAATTGCTTTTTTTGTGTTAGACCGACCCGACCCGATTGGCGGAGAAATCCTCGAAGGGCCGATGCTGGACGAGGACAAGACCAGCTTCACCGCTTATTTTCGCTTGCCGGTTCGTTACGCGCTGACCATCGGCGAGTTAGCGCAATTATTCAACAAAGAAAATCACATTCAGTGCGATCTGCACGTGATCGCCATGAAAAATTGGCGGCGCAATTATTTTTACGAAGAGACCGGCTTGCGTTGGCTTCCGCCTTCGCCTAATTTGCGGACCCTGAAAGGCTCAGTCCTCTATCCTGGCCTGGAGATTCTGCAGAATGGCGGGGTCTCCGTGGGGCGCGGCACGGAGGCGCCCTTTGAAGAATTTGGCGCGCCGTGGATGCACGGGGAAGATGTGGCGGCCCGCTTGAATGAGCGCCACCTCGCGGGGGTGAGATTTGTCGCCGCAGATTTTATTCCTGTGGCCGGGCTCTATGCCGCGGAGCGTTGTGGCGGAGTCGCCATTCGCGTGCTCGATAAACGCGCTGTGCGCTCCATGACTATAGGAACAGAAATCGCGAGCATCTTGCGGCAGCTTTATCCGGATCATTTCGAGGTGCAGAAAATGTTGTTCCTGGTCGGCAACGACCAGACCAGTCGCCAGTTGCAGGATGGGGCCCCAGCTACCGAAATTGTTAAAGGATGGGAACCGGATTTGAAGATTTTTGAAACAATGCGGCGAAAATATTTGCTATACAAGTGAAATTCGTTCCAAAGTGATAAAGTTTTAAGATGCGAATTGTTTCCTTGCTGCCTTCCGCTACCGAAATACTTTTTGCGCTGGGTCTTGACGCTGAGGTTGTGGGAGTCAGTTTCGACTGCGATTTCCCCCCTCACGTCAGCCAGCGGCGCGTGGTGGTCGATTCGCGAATCCCGCAAGGGCTTCCTTCGCTGGAGATAGACCGGCGGGTTCGCGAGTATGTCGAGCGCGGAGAAAGCCTGTACGTCGTAAACGCCGAAGCGCTGAGGGAGTTGGCTCCGGACCTGGTGGTCACCCAGGATTTATGCCTGGTATGTGCGGCTTCTCCGGATGATCTGGCCGTGGTGTTGGCCAATTTTGAAAAGCGACCCAGGGTGTTGTCGTTGAATCCGCGAAATCTTGGCGATGTGTGGGACGACATTTCGAGGGTGGCAAGTGAAACATCGCGTGAACATGCCGCCAAGAAGCTGTTAGCCCAGATTGAACAGCGTTTGCACGCGCTCAAACGCCAGGTCGAAAAAATATCGTGGCGGCCGCGCGTCGCTTTTCTTGAGTGGCTGGAGCCGTTCTACGTTGGTGGCCACTGGGTTCCGGAAATGGTTGCACTCGCGGGTGGGGAAGATATCTTCGGGAAGGTGGGCGCGCCCTCGTTTCGCGTCGAGCTTAAAGACATCGTCGCCGCTGCACCCGACATCATCGTGGTGGCGCCCTGCGGTTACGATGCGCAGCAATCCCGAAACGAATATTGTTCGACGACGTTTCCGAAGGAATGGGAAGCCATTCCTGCGGTCCGTGATGGGCGCGTTTATGCGTTCGAAGCTAACGCGTACGCTTCACGGCCTGGCCCTCGCCTAGTGATTGGCGTTGAGGCGTTGGCAAAAATCTTTCATCCTGAAATTGTTGTTGAAGATGAAGCTGCGCGTGCGTTTGAGATCGCCAATCCGACACGCAAAAACTATGGCGAGAACTCCGCAGAAGCTGATCTCTCGCGCCGCGCCCACATTTTGTAAAAGGGTAGGCCCGCGAGAATCAAAAGCAGCCCAATCGATGATCGGCCCGGCCGCTGGATCCAGATGTTTATAGTCAACACCAAAGCGCCCGCTACGAACAGTCCTGGAACCCAAGGGTGGCCCCAGCAGCGATATGGCCTCGGCAAATCCGGCTCCGTCTTACGCAAGCGAAATAGCGCAATCACTGCCGAAGCGTAAAAAATCCATGCCGCAAAAATAAAAAGATTAGTCAGCTCTTCGAACGTGCCGGTGAGCGCCATAATGCTCGCTAGCACACCTTGAAAAATTAATGCCCGGCCAGGCGTGCGGAATTTTGGATGAATGCCGCCTGCAATTTTAAAAAAAATCCCATCGCGCGCCATGGCATACGGTACTCGGGCCCCGCTCAACACCGAAGAATTCATGGAGCCCAGTGCGGAGATGGCCATTGCGACGGTAATCCACGCGGCGGCGCCTCGCCCGATGACATGCTCAACCACATCTGAGGCGATATGCTGAGAGTTGGCGACGCTTTCGAACGGCAGAACTTTTAGGCACGCGGCGCTGAACAATAAATAAATGATGGCGACGAACGCGACGCCACCAACCAGCGCCCTCGGAAAATTGCGCTGCGGATCGGCCACCTCCGAACCTACCAGATTTAAATCTTCCCATCCGTCATAGGCCCACAAGGCTGCTGCCAGCGTGGCGAGAAATGCCGCGAATATGGTTCCGACACCGTCACCCGCAGTCGGCCAAAATGGATCTGGTGCATGCGGCGGTCCCGCGGGCGAAAAAAGTGCAACGCCGATAACGATAAATACTGACATGATTTTTATGGCCGTCAGAAAAACCTGCACCGCGCCGCCAAGCCGCACACCCAAATAATTCACGCCGGTCATGCCCGCAAGCCAAAACACCGCGAGCGGTTGCGCCCAGGTAAAAACGAAGTCGTAAGGCGCGATCCATGCGCCGAGTGCTGGAACATGCACAGTGAAAATAGGGGTGGCCACCGCCGGAATGAGAAAGCCGACGAAGCGCATCATGCCCGCGGAAATGGACGCCAGGGAACTAGGTCTGCCAACGATGGAATGCATCCAGCCAAAAAGAAACCCGTATACCGGGCCGAAACCACGGCGCAAATATGCGTATTCGCCGCCCGCTTCCGGAATGGCCGCGCCCAACTCTGCGAAAGACAACGCGCCAAAAATGGACAGCACCGCGCCGACGATCCAGGCCGCAAAAACCACGGAAACGGAACGGCCTTCGCGAGCCATTTCCGCAGGCTTCAGAAAAATACCGGTACCGATCATGGTGCCAATAACGATGGCAGCAGAAGCCCATGCGCCAAGCCCGCGAACCAGTTCTAGGCGTTTCTCAGTCATCAGTACTCGTCATAGTTGTGAATGGTCGTAGCACGAAATTTATGAAGTAGGATCCACGACAGCGTGATGATTCTCTAATTTGTCAGCCCGGGTCAAGAGACTTACCAGCGAGCCGACCAAGAAAGTCATCGCGGAACCGATCAAGAAGTACCAGGTATACGCGATATTTGTCAGACGCCATACGCAAATAATGGTGATCAGCCCGGCGAACATACCTACCAGCGCTCCACTAGCATTCGAACGGGGGTTGAGCGTGCCCAAAAGAAAAAGTCCGAGCAGGCTTCCGAATGGGAATGCCGCAACGGTCAGGCCCGCTTCGAGCACCGGCCCCCAGGTCATCAATCCAAAGCCCATCAGTACGAGTCCCCAGAAGAGCGTCATGCTCCGCGACAACCGCAGAAAGCCCGCATCGTTTCTAGATTCATGCTTACCCGAGCGCAGCGCGGAAAAATCGAGAACGCTGCTAGCCGCGAGAGAGTTCAGCGAGCCGCTGGCGTTGGACATGGCCACCGCGACGATGGAAGCGAGCAACAGTCCCGCAAGGCCGGTAGGCATTTCGCGAAGAAGAAAAAGTGGTAGCACGCGGTCCGTGGCTTCACCGGCTGAAAGCAGTGGTGTGTGTTGTGCGAACACAAAAAGCAGCACGCCAATCAGCAAAAAAACCGTAAATTGAAATAAAACTATGACGCCGCTGGCCAAAAGTGCGCGGCGGCTGTCGCGTTGATTGCGCGCCGCGAGTAGGCGCTGAACAATGGTTTGGTCGGTGCCGTGAGTGGCCATGGTTAAAACGGCGCCGCCAATTAACCCGGACCAAAATGTATATTTCGTCGCCAAATTAATCGAGAAATCAAAAACCTGCAGTTTATGCCCATGAGTCGCGGCAACCTGGACGACTTCGTTCCACCCGCCGGGAATGCGATGCAGCAACACAAAAAATGTCGCAGCACTCCCGGCCAGATAAATAAACAGCTGCGCCACGTCCGTCCAGATCACCGCTTTCATCCCGCCTTCCAGCGTGTAGAGCAGCGTCAGCGCAATAACGATCACCACGGACAGATGTTCACTGGTGCCCAGCACCACACTCAAAACGATCGCGATGGCCGAGACGCGCACCCCCTCTGCGAGCGCGCGTGTAATCAGAAATGTGCTGGCCGCGACCGCCCGCATACGTGGGCCAAACCTTTTCTCGATCAGCGCGTAAGCGGTGAAGAAATCTCCGCGAAAATATCCCGGCAATAGCACCAGAACGATCAGAACGCGCCCAATCAAGTACCCGAAAATAAGTTGCAGAAAAGTCAGATTACCGCCGTAAGCGATGGCAGGCGTGCCAATGATGGTAAGTGTCGACGTTTCGGTGGCCACGATGGAAAACGCCAGCGCCCACCACGGCGCGGTACGCCCTCCCAGAAAATATTCACGCGTGACCGCATTGCGATCATCGCTGCCGGTTTGCGCGGCCTGGCTTTGTTTGCGACGGAAATGCATGCCCAGCGCAGTTACGGCTAACAGGTAAACGATGACGATGGCTAAATCAAGAGAATGAATGTGCATCGAGTGCGCAGAGAATAGTAGTGGGGGGCTCGGGCGTCAAGATTAGCGCTAGGTATTCTTTTGCGCCGC
Organism: Candidatus Acidiferrum sp.; assembly: GCA_036270765.1. Classification (GTDB taxonomy): domain Bacteria; phylum Acidobacteriota; class Terriglobia; order Acidiferrales; family UBA7541; genus Acidiferrum. The sequence goes on from DATBBY010000134.1 coordinate 17,522, forward strand.
ATTGAAATATGCGGTTAACAACAGCGGGACCGAACTAGCTTATGCTTTTCAAATGCGCTGCATATTGGGCTTCGATGGCGGAGCCAGCAAGACGGAATCCGTGTTGATAGACGAAGCAGGAAACATTCTGGCTTCCGGACGATCGGGGGCGTCCAATCCGGGACTGGTGGGATTTGAACGAGCCGTCGAGGAAATAAAAAAAGCGGCGCAAGCCGCGACGTCTGAGGCTCACGTGAAGCTGGACGCGATTAGCGCGTTTTGTGCCGGAATAGCAGGCGTGGGAACTGTGAAGGCCGCCGACAGGATGCGCTCATTACTGGCAGCGGCATTTCCCAGCGTCGTGATGAAAGTCTGTACGGACCTGGAAATTGCGCTCGCGGCGACGGGCACGGGCCCCGCCATTGTTCTGATTGCGGGGACGGGTTCGGCGGCCATGGGACGTGGCGTGAACGGGGAAGTCCGGCGTGCCGGTGGTTTGGGCCCGCAAGTTGGCGATCAAGGCAGTGCCCGCGACGTTGCCAGAAAAGCAGTCGCGGCGGCGAGATTAGAACTCGATAGAAGCGGTGAAGAGAGCGCTCTTGGCAAGCAGTTAAAACGACAGCTGGGCATTGCTAACTGGCGCGAGTTTGAAAATCGCACCGGCAACGCACCACCGGAGCAAATATATCCACAATTATTTCCCGTCGTGGCTAACGCTGCGGACGCCCGCGACCCGATGGCCCGGCAAATTTTGTGCGCGGCCGCTAACGATCTGGGCGCGCTGGTAAAGACGCTCGCCTATGATCTGAATTTGCAGCACGTGCCGTTTCACCTGGCAAAAACTGGCGGCATGATAGGCCACTGCGCGTTTTTCGATAATGAGTTGGACTCGCGGCTGCGCGAAGCCGTTCCTACGGCCAAGATTGGCCTGTTGCCGATCTCTCCGGCCCACGCGGCGGCGTTGCTCGCGCTGGAACTATTTGTGGAAGCGGACTGACAAAAAATTCTAATGGCTGACGCCAAAGATCTGACCAAAACTAACGATACTCGCGCCGTCCAAGAAACGCAGTTCGTGATGCCCGCCGACGGCGAGGAACTCGCGGCACTCCTTCACAGTGACGATGAAGAGGTCCTTTTAGCCCTGTTGAAAAATCCGGCTCTAGCCGCGACGGATGCCACTGTGCTCCTCGCGCGCAAGAATTTACCCGCCGCAGTCATCGAGGAAATTTGTAAGCGCAGAGATTGGGTCAAAACGTATGCTTTTAAGAAAATGTTAGCGTGCCATCCGCATACGCCACGCCTCGTCAGTCTGCGGCTGCTGAAAGAATTGTATTTGATGGACCTGGTGCAGATTGCTCTCCTGCCCGGCGTTTCCGTGGAATTAAAACGCAACGCTGAAGATCAGCTTGCCACACGATTGCCGCAGCTTCCCCTGGGACAAAAAATTACTTTGGCAAGGCGCGGGCCCGCCCGCGTAGCCGGCTCGCTCCTGGCGGAAGGGCATCCCTTAGTCGTACCTGTGGCGCTAGATAACAGTCATCTGACGGCAGCGCAGATTTTGAAGGTGCTCGCGCGCGAAGGTGTGCCCGAATCCGTGGTGCAAGCGATTGCGCACCATCGCAAATGGTCCTGCGATTACAACGTGCGCCTCGCACTGGTGCGCAATCCCGCTACCACCCTGGCTGTTTCACTCAGTTTTTTGCCGGAACTTACAGTCTCCGATCTCCATGAACTGGCAGCTCCCGGTGTCCTCCCCGAGCCCTTGCGAAAATATCTTGAGACTGAAACCCACCAGCGCATTCGAGCAGGCGAAAAATCGGCGGCTGGTAAAGCGCCTTTGGACCAAGGTAAACCGTTTAAAGTTGTCTAGAGCCTAGAAAATTGTTCCCGCCCGGCTGGCGCTGTAATGCAATTTTGGTGTGCAAATCGCTGAATTAGCCATTGTCGGGAACAAAACATTAGCCTTCGCCGTCCTATAGCTGTGCCCTAGAATGACGTATTCTCGGGCTACACGGAGTTCGACGCTCGACCGTGGCTTGCACTCCTGGCAGGGGGGGGCGCCAAGTTTATGGACAATGGGGAAAATTTATCTCGACGGCTCGAGCGCCGTTGGGCACGTCGTTATTCGTTTTGCGCTGATCTTGAGATCGAATGGGGCTCAGCCGTCCTAACGGGGAAAACCCGCGACATCAGCTCCAATGGCATGTTCATCCAAGCCGCCGACACTCTCTGGATCGGGGCGGGCTTCAGGGCTCGCCTCAACGTTAATCCTCCAGTGAACGTGAATTGCTCCGTGAAACGCGTGGAACCCGGCCTTGGAATGGGCGTCTCCGTCGCGCCGGTGGAGTCCGATCATCAAAAATATTATCAGGACCTTCTCGTCTCCCTCGCAGGCAATCCAGCCGACACCGCCTTATAATAGGGCGGACGAGTACCATTTGGCGGTTTTGCGCGTAGTTTGCGCCAAAGTCATTTGGCGCTCGTAATTGAAGTGCAAGCCAACGGCTGCCCGGGGGCTTCCCAGTGCCTGCCACGAGCTACAAGAGCTAAATGACCAGATGCCTAAATTGCGGGTCCGAACGTACCCGGGACGAGTGCCCCTCCTGCGGCCTTACTTCTTCCATCGCGGAGTTGGTATTTCGCCCGCGCTTCATGAAACGCACCGCCGTTTTTCTGGCGGGTTCACTGCTTTTCCCGTACGTAAGCCAGCTTTACCCTCCGTTGGAGCTCGACTGGATGCTGGTATTTTTTGGCCTGATATTTTTCATCGGGCTGACGGTGGCGGTGTTTGTGGATCGCGGCGCGCGCAATCGCGAGGACATCGAAGTGTTGAAGCGAATTTACGCAGGATTTATTCCGCTGCCTTGGATTCTTGCGGCCACGCTATTCCTGAACGGCAAACTTGATGCCCCCAAGAATGTGGTCTATTACCCCACCACCGTGCAGAGTCGCTTCAATATGCGTGGAATGGTGCGCGGGAGCAGAAGGCTTTTCGTACATTCCTGGCGTCCCGGACAAAAAGTCGAGCGGCTTGCGGTGGACGTTGACGATTACGATCGTTTCCATGATGGTGACGCCGTGGTCGTCGGCGTAGCGCCAGGCGCGCTGGGCATCGCCTGGTTTTACGGAATTTACCGCCGATAATTTCCTGCTGAGGATTGAAACTAACGTGATGATTGCAGCGGGATAACCTATTTCATTAGGGTGCCAGAGTAAGCATGGATCAGCCAACGACCATCACGCTTCGCCCAGGACTCTCCCACTGCCATGTGAAACTCAGCGTCGTTTCCAGGAGTTTGGATATCGGCGAAGTACGTGACCAGCGCGGCATCCTGTCCAACGGGCACGACCCGCAACTCTGACAGTTTGTACGCTGTTATGGATTGCTCGGACATCTGTTGGACCGTGGGCCTTCCGACGTGGCGAGAGCCATCGGGCCAGAAAGAATGGAAGTCGTCGTCGATGATCGCACCATTGGGAGCCGGATCATGGTTCTTCCAGCCCTCCCACTGAGCGACCAGCCGCGCAGAGATTGCTTCCGTCATTTCCGGTATCGAAACGTTGTCAGCGGTTTCCATGTCTGTTCCTTTGTTTGAAGTTTCAGCGCCGCCATGACAATACCAAGTATCAGCACCGCAACCGTCAGTTGCCACATACGCGGCCTCCTCCTGACGTCCGTTCATTTATCTGGGAAAATTGTCTGTCCCGAGACACTACTCGGCAATTTTTCCGCTGCGACTATTAGTTCGCCTGATGACTGTCAGTGCTTACCAAAAAGATCTCCCTTATTCCACGTTGGACGCTGCGAGTCTTCAGTATATTGACCGTCGGATAATGCGCGAAATAGTCCGAGCCCAGCAATCCAGCTTCTTCCTCATGAATTTAAAAGGCTCCTTGAAATTTGTTGCTGACTAGTGAGGTCTTAATAGGCGGGTTTACCGCCGGGAAGTAACGGGATTTGCAGTTCCAGGATATGCCCGTCCTTGCCGAGCCGGAAGCGCAGGCGTTCCACCGGGCCAACGTTACGATCCTTCCACTCCATGATTTCCAGCGGTTCCGCAGGCATATCGGAAGTAGACCACTGTACGCCGTCGCCTTGTGGTTTCACAGTGCGTGGATCGATGTCGAAAACTTGATGCTCTGGGACATTGACCAGCAAATAGCGCTTCCAAAGTTTCACCAGCAACACACCACGCTTGGAGGTGTGATAAATATTCCAAGATGCCGGAGCTTCGTCATTGAAGCGCACGATGGCGAATGACACGGATTTCCATTCGACCGGCTTGCTGGCTTCGCCGGTTTGAGGCCGCGCAGGATAAGAGAAAAGTACGATCAACAGCGAAAGAAATACCGAACGCATCACGCAAGATCGACGTTCATTAAATCGCGATGCGCGTCGCGCCGCGCGATTTATGCCAAGGCTGGCGCCCTTCTTCACCTGATTCGCGAAGGTCGATGACCACACTAGCTCGCCTTTACTTCGCTGAACGATTTATCGAGCAGTTGGATTGCGTCATCCACATCGCCCTTGGTGGTATTCAGCATGGGCGCGAGCCGCAGGGTATTGCCGTACAGCCCGCCTTTCCCGATTAGCAAGCCATTGTGACGCGCGCGCTCCATGACCATGTTGGTAGCTTCCGGCGCGGGCTCTTTGGTTTTGCGGTCCTTTACCAACTCCAGCGCCTGCATCAGCCCCATGCCGCGCACGTCGCCGATCAGCGCGTATTTGGATTGCAATTCCTCCAGCTTGCCGCGGAAATATTTGCCCACGACATCCGCGTTTTCGCGCAAACCGTCTTCCTCGATGAGTTCGATGGTCGCGCGTGCCGCCACGCTGGCGACCGGATTGCCGCCGAACGTCGCGATGTTGCCGCCCTGATAGCCGCCCGCGATCTCCGGCGTAGTCACCGTAAGCCCTATCGGAACACCGTTCGCCATCCCCTTGGCGCTGGTAATAATGTCCGGAGTCACTTCCCAATGTTCAATGCCGAACCACTTTTTCCCGGTGCGGCCCCATCCGGTTTGCACTTCATCGGAAATGTAAAGAGCGCCATATTTTTTAACAATATTGAAAACGATTTTGAAATATTCCGGCGGCGCAGTGATAAATCCACCGACTCCCTGAATGGGCTCGGCGATGAACGCCGCGATATGGCCGCTCGTGCCGGTCTGAATCAGATTCTCCACATCGCCCGCGCACGCCACGCCGCAATCGGGATAAGTCAAATGCAGCGGGCAACGATAGCAGTAAGGGTTGACGGCGTGAGAGATCCCCACACTGATCACACCGGCCCGGCGATACGGCGCGTGCGCAGTCATTGCTTTCGTGAGACTTGACCCGCCTGAGTAAGCGTGACGCAGGGCCACCACGTCGTAGCTGCCGGTCGACATGCGCGCCAGTAAAATGGCCGCTTCGTTGGCTTCACTGCCAGAGCTGGTAAAGAAGCTTTGTTGCAGGTTGCCCGGCGTGATCTGCGCGATTTTTTCCGCCAGCGCCACGATGTGCTCGTTCGGATAAAGCGTGGAAGTGTGTTGCAGGCGATTGACCTGCGCATTCACTTTCGAGGTGATCTTCGGATTGCAATGCCCCACGGAAACCGTGAGGATGCCGCCAAAAAAGTCCAGATACTTGTTCCCGTCGAGATCCCAGATATGTTGCATCTCACCGCGATCGGCCACCAGCGGCTGTTCAAAGTAGTTGGTGACCGAGGGCCAAAGGAATTCTTTGTGTTTGGCGACGATTTCCTGACTGCGTGATTTTGCGGCGCCCGACGCCGCTGGTGCTGAAGTTACCGGAGTGGTCACAATTCTGTCCTCGCAAGCTCGGTAGGATGTCGAAGAGTGTATGACGCGGCGCTATTCGCGGCAAGCCCGTGGAAGACCAGCGTCGGGAAAGAAGAGCGAATTGGTTGCTCCGGCGAAGTGGAAGGCTGGCGTAACTATAGACAGGTGCTCCGGTCCAGTTCCGCCAACCTTTGTTTGCCTTCCAGGCTGCCTTTCCTGGTTGCAGCGGCGAAGAGACGGCGTGCCTGATAACAATTCCTCGTGACTCCGTGGCCGGTGAAATACATATTTCCCAGAGTAAGCATGGCGGTCACATTGCCTTTGGCAACTTGATCCCACAAAGATTTTACGTTTTGTAACCGCGGCGTCGGTTCTTTGGGTGCCGGTTCTTTTGGAGCCACTTCTTCAGGATTCGACGCGTCATCGGTTGGGGCGGTTTTCGGTTCTTCCGCAAGCGTAGTTTCAGCCTGTGGCTTCGCGGCCTGGACGGGTGGGTTTGCGGCGTCTTGAACCGGCGGCTTGGTCACCGGCGCAGGGTTAGTCTTGGCCTGCTCCGAAGCTGGAGCAGGCTCCACCATCTGGTGGCCCAACCAGATGAATCCGCCCGCAGCTTCACGCCGAAAGACAAAAAGTCCAATCAGCAGCATCACCAGCACTGCGGTAACAATAACTCCGGAAGAGGTTTTTATCCTGCCAGGCAGCAATCCCGCACTGTTGGCTTGCGCGTTGAATTGCTCGAACACCGTTTCAGAACGCCGCCGTAACTCCATGACGTGCGCGTGCAGAATTTCCTGAACCTGCGTCTGGAAGCGATCGAGCGCCTGCTGTTGCGCCCGCTCCAGCAGTGACGGATATCGATCCAGCACCTTCACGGACGCGCCCGCGGAGGCCACCGCCGATTCCAAGCTTTTCATCTGTGCCTGGACGGATTCGCGGATGGGAAACAACTGCCGCTCCGAATCGCGTAACACCCGCGCTGTGGCCTCGCGAAATGCCGCCAGTGTGCGCTGCTCTTCATGTTGAAAGTGTTGAAGCAGGGCCTGCGCATGCTCATTAAGCGCCCGCGCCGTGCGATCTTCCAGCGCGACCAGTGGATCTTCACGATCCTGCCGGGATAGTTTCTCGGCCTGGGTGGCCAACTCCGAGGAGGCATTCGATTCCTCGGCCAGCTCAAATTCCCCTGAGAAATCGCCTTCCTCCACGTCCCGGTGCTCTTGCTGGTGCTCCCTGGAATCGAGCTTATAAGCGGTGGCAGCAGAAAAATCCGGCCCGGTCTGGGCCGCTAGTCGTGGGCCAGGCGGAGTCGGTTTTCTTTCTACGCCGGCGGCCGGGGGCAGGGAAGCCCACGTTCCACCACCACTACTCCTGTTTGAGGTTTCTGATGGAGCGGGCTCTTCTGACACATCAGGCATTAAGGGAAAAGCAACAGCGGAGTGAGCCGAGGTTATAGATCGCACGGATTTTGCCGCGTGGGGGTAGGCGGCGCGGTCGCGGCCATTAGTCGATGGCGATGCTTCCGCGAATCCAGATGATTCGGAGGCGGAGTAACTTTGGCCGTTCGTTGCGGGCATCGCCGTAGGTATAGAACTTCTAGCAGGCTTGCTACTGCCAGAACCTTCGCTTTGCATCGGATATTCGATGGCGTTGGCCATCCAGTTACGCATCTCACTCCGAAACTCATCGGACACGTCGGTAAACTGCACCCCAGCAACGCGGCCCTCTTTATCGGACCATTCAATGCGGCCCTGTCCCCCAACTCGTCGCTTTTCGTCCAGATTGAATGCGAACTTCACATCTGTTTTTGGGCGCACACGTTTCACCGCACGGAAACCAAATCCGTGTTCCGACAAATTGAGAACCATACCGCCATTGCCTGGCTCTACTTCAACGTAGAGGAGGTTCTCAAATCGTTTTCGCGGAGATTGCCGGTCTACCAGGTTAGTCATGCGAGATCCAGCCCCAAGAGCAGCGTCCTAACGCCGTCAAACCGCTTGACGATGGGATGCGACCCACAGCGCCCACTGTGAGTCCGCAATGCTGCCGCCATTACGGCCCTGTCGGTAATGGGATGGGTTATTCTGTACCACCACTGTGTGAATGACAACCTTTAGTTCGCTTCTTCTAAGTTTTGTCGTTTTAATGAGATACCAGAAAAATTGACTGTAAGCCACGCGCCATCACGTCGCCTTTTGGCGGCTGTTCTTCGCGATTAGTGGTCTTCCCATTCCGGGAATGGGTTCTCTGATTGGCAGTTTGGCTTCTCCCCTCTGCAATTACCCGTGCATTATGTTTTGCACGCTACACCGCTGGTAATTGTATTGCTTTAAGACCTTGGTCTTCTGGCCATCGCTGGTGGCTGCTTATAGAAAAATCTCGGAATTCACTCTGGATCTTTGGCAGTAAATCAGTGAGTCTCGCGGAAGCCGAAAGCGGTGTACGTCCGCGGGCGAAGCACCTAAAATCTTCAACTATCCGTTGCATAGGATGTCACGCGGAGTTCACCCAGATCGACGGCCCGACGCATGAATACATGCTGTCGTCGCCAGGCTGTTGGGCGGCCTACGGCGAAGTCCTGGCGCGAGAGTACAGCGACTATGGACTTACGCGGCTTCACCGGCTCACAGTGGATACCTATGCGGTGCAGCATCCAGGGGTGAACGTGCCGGCCGCCAGAAGATCAGTCGGGTTGCATCTCTCGCGTTTGTACCTTCTGCTGGAAGCCGGGTGGTCGATAGAGAGGGCCAACAAGGCCATGCCTGCAATTACCAAGTTTAAGGACCGCTGCGATTGGCTCGAACCGCCCTCAATGACCGGCACGTCGAGCGTCCTGGAAGTCTTGCAATCCGCTTCAAGCGAAGAGCACGAGAAACGTGTAAGAGCTTGGGCTGAATCGGTCTGGAAAGCGTGGGCTGTCCACCATGCCACCGTGCGGAAATGGTGTGCGGGTCTGTGAAGCGGAACCTTCTATCGCAAATCGAACGATTAGTGAACGTAGTAGCCGTTTTTCGCCAAGATCACGTAATCATGGCCCTTCTTCCCAAACGGTGATTTCAGACGCACCTCGAGCTTGTGAGGTTTGCCTGTAGCTCCGTTCGCCTGCGTGTAATACCCCAGGGTGTAGCGCGTCTTGATCCGCTCAATCAGCGCGTGAAACTTCGCATCCAGGTTGCCCACATCTTTGACGTCAAACATTTCTCCACCGGTCTGGTCCATCACTTTGCGTATATTCACCAACCCGGGAACCATGGCGGCATAGAATAACGTCGACGCCGGGTTGTATCCCGGTATTTTCAAGTTGTACAAAACCGCATCTGAGGCAATCGATTCCGTCACGATGTCGTGGGTACCCTGTCCGCCCGCGTCCGTGCCCACATCATCGCTGATCAAAATAATGACCCGGCGGCCCTTGGGAGGCGCGCCAAGCAGATACTTCGCCGCCACAAAAATACCGTCGTTGATATTGGTGGCTCCGCCGATTTTGAAGCCGCCGAATTGCTCGGCAATCTTGGTTTTGTCGTTGGTGAACGGCACGCGCAATTCCGCCTCGGTGGCAAAAGTAAACAGCGCCACCTGATCTTCCGGTTTCAGCGCGCCCAAAGCAGTCGTTGCCGCCTCGCGCAAAGGTCCCATGAAGGGACCAATCGAGTCACTCAAATCCAATACCAGCGCAACCTCTAATGGGAGCTCGTCCCGTCCAAAAATCTCCAGTTTCTGCGGGACGCCATCCTCGCGAACTTCGAAGTCCTCTTTTTTTAAATCGCCCATGATACGCCCGGCTTTGGTCTTTACCGTGGCGTCCAACAACACCAGATTCACGTTTACGCGAAGCGTGCTGCCTTGGTCTTGACCATCTTGACCCTGTTCCTGAGCCACAAGCGGCCTTTGGCACATCGATGCTATAAAAAAGACTACCGCTGGCCATCGCAATACTTTTAGCCCCAGTACCGGCGTCGTCATCCTGCAAAACCCTGAAAACCCATTTCTATAGTGAATGAATTCATTGATGTCATTGCACTGTTACATTGCAATCGAAATATTCCCCGCCATCTTATCTTTACACAACAACAGTGAACACTCTTGTTATCGCTTCATCATTGATTTGAAACATATCCACCGAGAATGGCGCCTCGATGCGCGGTACGAGTTTCGAAATTGGCGCGGGAGGCATGTCGGGGCAACATCAAGACCGGTCTAGCATTGTGCCAAACCTTGCCGCTCTTCCAGACCATGGCCGATGTTTGAAACAGCCCATCGGCACTGTCCAATTCATTTCGCTATACCGTTCGCTTTAATGGTGACCGCAGTCGCTCGCCTGTGACGAGTACTGATCGGTCGATTTGCCGCAGAGCAGGCGCCGCACTAAGTACAGCGCCTGCGTAATCCGGTTTGTTTGCAAGGAAGATTTAGCCGCCCGCGGCAAAGAAATAATCTTCACCTTGAATTATCTATTGTCGTCGGAACCGTCTCTCCCGTGAACAGGGGTCAGGAAGTTGTCCACGACAAAGTCAGCTACCTCGCTGCCCATGCGATTGCCGCCGGTCAGATCAGTGCGGAAATGGACGCCAGCAAAAATTCTGCTTGACGTGGCTTCTTTATTGGCGGCAGAGAAATTAGTGAAGGAGCGAGTTACTCCCGGGAGAACTTCCGAGGTAACAACGAAGTCAAAGTCTTTCTTTCCGAAGAAGGAATTCAGCACTGACGCGCCGGCTGCGCTGATGACCGCGTGAGCGCCTGGATAAGATGGATCCGGCGTGGTGTTGCCGACCTCCGGGAGCCAGTTGGGGTCAGCTAACGTTCCGGGGTTTCCGTCCGATGCGGCTGCCCGAATAGCCGTGACTGGTCGCCAGAAGTCATAGGTGTATTTGGTGTCGTAGAAAGCGATGACGCTATCGGCAAAACTGAGGTTTAGCAGCGCAAATAAACGAGCGGCTCGCGCAGTGTTCAAATTATGTCCAATTGTGGCGGTTTGCGTAATTTCGTTCCAATAATTTTGGATGGCCCCGTTCCAAAAAGTGCCAGTCAAGGACTGGTCGGAAGTGGCAGTGGTGCTGTGGACGATGCCGAGCGACTTCACTTCATTGAAATCATCGGTGTAGACATTACTGGTCAATGCGGGCGGAGGTCCAAGACGAAACTGACTCGCGCTCTCAAGAGCGAAAGGCGTGACATGCGACCAATTCGTGAATTGGGGTGAGGGGAGATTCGGTGGCGTCGACTGAAAATCTCCGGGCGCGTTGCCGAAGACAAAGGGGACTGGTTGTGCATTGGATCCATCGTTTGCGCGGGCTGCGAGGATTTGATCTGCCACCGTCTTTCCAATCGTGATGCCTTCGGTTTTGTCGGGTCCATCAGGAACCAACGCCAAAGATTGTTTAAGTTGGTTATCCAAGGTTGCTTGGAAGCTGGGGTACAACGCTACAAGAACTTCGTGCGCGGCGGATGAGGTGGCCGCGTCTTGAGAAGCGGAACGGGAAACGTCTCGGAGGCGAACCAAGTAAGGTTCGTGTGTTTTGTCGATCGCGTTCACGGCATCGTATATCGCGGCATGCATGATTGCAAAGCTGCGGGTCGGGTGGATGGTTTTTGGCTGGGCCCCAGGCGTGCGGACGATAACGAGAAGCGTTGCATTCCAGGTCACAACCGGGTTAACCGCGGAGTTTTTGGAAACTTGAGACTCATCGTCCGTCGACGCTCCGTAAGTACTGATTCCGAATACACAGATAGTTGCGCACAACAGCAGCATTAGATTCATCAAATGCTTAGCCATAAGGGTGATATTCCGCTCCAGTTCTTCTTTATTGGAGGGCCGGCGGACGTTGAAACACTACGCCCGTAAGGCCCGTCACCCCCTAGACCGCGACACAGGCGGGAATATTCCCGAGAGCCAATCAGAATGATTGGACTGCCGTCCTTTTTAAGTGTGGCCGCAGGTCCTACGAGCGTTCCGCGGTTTGACGAGTATTCGTTCCAAGTTTTTGTGCATCCTCGCTGTCACGCGATTTTAACAATTCAACTGGGAATAGAACTGCACGCTCGCGGGTCTACACACCGGTACGGATAACTTTTCAATCGGGTGCGTGGAAAGGTAGTCGACGAATCAAAATTTGCAGGAGAACAGTTAATGACCCATAGACTCATCTCGATTGGTGTGTTGTTGCTGGGCGTGGCGGTTTAGGGACTCACTGGGATTGCTCAACAATCCGCGACCGAAGCTCCAGCGGGTTTCGACACTCCGACACTGGCCCAGAATGCCGGCTCCCAGAGTAAGAATAATGGACTCATAGAGCCATCTGGCGACACTTTTGCTCTCGACCAGGAAAATTATGAGCGTGTCCACGATGTAAGCACGGGACTCGGACCGGTGTACAACGGGAGAGCATGTGCGGAATGCCATCAGAATCCGGTAAGCGGCGGTGCGAGCCAATTCACAGAGTTGCGCGTGGGTCACACTGATGCCAACGGCAATTTTGTGAACCCCACCGTACTGATTGATGACGGCGCCAGCAGTATCGCCGGGCGGTCAATCATCAACGACCGTGCCGTGGTGCCCGAAGCCCAGGAGCATATACCCAATACGGAAAATATCCGGGCGCTGAGGGCCGCACTTAACACTTTGGGAGACGGCTTCGTCGAAGCGATTGACGATAACACCTTCAAAGCCATCGCCCAGAATCAGCTGGAGCTGAGTGAAGGAAGAATTCACGGTGAGGCCATTGAAGTTCCTGTGCTGGAAGCGCCAGGTCAAAATCGCGTGGGCCGGTTCGGTTGGAAGGACCAGCACAGCAGCTTGCTTTCCTTCATCGGAGATGCCTATTTGAATGAAATGGGAGTGACCAACCGGTTGCGACCCAAGGACACAACTACAATCGGAAAGACGACTAAGGACCCGGAAGATGTTCCTGATGAGCTCGGGCTAGCGGATATTGACCACTTTGCTCAGTTCGTTCGCGGCACGAAAGTGCCGCCGCGTGATGCCAAGCTGGCGGCGACGGCGGACGCGTCGGCAGGGCAAGCTATATTTGAGAAGATTCAGTGCAACACCTGTCATGTGGAGAACATCACCACGGCTCCAACCGGAACGGTGATAAATGGCGGCGCATTCACTGTGCCGGATGCTTTGGGAAACAAGATTATTCATCCTTTCAGCGACTTTTTACTGCACGACATTGAGACCGGCGATGGCATCGTGCAAGCCGGACCGGCGGATACCGCCAACAAACTGCGCACCGCGGCACTTTGGGGATTACGGATGAGGCCTCGATACATGCACGACCTCAAGTCTCTAACTCTGGACGATGCCATCGAGCGGCACCAGGGCGAAGCCGAGCAGGTGGAAAGACGCTTCGATCATCTGTCTCCGGCGCAGAAACAACAACTGCGTACTTTCCTTAACTCGCTGTAAATGCCGCGCTGCGGCGCAGAACGTGACGACTCGCTTAATGCTTGGTCGTCACGTTGCAGGCGTCGGTATGATGTGACCTGCGACCGTGCTGATCACGACGGCATGTTACGGGACATTTCACGTGTTGCTGCCAGGTGGCCAGTCCACAGTGTTGAGCTTTCTACAGACCGCAATCGTGAGGGAGGTCTGTGAAGCAGCTCATTTATCTGTTTCGAGGACGATATAGTGCAAGCTACCCTGTCGCTCCACTTGCAATACTATGGCGTCGGCGGTGTTGAGGTCATCCAACGCTGAACGGAGGGATTCGATGGTGTCCACGAACTTTCCGCTCACGGCGTAGATTACGTCACCTGGGAGCGTACTCTCACCCAAATAACCACCCTCAGATTCTTTGCCAGCGACGACAACTCCAAATCGAGTTCGAAGCTGGGGAAGCATCGACCGAAGTTTGTCATCGAGGGTGAGCGCCAGGATTCCAAGTTGCGGAACTTTGCTCTGTTCTGTTGTAACCAGGTCAGCAAGCCGTCCTTGCACATCCTGTTTTTCGATTAGTGGCACTTCGTAAAAGGCGGTCTGTTTGCCGCGCTGAATTTCAAGTCTCGCGTTTTGACCGATGGCTAGAGAATACAAACCAAGAGCGAATTGATGGATATTTTGAACGCGCTTCTGGTTCACAGATAAAACAATGTCGCCTGGCATTAGACCAACCAGGTCGGCGGGACTCAACGGGATCACATCTTCAATCACGACGCCGTCTTCGCGATCCAGACCGAGTCCCGATGCCAATGCGGGGGTGATATTTCGCGCCGATACACCTATTTGATGATGGTGAACGTGGCCATCATTTCGAACCTGATTGTAGACACTTCGCACCACGTTGCTGGGAATGGCCAATCCGATTCCTTCATTGCCACCTGACTGGGTAAGAATAAGTGTATTAATGCCGACTACGCGGCCGCTGGTATCCACAAGCGGTCCGCCACTATTACCTGGATTTATCGCTGCATCGGTCTGCACGTAGATCGTCGGACTGTCTGGATCAAGCTTTCTGGCGATGGAACTCACAACGCCCATGCTTACGGAATTATCAAGGCCCAGGGGACTGCCAAAAGCCAACACCAATTGCCCCTGCTTCAGGTCGCTGGAATCAGCAAATTCCAGCGCGGGCAAATTGGTTGCATCGATTTTTAGCAGCGCGAGATCGGTATCCCGATCTGCGGCTTGCAGTTGAGCCTCAAATAACGCATAGCGTGATTTTCCGTCCCGAAGAGCGGATGCTGCGGCTTCCTCACTAAGACGGATGCGAATTCGCCCCGCTCCTTGAACCACGTGCGCGTTCGTTACAACCCATCCATCGGAGGCAATGATGATGCCCGATCCGGAGATCAGTCCGCGCGACAACAAATCGGGTGTTGCGGTGCTCGCGGTCGCTCTCCAGAGAGTACGCAGTACTAAAAATCTGCACGACGCTGGGGCTCACCCGTTTCGAGAGCGTCTGCATGGATTTGCTTATCTGCTGAAGCGGATCAATGCTGCTGTCCACAATTGCCTGTTTAGCCGGGCCGGAGGTTAATGTTTTATTTGACTGCGCCTCCAACGGCGACGATGGGATGAATATGCCTAAGCAAAAGATAAGGGCGGGGACCAGGCTGGCCTGCTTGCAGTCTATTTCCCGAAACACGTTCATAACGAATTCCCAGTCCGACCGGTGTTAAAGCTGATCGTCTTGTTCTTTCAAAAACAGAAAACCGCTCGCTGTCTATGAAGCAGAAGTTTTCTTCTGCGCACTGTGTGATGGAGGCGTTGGCCTGCGTTTTTCAATGATGCGAGTCACCGATGTGAATACATACAAGGCCAGTACAAGTAGTGCCAGCCATACCACAATTATGGTTTTATACATTGTCGATCCTTCCGTACACGTAATCCAATCTGGTTTTGATTTGTCGAACACTGCGCGTGGATCGCGCTTCGAATCCCAATCGTTTCACGCTCTCGGATGCGTTCGCCATTCACACATCCGTCATTTCTTACTACTTGTACTTGAGGCGTTCTATTCCAGATGGCTAGGTGATGCCGATCTGGACCCCAACTCATCTCAGTCAAATTCGCAAACTTGAATTGCGCAGCATAAATACCGTTGAAGGGTACGTCTATGACGCGGACGCCAAGAGCTGGAACTCTCCAATGATCAACTGGCGGAGTTGCTCAAGGTCGGTGGGATCGGCATCGGAAACAGCGCAGAAATTCAGTTGGCCCTTGCGCCAATCGATCCATTGATAGCCTTGGCGAGATCCCGCTTGGGGTGAAGCGTCTGACTCCGGAGTGGGCCAGATGAATACATTGATTAGATTTCCTCGACGAGCGTACACCAGCGCAGCGACGGGGCGGCCTTCGATAACGTCGAGGCGCCCGCCTTGCAAAGCAAAACCGTCGTTCGCGAAATCGCGGACCGGTAAAACAAAATTAACTTTCCCTTCGATCCACTGCTTCACCGCACTCTCATCATTGGAAGCGATACCAGTGATGTGTCCAAGCTGCAGGGAGTGCATATGCGCGTCCACAATTTCGGCGGCGAACTCTGCTTGATAGTCGTCGGTACGAAACTCAGGACTGATTCTCCAAGCCAGGAGGGCGACTAGCAGCAGTGCGGAGGCGGCCGCGAGCCCCTGCCACCTATGCCAAAAGATCGGCTTTACCACGACTGTAGTGGGGGCTGCGGTCTGGAGTTGCCCCACAATCTTTCTACGAAGTGAAGCAGGTGCGGGCTCGTAAAGTTGAGCGAACTGCAATCTGCTTTTT